>DASXQM010000106.1:0-32176 GCA_036507195.1 Pyrinomonadaceae bacterium | reverse complement strand
CCCCATTGCGCCCCGGCCCAGACGTTTCTCCAGCAGGTAACGCGACGAGAGCAGCCTCGGGCCCGGCAGAGTATGTTTGGTGTTTGCCTCGTCTTGCGGACAGGTAATTACGTCGTCTTCATAACAACTTTCGCAACGTGGGCACTCGCGCATGGCAGGATTACCGATTGAGTGGAGAAGAATTCGATCAAAGCCGTTCGCGAGCAGAGGATAAGGTGTCGCTTAACAGCCGTCAACAGCGTCAAGATGATCCTTGAGAGTGAGGCAGATTTTCCATTTATCATGCTTCTAACCACGAACTGTCAGCACCGCACGCTGCCGCTTCACTTCGCAAGACGGCGCTCAACTACAGAACCGTGAGCGGTAGCGACCGGATGCTACGCTCAACTCTCACCGCTTTAGTCAAGGTCAAGCTTCGCCTTGGTCATACAAACACAGGCAACGGCGTTGACTAAGTCCTCTTCAGTCATAACTTCTTTGAGCGAGTCGGCAGGTTGAGTGGGGCGGCCAGTCACTACCGCTCACGGTTCTGTAGTTGAGCGGCGCGGCTAAAGTTGAGTGGGGCATCCGGTCGCTACCGCTCACGGTTCTGTAGTTAAGCGGCCCGGCTAGAGTTGAGCGTAGCATCCGGTCGCTACCGCTCACGGTTCTGTAGTTGAGCGGCGCGGCTAAAATTGAGTGTGACATCGCTATCCCGTGTCTGTTTTCACACTGGCTGAAGCGTTTGGTTCGTCTCGATGAATTGAAATCGATTCCAACATCCATCGGGGTTAGTAGAGCAAATCCAACCAGATACGAACATTGAATTGATCAACGTTGGGATAGTATTGATCTTCCATATCTCATTCGACATTTCTCATCGGTCATCTAACTCACTGTTAGGTGGTTTCAAATGGCAAATGATAATTGAAAAATTTTGAAAAATGATGAATGGAAAATCTGTTCTATCGCTACCGCGCCATCCCCCTTTCCCCCTTTGCCCCTGGAACAGCGGTTCGTCGAGGCGGCCCTAGAGCAACCCCCTTTCCTTTACTTGCAAGTATTTTTCTAACAACGCCGGCGCCAGTGCTGCTGCCGTCACGTCAAGCGCGAGGCCTCCCTGCGATTCTACCAAACGCAGCGCGGCCTCACGCAGGTACATAATTTCTTCAGCGACTGATTGCGTAAACAGATCGCGAACATTGGCCGGCGCATTGCTCACCACAGCCTTGAGATCGCGATCTGCGATCGTTACGACAAGAGGAAGATGCCGCGGTCGCAGTAGCCGAAGCGAAGTCAGCAGTTCTTTGGAACCCTCTTCATCGACGAGATCCGTCAGGAGAATAACCAGCGAGCGCCGTTTGCTGTTAGCAGCGATAAACTCAAAAGCGCGAGAATAAGAAGGCTCAATCATTTCCGGCTCGACTGAATAGAGCGCCTCGAGCGCCGCATCCATGTGCTCATGGCCGCGGCCCGGCGGCAGGAAACTCTTAATTTTTCTCCCGAACACCAGCAATCCTGCATTGTCCCCGGCCCGGGCCGCCGCGGACATCAACGCCAGCGCCGCGTGGACCGCTGAGTCTAATTTAGTTTCCTGTTCGATGCGCGCGGTCATCAAGCGACCGCCGTCGATGGCGATCAGAATTGTCTGGTCGCGCTCAATCTGATACTGGCGCGTGGTCAACTTTCCTCGTCTCGCGGTGGCCGACCAGGAGATATGCCGCAACTCATCCCCGCGCACGTAATCGCGCAACGACTCAAACTCGCGACCCTCGCCGCGCCAGGAAGTCTTGCGATGTGAAGCGACCAGCGAACGCGCGCCCAGCGCTTTCAACTCGGCTTCGCGAGCGCGCCGCATGTTTGGATAAACTTTTACTGTGACCGCTTCACCTACGCGCGTTTCGCACCACACCAGGTTGAAACGCGAAAGAAAGCGCACCGCGATTTGGCCAAACTCGAATCGTCCTCGTTTAGGCGGAGTGAGCCCGTAGACCAACGCGGCGGAGGTTTGCCCTTCCACGCGCATATGCGCCTCGCGCAAACCCGACAATCTCATTTGCGGCGGATACTCGTCTTTGATGACCAGCGAAATCGCGTGGGGCTGCGCGTTCTGAACGTTGATGCTGACGCTTGTCTCGGCGCCCACCGCGAACCGTCCACTGAATTCGCGCGTGATACGAACGCCTTTTGGCAGTTGACTGCGACGGGCATCGATTATCGCCAGGCCAATCAGCGCGATGTCGTAACCGAGAGCGACCCAGCGGAGCCACGGCCGTCCCCAGGAAAGCGAGAGCAGGATGAAACTGGCCGCGACCAGCAAATAGAAAAGTTTTGTGAAGACGAAGCGCATTAGATCTCAGGAAAAGTTAAGCACGGCGACCGGCAACGAGGATTTTCAGGACAAACCGACAACCACACTTGTCGCACTCTGTCTCGGTCAACGAATTGGGCTGGATCGCCCCACACTGCGGACACGTGATCGTCGCGAACAACCCGCGGTCTACCGTTTCACGCCTACTAGCCGCCAAGCTGAGATCCTCGCGGCTTAAGCGATGGAAGATAGGCATCATGATCGTGAGAGCCGCAACGACTATCGAAGTCGTACCAATAAGCCTGAACCCGAGATCGCCCTGCGGCTCAATGTAGATGCTAACGACAATAAGGAAGGCGAGTAGATAAATCGCTATTAGAGTTATTACTCTGGCCCAGCCAAAACGCTGCGCTAGTTTCGCGAGTGACACCAGGCAAGCGTGAGCCGTTGCAGCGGCCACGACGCCAATAGAGGCTGTAAGTTTCCAAAACTGTTCAGAGTGAGGTTCAAACCAAATCCCGGTAATAAGCAGCGCCGCCGCCAGCAGAGCGAGCACGATGCCCGCCGATGGCAAGACTCTCTGGCCCCTGCCCTCCCACAGCGCGCCCGAAGCCAGCGCACAAATGCTCGCGGCGGAAATGGTGAGAGTTGTCAAAACAATCCGGATCTCAAACGAGCCAAAGTTGCCCGTAAGAATGGCAACGATTCCCAATGCTGCGCTTATCGCAACCGACGCGATCAAAAACCATAATGCAAGTTTCTTTAAACTCATGGACGTAGAGACGGACGGTCGAAGTCAGAGATCAGAGGTCAGAGATCACAGGTCGAATTCAAACACCCATGAACGGCTAGCCACGGGCAGAGTCAAGCATTTACGTTTCACTCGACCTCTCACTTCTGACTTCTGACCTCTGACCTCTGGCCTCTATCGCGGCACTTCCGCGCTCTTCAAAATGTCAGTAATCACAGCGTCGGGAGTGGCGCCGTCGAGTTCAGCCTCGGCGCGCAGGGTCAGTCGGTGGCGTAATACCGGGCGGGCCACATCCCGCACATCATCCGGAGTGGAAAACTCGCGCCCACGGATCGCAGCCAGGGCTTTAGCACACAAGAGCAATGCTACTGAAGCGCGGGGACTTGCGCCATAGTAAATGAAAGGATGCGTGCGAGTGCGCCGAACCAGATCAACTGCATAATGCTGGACGCCCGGCTCCATGCGGGCACCGCTCACCTCGCGACGACAGCGAGAAACAGCATCCGCGTCCCGGAGCGGTTCAATATCAACTTCGTTCAGTCGTCTGGAATTAAAGCCGGCGTCCCAGTTCGCAACTACCTGCCGCTCATGTTCCTCGCCGGGGTAGTCGAGGAGAATCTTCAACATGAAGCGATCGAGCTGGGCCTCAGGCAGCGGATAGGTTCCTTCATACTCAATGGGATTTTCCGTAGCGAGCACTGTAAAGATGGGAGAGAGTATGTGCGCTTCGCCATCGATCGTTACTTGCCGCTCTTCCATCGCTTCCAACAATGCCGCTTGAGTCTTGGGTGGTGTGCGATTTATTTCGTCCGCCAGCAGGATGTCGGTAAAAACTGGTCCCGGCCGCAAATTGAAAACTGACGTTGCGACATTAAAGACGTTAGTGCCCGTAATGTCTGAAGGCATCAGGTCAGGCGTGAATTGTATACGCCCGAAATCGGCATTGATGATGCGCGCCAGCGTCTTCACGGTGAGTGTCTTAGCGGTTCCGGGAACGCCCTCGATCAGCGCATGGCCTTCTGCGAGGAGAGCTACCAGGATCTGCTCAATCGGCTCATCCTGGCCAACTACGATCTTGCTCAGTTCGCGTCGTATGTGTTCGACAGTTGAGGAGACGTATTCAATCATTTGGTTTTTGAAATTAGCTTTTTGCTTAGGTTTGCTTGAAAGTCCTTGAGTTTTGTACTTTAGTACAACGTTCCAGGATCAGAGTACAAAGATCTGCATTCGTCAAATGTTCTGCGCTGACTGCTTCACTTCCCGTGAGCGCATGCGCAACCCCAGAGAAGCTTCCAATTCGCGTAGCCGCTTCACTAACTGAATCGATTGCCGTTCACTGATCGGCTCACCATTGATCGCGTCCTCGGATTGGCGCATTAAAGTTTCCACCTGGTGCGCGTCTAACGATGAACGTGCCGCTACCCGCGCGGCAATCTCCGTGCGCGGACTGTTGTAATCCACGCCGGCATACCGCGCCAGTACCCTTCTAGTGCGCGAATAAACATTTTCAATCGCCAAATCGTAGGCCCGGGCGCGCTGTTGTAATTCCGCCATTGACGCAACAAATTCCAAACTGGATCTTCGATCAACTTGCGGTAAGGGCAAGTGGCGAGCAAACCGCCGCCCGCGCGTCCACAGGATGAGAAGTATCAGGAGCACCAGCTGACCGCAAATCGCCAGCACTGGAGTGCCCTCGAAGTAACTTATAAACGGGTTATGTGTTGCCCCGCGGCCCTGATGAAATTCATCAAAAGCTATAAGCCCGTCGGAGTTTGCGAGAAGATTTATCGCAAGTTGCAGGTTGTCCCGGAGACTAATGCCGGCATTGGCAACAATAAAAGGATCGCTAAGCAAAACTATCCGGCCTCTACCGTGCAGATAGTCGAGCAGCACGACCATCTTCGCTGCCGTCAAGTGAACCACGGGAGCCGGCGACCCGCTTGAGGAAGAATCCTCAATCACCACTTTGGGACCGCTGCCGGGACCTATGCCTGATTGCGCCGGTGGTGTTGGTTCATCCGTATATTCCTCGTCAGCAACAGCTTCGCTTTCGGACCTGCTTTGATCGGACCCGTTCTTTGCCATCTTCGTTGTTTTCTCGTTTGCAGCGAAGAACTTGATCGCCGAAAAAAACTTCGACGGCATGACTGACTCAACATCGCAAGTAAGAATAGTAGGGAGGACCGGATAGAGTGGCTTCACACCTTGAGTCATTTGCTCCTGGTGGGCCGGGTCGACGCCAAATCCGGGGAAGCTAAGCAGCTCCGTAGTGACCTTCCACTCGCCCGAAGGCGGCAGCAAATAATCCTCGGGCCGGCGATCAATAATTACCAGCCGCCCGCCTCTTTCAACCCACCCCAGGAGACTTTTTGCCTCTTCCTCATCAATAGAGACGCGCAGCGTGCCAATAATGACAAAAGTCTGAACCTGGTCACCGCTGGTTCCCAACAATCGCTCGGGACCTTCGCGCCAGCGCATCACTTTGTAGCCTGACTCGCTTAGAAAGTCGTAGAGCGCACGGGTGCCGGTAGCTCCGGCATTGTAGGTGGATCTGTTTGGAGAGAGCTCTGAATCCTGCTGCTCTTCCTCGCTGACATAAGCCAGGGAGTTGATCACAATCAAAACGCCAATTGCAACCACAATCGTTATTATTAATCCCAGGCGTTGACGCATAAGCTTGAAATAGAAAATCAGCCGCGAATGAACGCGGATTTGCGCGGATCAAGACAGCACAAGAACGCAACGATCTGATTTACTGGTGGTTTTCTCGAGATCATTACTATTTCGTATTCTTATCTGCGTGTATCCGCGTCCATCCGCGGCTAGCCTTCTTTGGATTCCATTGCCGCCCACGGTTCATCGCAACGCTTGCTTATAGGCAGAGCGAAACGCCAGCCAGTCAGTTTCGGAGGCTTGGGCCAGACCGTACCAGTGGCGCTCAAAGCTGTCGGTCAGTTGTTTCACGTTGCCGTAAAGAGGCTCCACTTCCCGCACCGCGCGCAGGTAGTCACGATTTGTTTTGTATTGCGCCAGGCTAATGATCTTTCGTTCACCTAACTCAACCAACAGCGCGATGTAAGCTTTCCGTATCGCCGCGCGCAGCTCACCTCGCCGGGCCAGTGCTTCGGCCTCTGCCAAAAGATCGAGGGCCGACTGATCGGGCTCCAGCCGTTCGCCCAATACAATTCGCGCCTTGGCTTTGCCTTTCTTTTTTGGTCGACGACCGCGCAACACTCGCGGCAGGAATAACTTCAGGACAAAGGCCAGAACGCCCAGCGCCAGAGCAATTACAAATACTTGTGCGGTTTTGCTAATCACGGTTGCGCTACCCGATGAGATCGGTTCGGGTTTTGGGAACAGGCTTCGCAGCCATTTTAGAAACCGATCGGCGAGGCGTGAAATCGCAGTCTCCTGCTCGGTCTTTCGCGCATATTCCGGCCGTTGCAAAATCTCAGCGAGCTTGCGACGCTCCTCAGCTCTATTGCCCATGGTTCCGGAGGTTGGTTTTTCAATATCTGCGATCCGTTCCTCAATTGCCTTGAGACGATCGGTTGTTCTCCTCAGTAAGTCGTAACGCCCTACAGACTTGTCGGCCGAGTACTTGTCGAGTTCCTCATGCAGCCATGAGTTGTCTACGCCGAAACTTGTGCCATTCCAGTCGACCGACTCGGTCGGTGGCAATAGGTCGCGCACCCCAGCGATAGTTTGGACGTCGCGCGTGTCATAAGCCCCCACGCTTTCATTTTCATCAGATTGAGCGAGAGTTTCGAGCGCCGTTACGGCTTGCCGAATTCGCTTGTGATAGTCGCTTTCGGGAATTGCAGAGCCCGTCTGGGCCAGGAAGAGTAGAGCAGTCCCGGCGAACACGAGTCGCAGAGCACTGCGCCGGCTAAAGACAGCGGGCATCAAGGAGACAGATTGGTGTTGTAACGGTGCGATGCCCTTAATCATCTAAGATTGTGGAGCGCTTATCCCTTCTCAACGTAGTCCCAGCAGGTTTCCTGTTGGACCTGGACGTAACGGCAGTCGGTTAGGAGCGGCTGAAATGGCTGGGGCAAAAGGTGAAGCAACATTTAACCGCGGCATCGCTCCCAACCTCTGTGACGCCATCAACTCTATATCGTAGCCTTCGTGTCTCACTCTTTCATCAACATACAACAACGACATGCCGAGCATCCACACCGGCGCTAAAAGTATTGAGCTCAACGGCTCTATAACGCTATACGCGATTGCATACCAGGCCGGCCACTGTGAGGCATTCCAGGGAGATGGATCAATTCCGTTGAGGTAGCCGTACCAGCCAAGTGGAATCACCAGGATCATTAATGCTGAATAAGTAGCAAAGGTAATGAAGAAGGTCATTGCCATAAGCCGGCGCACGTTTCCTTTGGCAAGTGAAAAGCTTCGACCAACAGAGTCAAAAACGCCCTTGCCTTCAACCAGCATTACCTGGGGAACGTAAGCTACCTTGCCGGCCATGAAAAAGAATAGCCAGAGCGCCACTGCAGTTCCGGCGATAAAAACGATTCCTCCCACCAAAGCCATCATCCAGACAGGCGCCCATTGGGCCATGAAAACGACTCCCAAAGACATGAAGATTACGACGATGTACCAACCGAAAAGCCCGACCATAGAGGCAAAACCAAGCCACATCACTACGAGGAGAGTCGCGCCCAGCAAAGACCAAAATCTGGAGCGCACCGCGGCATAAGTGGTTCGAGCCAGGACCGGTTCATTCCAAAGAAGGTGAGTAACGAGGTTGCGCGAAGCGCCGCCCATGACCAGAAGACTAAAAATGTGTCCGCCAACAATCAGGCTACTGGCTGTGCAAATGAGAAGAACATAAAAAATGAGGCCGGTAGTGTCAGGCGTCTGGAAAACTTCTCGCCAACCGATTGTCCATAAGACCCAGCCGATCGCCGTAACAACTACCGGAGGCGCCGCGACACGCATCAAGGTAAAGATATGACGGCGATAAAGCCGGACCGCGCGATCAATTAGATCCCCCGCTCCGAGCGGCACCAGATGGAGGTCGTTTGCGCTTGCGGTAGCCATTCAGGAACTAATCGCCTCGAGATTTGAGATAATTTGAAATCTGAAATTTGAGATTTGAAATTATCTGAAACCTGAGATTTGAAATCGAGTTCGCGAAAATCTTAACACGCAGCCCGGGTACGTCCGAACAGATTTTGGCGCGCACGGAAATTCCGCTAGAATCTCCCGGCTTTCCTTAAACGTAGGATCAGGCATTCACCGGGTCTCCGGCGGCGCAGCCGCGCTGATGAGCGCGTGAATCGTAGTTTTTGTAGACGCGATGTCCGACGGAGTGATCTGGCCAGTCAGGACAGGCTGGAAAGCCTGTCCCCACATGTGCCCCTGTAGCTCAACGGTTAGAGCAGCAGACTCATAATCTGTTGGTTCGGGGTTCGAATCCCTGCGGGGGCACCAATTAACTGCGACAATCCCTCACATTTACATCGCGTAAAACCTTTTCAGCTGTGACCTCACACTCACAATGGCGCGATCAGAATTATAGGTAGATGAGGGCCGGGGCTGGCCAGGGTTTCCCGGTTTTCGGGGAAAAGCTGGTTCGACGTTCAAATCCCTGCGAGACGTCGCGTGTGCGTTAGGCTTGCGACTTCGAAGCGGCAACCTTTATTTTGGCTTGATGACGATTACCGAATCAATATGTCCGTTTCCGTCATCTTCGGTGGCGGAGTTGGCGGGATCGTTTAGCCCTACGCCGTCTACCAGGAACTTGTAAGTGTACTTGCCGGGCGCCAAATCAATTCGACACACCCACCCGTCAACTTCTTTCGCGCAATAGTTTTTAGTCTGGATCCAGTTGTTGAACGATCCGTAGATAGCCACGGCCTCAGCGTCGGTGTGCCCCGTCAACTTAAAGGTTGTATTGCCGGTGATACTGGGCACTGGCGGCGGCATCTTTTTCACTCGCGTGTCTCCCTGACCACTGTTTAGAGTGAGACCAGTGACGTTACCTTTTTCGTCTTTGATGAAAGCGAGGTGGAGATCTGGAATCTCGCTGTCGTAGAACCTCGACTCGGATTCGGCCATGAGCCGGCGCGCCCTCAGGTATGAAGGCTTGACCCACAAAGAATCATCCTTAACGCTTACGTAGATCACGAAATCGTGAGCGAACTTCGGATCCAGTTCATATCTGCCAACGTACCTTTGCAATAGAGCGGGAGCCACTTTGACTTGAGCTGTCGCGATCGGTTTCCCGGGCATCGAGGATCGCGCGACGGGCTGTGTGTACCGCGCAGAAATCTTAGGCTCGGGTTTGATACCGACAAGCGCTATCAGGTGACTCGCAAGCGTCCCACGCCAATTGAAGAAAGTGTGATTCCCGTTAAACTCCGCGTAGTTGACCGAGTATCCTTTGCTCTGGAGGGCATCTCTCAAATTACGGTTAGCCACTAACAGTGGAGGCCCGAACCCCCGCCCTGCCGGCCCACCAGTGTTTTCCAATAGTCCGGCCTCGAAGGAGAAGCGCAAAGGCAGTCGCGGGCTTGCGGCGAACTGGCGGGTCAGCCATTCCCAATCTTTTTCGGCCGTCCGGCTTCCACGAGAAAGAACCGGATTGGGAAAGCACGTTGCCGAAGACCTCCGCGTGCTTGAGCCCGACGAAAGCAGCCGCCAACCCACCCAAGCTCACTCCGCCGATGATCGTTTGCTCCGGGCGGTCGGTTGCATGGTAGTTAGCACGGGCCCAGGGAACAATCTCCTGAGCCAAAAAGTCGGCGTACGCTGGACTGCAGGCCAACTCGCGGAAGCGATCGGGATTGTCTACCATTACGGCGACGAGCGGCGGTATCACACCCGCTGCGATCAAGTTATCAAGAGTGGTTGCTACGTGCGCCGAGTTGATGTAAAGACCGCCGTCAGAAAGTAGCAGCAATCCATAAGGCTTCTTATCAGCAGCGTAGCCGTGTGGAGTGTAAACCCAAATTGGACGTTCATTGCGGAGGAGTTTGCTGTTGAATTTGTCGCGCTGCACGCGTCCGGTAGGAACTTTGGGCCGGGCGACGCTCCAGTATTCTGTCTCCGCAGATGGCAGTTCTGCCGCGGAAAGAAAGTGACTTCGTACGGGTTGAGCTCGTTAGCGCGCTCAGCAAACTGGAGTGGATTAAGCGGGTCGCTTCGCATTGCGTTTCCGAATCGGGCAAGACTGGTCCACTCTTTTGGGTCTGGGAGGTTAGTCGCGAGTCGATAGACGAAGCGCGCGCCCTTCTGAAGCCGAAATGTCCTGTACCACAATTCAGTGTCGGGCAGACGCGCCATCGCCTTATCAATGCCCGGGAGTTGAAAGACGAAGACACTTCGCGTTTCTTCCGTGGCTCGCCAGAGGATCGTCACCAGCACGTCGCGATCGTTCCCGGGCACTTCCTCAACAATTGGCGCGCCGCTTTCCGTAATCTCTTTCCAAAAACCAGCAAGAGCCTTTCTATCGCCAGATTTGAGGTGATCCCAAAGCGTCGCAAGACGCGGACTTAGGTGCCGGTCGTCAACTGTTGTTGCGATTTCCTGATTGGCGGGTGCGTTCCCGGATTGTTGCTCACCACTGGGTCGGGTAGAGGAGGTTGCCGACACGAATACCTTTGTTGCCAAAATCGCATTCAACATAATAAGCAGCGTAAACAGAATACGTATGATCTTACGTGCAATTGGAACTCGCATGATCGGTCCTCCTCCAAGGGTGGTTAGTGATAATCAATAGTCAGAGGGATCGGATATCAGGACAGAGATCCACAAACAAGACGAAGCGATAAATCAGTTCGTCTTGGTTCGATTTCTTGTGTTTTCGTGGAACGCTCTTGTTAGTTGAAAGAAGACCCGAAATCCTGATTAAGCACTAATTGAACATTCGCTCAACCGGTGTGCGTCCCTGTTCATCATGCGCCGCGATTCCTACGCTGTGCGCCTCGCATACATCACTCAAGAAGCCTTTGTCTTCGCGAAACCTCTCGTCATCAGTTACGAAAACGACGCTCGCGCGGTCCCCCTGGAACTGCTTTGTTGAGATGGCGCGTCGACCGACGACGAACGAGCGTGCGAGAACAACGATGGCGATCAGCTGCCACAAAACACCGGTAAAGTTATGGTGCGGCATATTAACTGCCCATAGAGCTGCCCCGCCCGCCAGAACTGCGACGGTGATGTACATTGTCATTTTCAAAACCGTTGAATCGAAGGGCAGGGTCCGGCTGATTTCACAACACCTGGTTTTGACTCGGTCAAAGTCTCCGAAGCTTTGCCGGGCTGCAAGTTGCGCTTCGGCGTGCCTCATTCCACCCTCGATGTTGGCGCGCGTCCGCATTTCAATATGGAAGCGCAATTCCGCCTCAACTTCACCCGCGATCTCATCAGGATGTCGCCAGGCGTGAAGAAATCGAAATGTGGCTTTGACCCAGGACATAGTTATAACCTCCTTAGCTCGCGCGTAGCGCCTTCATGGTCGCGCCAGCCAGGCGCTCCCAATTCTGCTCCTCGATGATCAGTTGTTTACGACCAGCGCGGGTCAGCTTGTAAAACTTTGCGCGCTGATTGTTTTCGGAAACGTCCCACTCTGATTCGACCCACCCGCGGCGCTCAAGCCTGTAGAGTCCCGGATATAGCGAACCCTCCTCGATCTTCAGCGTGTCGTCGGAGATTTGTGCAATCCGTTGACCGACTCCGTAGCCATGCAGAGCGCCAAGCGAAAGGGCTTTCAGAATCAACATGTCCAACGTCCCCTGTAGTAAGCCGGCTTTTGATTTACTCACCGCGCATACCTCCTAGATGTTCTAGGGCCAGCATAGCATTGGACTACCCAGACTGTCTAGGGGAGTCGAACCTACCTTGATTTGACTAGACCAGAGTTGTGCGAATGGGCTGTCGTTGAAGAATCGATGCGAAGAGGAGTCTGTTAAGAGAAGTTACCGGATGTGAGTTCTAGAAGAGGATGCGAATATACAAAAGAGGATGCGAATGATTACAGAAGAGGATGCGAATGAGGCTAGGTACTGAACCCTGATGTGGAATTATTTAGGTTGGTGTCTTCACGAGTCTAGACGGCTTGGTTCTCCTCCGATTCCGTTGGCAATGGCGCAGGTGCTCCTTGAGGTGCAGGTGGTCTCAGGACCGCAAGAAAATTGCGCTCCCAAAACCACGAGGAGCGGAGAGAAGAAGGCATTCAGTATGAACGGGCACGGTGAGCGGCGTGCGCCGCTTTTGCGCGCGTCCGCTCCACCACGATGTTAGGCCGTTGATGAGCGCTATCGCGGGCGCTCACTTCCGGGCGTAGGGGCTTGCGGAGGCGCCACCCGAACCCCGCGCCAACCAGAGCGCGTAATTGCTTGTTGCACGAACCCCGACGCCTTGATCTCCTCAATGAACTCGCTGATGTAGGCAAGACGTCCGGCCTTGCCCTTCGCAACGACGACCGCGGGGTGGTTCACCCCGTAGCGATCCTCGAGAACGCGCGAGCCGGGCAGCTGGGCCGAATAATCGACAAGCACTTGGCGAGCTGATGCCCATGCATCTACGCGTCCCGTACGCAGCAGCTCGAAAGCGCTCTCCGGGGTGTCGACGCTCACCAGCTCGGCTTGTTTCCGCAGGCGGCTCAGAGTCAAAGTCGAGGCGTGCGCCTGAACCACGGCAACGCGAAGTCTGGGCCGGTCCGCGTCGGCGGCGCTGCGGATCGATGAGCCGGCCGGCACCAGATAGGTGTAGTCGAATTCGATGAACGGCGGTGAAAACCCCTCTACATCGGCAGCCCGAGCCGGGTCGTATCCGAGAAATCCCAGATCGCAAGCGCCGACTTTCAGGCACTCCACCATCTTGGGAGGAGTCGGATGCTCGACGAGCACGAGCTGGACCCCGACGCGGGCCGCAAGCGCGCGAGCCACCTCTGCCCACACGCCCTTCAGCTCACCGGTGACTGGATCTTTGGTGTACTGACCGGAGAACAGCGCAATCCGAACTTTGCCGGCGCGCACCAGGTCAGCGACCCGCGGGTCTGGCGCCTGTTGCGCATGGGCGATCCGCGGAACGGCGAGCAGAACGACCGTCATGATTGAAGCCCAAAGTCTCCTTCTCATAGCAAGCGCCTTCCCAAGGAGTTGCCCGCAGAAGGCCTAACGGTTGAGTTGACGCGGCGGCGCGAATTCTCAAGCATCGCCGGACGAATCAAGTTGAGAACCACGCTCTCGCCGCTCGCGTCCAACGATTTGTTCGACTTCGTATTCAAAGCTTTACCGATTCGGAGGCTTTTGTTTATTGAGAAAGTTGATGACCGCCTGATTGAATTCTGTCGGCTTCTCCAAGTTGGGGAAATGACCGCATCCTTCGATCACGGTTAGTTGTGCTCCGGGAACGGCCGCCGCATAATCCTCGCCCCACTTCAGCGGCGTTACCTCATCTTCACGACACCAGACAAAAAGCGAAGGGACACTGATTACAGACAGTTCCTGAAGCGAGTAAGGAGCTCGATGATCACTCAAGTGGCGCTCAATCGTATAACCATCGTCCGCTCGCAGCCGATGCTCGAAATATGATCGAACGAGTTCATCAGTCACCAAGGACTTGTCGTAGAACCACAACATCATGGCGCGCTTTACGCCGGCGAGGCTCGGCCAATTCGCGGGTTGCCTGCCACCTTCGTGCTTACCCGGCCCACTGTTGGACGCAGCGCAGACCAACCCCTCCGACATCTCGGGATGATCAAGTGTGAATTGAACGGCAAGCGCGCCACCCATCACTGAGCCAATAATCGTGGCCTTCGGAATTCCCTTCAGCCGAAGAAACTCGGCAATAAAGTCGGTCCACGTATCCATCTTGTATTCGGTGTGAGGCTTTGCTGATTCGCCCGTGCCGAGCAGATCGACGGCAATAACGTGGTAACTGCCAGCCAGCGCGGGCAGGTTCTGCGCCCACATGTGAGAATCCCAACCGAGCTGGGCCAGGAGCACAAGTGTCTTGCCTCGTCCCGCTTCGTAGTAAACAATCGGTTGGCCGAAAACTAAGATCGTCTTCTTCGGAACCGTAAGCTTGGCGAGAAGGTTTGGGTGTTGAGACCTATTTGAAGTTGGCCCACGCGGGTGATTATGCGCGTCAGTGGCAAGTTGCGTTGCCAAAAGGCACAGTAGAAGTGCTTTCAAAAAATATCTTTTTTGCCACATACCTATCCTCCTCGAGTGATTCGAGGTACGCGAAGCAATCATTATAAGTCGAACATCCTAAGTATCTATCAAAAGTGCTCCATAATACTCAGAAACGCGGCATTGTGTATCACTTGGCTGAAGAAGCCCCTCCACCGCTGGTCCGCCTTTTTTAGAGAAGTGCAACCGTTGACCATCACGCGTCTGCCCACAGGATCCAGCGAAACGTCCCACTCTGATTCGACCCACCCGCGCCGCTCGAGCCTGTAGAGCCCCGGATATAGCGACCCTTCCTCGATCTTGAGGCTGTCGTCGGAGATTTGTGCAATCCGTTGACCGACTCCGTAGCCATGGAGAGCGCCAAGCGAAAGGGCTTTCAGAATCAACATGTCCAGCGTCCCCTGTAGTAAGCCCACTTTTGATTTACTCACCGCGCGAACCTCCTAGATGTTCTAGGGCCAGCAGAACATGGACTACCCAGACTGTCTAGGGCCGGAATGCACCTCAACCTAAGGTTCGTGCGCACTGAGAGTAGAGGAAGAGTTGTGCAAACGGACTCTCATCCCAAGAAATGACGCGAGAAGGAAAGACCTGCGGTTGTGATCGCCACAACCAGACGCAATCTCTGATGGTCTCTGATTGGCGTGATTATGGCGAGATGGCGTTAATCTGTTGGTTCGGGGTTCGAATCCGTGCGGGCACCAATCAACTCTGATCGGCTCAATGTCTAAGAGTGTTTATTCCTGAGCACTGTACTCCAAAAGTTCCGTTGTCGATTTCACCGAGCCGGTATCGGTCATTGACTTGACTAAACCGACACCGGGCGCGTACCAGTACGTCTTAGTCACCGGTGCGCCTCCCTGGACCACTTTTGTCATTACCTTCATGGCCTCAAACTTACCGGCCGGGACTGTTACGGTTTCGGGCCCCGACACGTCATTTGATTCGTCTATCTCCAGGCCCATCATTCCTTTGCCCTTCCAGTGCCATGAATCGCCATTCGTGAGTGGATTTTTCAGGAACTGCTTGGTGGGATCGTATTCGGCTTTGTTCCCGGCCTTCACGTATTCCTCCCGGTGCATCAGCACCCACCCAGTGGGCTTCGAGTACCAATCGTGAATGGGCTGGAAAGTCGAAACGGTCTCGACGAGATAGAGTGTGTTGCCGTTCTCTTTTTCTTCGTTCAGAACTTTGATACTGAACTCAGACTGCTTGCCATCCGCGGTTGTGGATCTGTACTTCCACGTATCTCCGATTCGCAGGGGGAAGTAATCTTTTGCACCAGTTGACTCTCCGCCTGACGACGACGAAGGCGACGTTGTTCTCTTTTTCAAATAGGAACACCCAAGAACCAAAGCAAGCCAAAGAACTGATGTTACGAGCAGAGTCATAACCGCTTTGTTAGTTTTCATTCTGCGTCCTTCCGAGTTTCAGCGGCCGGCACGATAAGTCTGAAGACTTGTCTCTGTAAGGCTGGCTGTGCAGTTTTCATCATAGGCGTTCATATTACTGGTCACTTAAGCATGGCACAATAAAATCCATGAACTCTGATTGACGAGGACAGCGATACCGTTAGCCGCGACAGATGGGGTGAACGCAAGACGACGAATTAAGATGGCGCGATTATGGCGCGAGGGCGTGTTTAGAGGTGACAAGATGTAGCGAACTTTGACGGCTGGCAGATTCGGTAAATACTGGGTTATCTCGTTTCGTCTCGCTTTGTTGATGCCCCTCAAACCGTCTCATAATCTGTTGGTTCGGGGGTTCGAATCCCTGCGGGGGCACCAATAGAATCGAGAAATTACGTGTGGCAAGATGCTGACCTCCATCGCGTTCATGCGTTGCCTGCCAAGCCGTTCGCAGAGCTTCCAATCGACTAATGTTGTGCGTTCGGCTCGAACAGCTCAACGGCATTACCATCCGTATCTTCCACTTGGATTTGCTTACCGCCAGGGCCAGTTTCGATCTCATTCCGAAAATGGAATCCCGCTTTTTTCATCGTCACAACTAAAGACGGCAAATCATCAACTCTGAGGACGATCCGATTCCATCCGGCCGGTTCTTGCCGGCGTCCATCCGGCATTGGGCGGGAACTCGAACTCCCGGGGGCCGCTGAGCAAAACAGTGAGTTCTCCATTCGAGACGCTGGCAAAGGCCGACCCCGACCGCTGTTCGAGTTTGAACCCCAGATACTGGGTGTAGAAAGCAATGGATCGTTCAACGTCTTTGACCTGATAACGCACACGCCACACAGAAATAGCGGACTTCTTCTCTCCGTCCGATTTGTCCTGGTCGGTCGGGACAAGGTTGCGAACTGGTTCGTCGTTGGCCTGAACCGTCTGTGACTTCTGGAAGTGCTAGTTAACCCGCACGCCTGACGATTCCTTAGGCACGGCCCCAATGAGTGAGGATGTCTCGAATGGCCGGAAGCCAGGCAGTTTTGAGCCATTGGACTTCCGCGAAGGGAATCACTCGGCATACTCGCCATCCGGCTTGCTCCAGCGGCGAGACCATCCCCGCCACCGCGCCCCAATTCGACGTGTGAATTACCACCGACGGCAGCGGCGGTCTGGTCACAAGAAAGTCCACGACATCCTGGCCTGTGCCCGGATCCGATCTTCCCCCGGGTCGTCCGGGCGTAAAGACGAGATCGTGATCGAGACAGAGAAGGTCAACTTCAGCAAGGTGCTCCCTAAGCCAAGCTACCATGTCTGGTGCATTGTCGAAGAAGACGAGTTCAGCACCCGGCAACGCTTCGGAGAGGAGTCGGTTCATTTCATCGAGTCGCCGCTCATCATCTTCTAATATCGCAATGAGCATTACATCTTGTAACCCGGAGGCGAACAACCTCAGGCCTTTTTGTTTAGGAGAGGTGAAACTGCCCTTATAGCTCATGGGACAAGATCGCGCTTCGCGCAATGTCCTGAACCTGAAGAACTCTAGTTTTCAATTCGTTGATCATGTGGAACCACAATGTTTGTAGTTGCGGTAGTAGAATTACCCGCCACATCTGTCAGAGTTGCGACTACGATGTAAATTCGACCATCCAGGTCTGTTCCTTCGCGGCGCGCTTCAACTGCAAGTACCTCAGTCCAGCTGCTTGAACTTCCTGTAAGGCCGCGAAGCGGAAGGTTTAGCGGAATACCATATTCGTCAGTAATAACGTAGCTAACATTTGCCAGACCTGATACTGAATCAGTCCCACTTCCATTAATCCTTACGTTGACGGTTTGATTGTTGGCAGGCCAGATAACCGAAGGAGTAGCACTGAGAGTAACAACCGGCGCCGTCGTATCGATTTTGAGAGTGATGCTCTTTGGGGTTTCTGTATTGCTTGCGCGGTCTGTCGAACGATAAAGGAGTGTCGTTATTCCTTCATTATTGATGGCGAAGCTTCCGCCATAGGGCTGCCACGTTTCACCTCCGTCTGTTGAATATTCAGTGGTGGCAATACCAGAGCAGTTGTCATTTGCGTTCAGGCTGACAGTTGGTTTTGTTGTGTACCAGCCGTTTTGCCCATTAGGAGTCGCCGGCGCAACAATCACACCCGTTTCAGGTGCAAGCATATCGAGCTCTGCGTTCGCAACCAGTCCTGGCGCTACGTTAAAGCAGTAGTACAAACTATCCAGTTGGGCTCGATAGGAGCCCGGCGTTAAGTCAACGACGCCAAAAAAACCGCCACCATCCGTCGTGGTTGTAGTCGTTGCATGGGTGTCGAGATTTTCGATGGTAACCGTAGCAGTATCGAAAGCCGTGCCATCGACCTGCCGAGCTTCCCCTTTCATATGTCCGAGTGCCGGTGCGATCTTCCATGAAAAATTCGGAATTGATGCTGGATCGTTGAAGATGGGAATCATTCCTGCCGGTTCGTAAGAGATTAGACCGTTCACCGATTTGCCCGTGGTCAGTCCCGACGCAAATTCGGAAAACGGACGAGCCGGAGTATTGCCGGGCGGAATGGCGAAAGGATTGCTGGTAACGGCGATATTACTGGTCGCCATTGAAAAGAAAATAATGCCGCTCAAATTAGTTGGTCCAGAGGCGGGAGTAAGTGTTCGGCGCGTTTGCCGAAGAGTCCCCTCAATAGCGTTCACAAATGCGCCCTGTCCAGTCATACCCGCACGGTTATACAAATGCCCTCTTAGCCATAGGTCCCACTGGTCGTATTGCGGCCGGACAGTGGCCGAATGTTCAGCTTTGTAGACCATCGGAATGGCGATATCGAGAATGCCTTCCTGTGTCCAAGCGCGCCAGTCCTGATAGACCCGCCAGTATGCTTCCGCAGAATTCCAGGCGGTTTCAGTTGAACCAATACCGCCGAACGCAATAAGTGCCGCGGAGATTTTCAAGTTGGGCTTGATCGCCAAGGCATTCAGGTAAACTCGACGCACGATGTTTGTAACTTGATCGCGTCGCCACTGGTTCCACTGCGGATCATTCGGAGCAGGCGGAGGACTACCGAGCGCAATATTGTAGTGCCGTTGAAAACGTTCTACGCTTGTCGGGTTGTAACCAATGTTGGTACCAGTCGAAGGTGTTTGACCTGAGATGCTGAGTTCAGGATAGCGAATGCGGTCCAGGTGCAACCCGTCAATGTCGTAATTCTGAACGAGGTGAGTAACGACATCGACCGTATATTTGGCGGCATCCGGATGACCGAAATCTATCCAGAAGTCACTGCCGAAACGGTGACCCTGATATGAAATGGCCGTGCTCCCGGGTGTAGTATCGGAAAGCAAAGTGCGCGTCAACCAGTTATTGGAACTGGTAACGATCGTGTTTGTTGCCGCGTCGAAGCCGCCGTGTAAGTTGAAAGCGTGATTCGGATTTTCGGGTGGAAAAAGATTCGGCGCGCGTCCCCAAATCGCGCTCATAATAACGAACGCGTGAACCTCTATCCCCTCAGTGTGCGCCGCGTTAATAATGTCTTGAAGTGGATCGAAGCCTGGTTGAATTGGCACGCGATCTCCTGGCGGCTCGAGCGAATTCAGATACCACGAGTCGCCACGTCGTCGCACCTGAACGAAGATAGCATTTGCTTTTGCGGCCTTTGCATTATTGACAACATTCACAACATCCGTGTGGTTGTTGAGGCTGGTATTAAATGTATCAACCCAAAACGCTCGGTATTCGCTTCTCACTTGTCCGTCCACCGTGTACGGTGCGCATAGTGGGAGCAGCACTAGAACCAAGCAAGAGATCTGCTGAAAACACCTCATCTTGTGAATCCTCATAGTTGTGCGCGAGCTGGTGCCGACTCTTCAGGTTGTTTGAGGGGGGATGGAAGATTCTTACGTGCTCACACTTTCATTGTCAATTAATAGATGGTGTTCTACTCCAGTTTTTAGATTTCTGTGAACTCCCGAGGAAACTAAGCCCTAACTTGGAGGTTCGAGCCCTACGGCTCTTCATTACATTCAATGACTTGCGCCAGGTTGAAGAGCTTGCCGCTTTCGTTTGTGACAGGCTTTCGGCTAGTTCTTTTGCTGGCCGCTGCCATAAGAGGCAACGGGCCCTCCGAGAGCGCCACTTCTCTTCGAACCTTTTTGTACTAATGTCGTAGTACACTAGTGAAATGGTACAAACGTTCTCCATCGATGCTTCGCATCCGATGCCTCTTTATGCGCAGCTGGAGCGATCGATCAGGTTTGCGGTTGCCACGGGACGTCTGGGACTGGGCGAGCAGTTGCCGACGGTGCGGCAATTAGCTGTTGATCTGTGCATTAATGCCAATACGGTGGCCAAGGTCTACGCCGAGTTGGAGCGGGCCGGAATAGTAGAAACGCGCAGAGGGATCGGAACGTTTGTCACCGCTCGACGAGTCAAAATCACCGCCCGGCAGGATCACGAAAAGCACTTGCGCGAACTGGCAGACCGCTACGTCGCCGAGGCCGAAGCGCACGGCTACACGCTCGACGATCTGATCGAACATCTGCAAAGCCGTCGCCAAAGGGTAACGCAAGCTGTTAGTTCGCGTTCTCGCAAATGAGTCTTTCTACGCTAACTGTCGCGCAGGAACAGTGAACGCAAGCGGACAGGCTGCGCTACGTTGTATCGAAGGAGATGAAGCAAAATGGCTAACACAAGTCTAGTTGACACTCGTAGTAATCTGCCGACCCAAAACACGCCGCGCGTAAATGTCATTTCCGCGGTGGCGCTGCTGGTACCGCTGGGACTCGGAATTCTCTCGATTCCCCTTACAAACTACAGCCCGATAGGCGCGATTGTCGGCTTGCTGCTTGGACTGTTGGGTGCGCAAGCGCCGAAGATTGCTCGTCAATGGGAGCGCGCGGTAGTGCTGCGGCTGGGCCGTTATGTCGGCCTGCGTGGACCAGGCCTCTTCTGGATCATTCCCTTTGTCGATACCGTGCCTGCCTGGATAGATCAGCGCGTAATCACCACCAGTTTTGCGGCCGAGGAAACACTGACCTCAGACACGGTTCCGGTCAACGTCGATGCCGTGCTGTTTTGGATGGTCTATGATCCCGAGAAAGCGGCGCTCGAGGTACAGAACTATCCTCAGGCCGTAAGCTGGGCGGCGCAAACGGCGCTGCGTGACATCATCGGCCGAACTTCTCTTTCCGATCTCCTGCGCGGACGTGAACGGATTGAACAAGAGTTGCAGCAGTTGATCGATGAACGTTCGAATCCCTGGGGCGTAACCGTGCAATCGGTGGAGATGCGCGACGTGATCATTCCCACCGCTTTGCAGGATGCCATGTCTCGTGAAGCGCAGGCATCACGCGAAAAGCAAGCGCGCATCATCCTGGGCCAGGCAGAGGTCGAGATAGCCAAACTCTTTGAAAAGGCGGCGGAGTCTTATCAAGAGAATCCGACAGCTTTGCACCTGCGAGCGATGAACATGCTTTACGAAGGGCTGAAAGAAAAAGGTGCGATGATGATCGTGCCCAGTACAGCTGTCGAATCGATGGGTATGGGCGGCCTGTTAGGCACGGCTGCTTTAGCACAACAGAAGCTCACGCACAGCGGCGAGCAGGCTAAGGGTGAGTCATCCGAATAGGAACAAGGAGCTGGCGATACGCCCTCATGATCGCACTAAGGCAAAGGCCCCGCCCCAAGAAAGGATGGGGGAATCGAAAGGCGTTTACGTCTTCACCAGAGAAGGCGGCGAAGTGACCGACTGAACGATGCGCTGTAGCGTTCAGCGTCGCAGGCTCAATCAAATGGTTTCGCCGCAACGAGAACTTTCACTACTTCGTTAGGGTCAATCAAAAGGTGAGCGATGAGTCCTACGCTGCACGGCTTTTCTCGGGAACGCAAGTTGATGAACCGTTTGGTGCAGTACCGGCTGAAGCATGGCTTGATGCAGAAAACTTATCGTCTGATGCGAGAATCTGGGAAGACTCGATTCTCATGCCGTACTACAACAGTGCCATCACGATACTCACGATTCACAAGCCCTTAACATGAGACTGGCAGGACGTAAGGGTGAGCGCTGTCGACTGTCGCTTTGATTACGACAGGTGTGATGGGGTGCATTCTGCGCGTAGTCATCCTCTCCAAACCAGATCATCTACATATAGACTGTACCCCAAGATTGCCAGATAGAAATCATGAAAGCAAAACACTCACATAAGCGCCCAACGAACAAATCAACCTACATGAGTGATGAGGCATTCGCTGCTCTGAGGAAGGCTTTAGAGACGGCTCTCGCTTTTGAGCGAGGGAAGCGCCGAATGCACGTCACTCGAATTCGAGCCCCGCGCTGAAAACCGAATCATGAACCGCGCTGACGTTACGGAGCTGCATTACATTACGGCGATCGCCAACGTGACTTCTATATTGCAGAACGGCATCCTCTCACATACACTCGCTGCTGAACTAAGACACGACTCTGTGGCCATGCCTGAAATTCAGGCAATACGCCAGAACAAACAGATACCAGGAGCCCGGCGGTAACACGAGTACGCGAATCTGTATTTCGATGCCCACAACGCAATGCTCAGCCGCGTTCGTGGTCACAATTCGACAATTTGTGTCCTTCGCATCGACCCTGGCGTACTGGATCTTCCTGGCGTAATCGTAACTGATCGAAATGCGGCTAGCGGCTGGGTGAGTTTCTTGCCGCCTGTCGAGGGACTTGAAGCTATTAATCGAGACCGACTCTTCGCTCGCTCATGGAAACACCCTGAAGATATGTATGACGAGATGAGTCACAAATCGGAAAAGTGTGCCGAGGTCTTGGTTCCCGATCGAGTAGAGGCACGGCTTGTTACGGGAGCTTACGTTGCGAATCAAGTAGCTCTAGTGGCGTTTCAAGGGTTAGCAACTGGATTACCGGTGCGGATTCGTGGTGATATGTTCTTTTAGGGCTTCGATGAGAATTCTGATCGCTGACATCTTGCAATCGGGGGCGCAGACACTTATCAATACGGTGAACTGCGTCGGCGTCATGGGGAAGGGCATTGCTCTGGAGTTCAAGCAGCGCTTTCCAGAAATGTTTGACGATTATGTGAAGCGATGCGAACGTAAAGAGATAAAGCCTGGCATCCCCTACCTCTACAAGCGCCTGCTCCCACCAAACATCATTAACTTCCCAACTAAGGATCACTGGAAGTCGGTTTCGCGACTCAGCGATATTGAGCGCGGTTTACAACACCTGTTGAGTCATTACAAGGAATGGGAAGTAACCTCTCTGGCGATCCCCCCACTCGGCTGCGGTAATGGACAACTCGAATGGAAAGCTGTAGGCCCGTTGATCTATCGCTACGCTCGTCAGATGGACATTCCAATTGAGCTTTACGCTCCGTACGGAACGTCGCCCAAAGAATTGACGATTGATTTCTTGTCGCAGGAGCCCGCCTCGACTTTTCAACGAAGGACGGTGCAATCAGCTATCAATCCCGCCTGGTTGGGTCTAATCGAGATTCTCAGTCAGATCGAGGCAGCGCCCTATCATTGGCCAACAGGACGGACAATCTTTCAGAAGATCGCTTATGTCGCCACACGCGAAGGACTGCCAACCGGCTTCCACTATGAAAGAGGCAGCTTCGGTCCATTTAGTAAAGACCTTAAAAACGCTGAGACGAAGCTCGTTAACAACAACTTGCTTCAGGAAGAGCGGAAGGGCAGCATGTTCGTGGTCAAAGTTGGCCCGAATTTCGCACGCCTACGGAATGACTTTCAATCGTCAATTTCTCAGTGGAAGCCGATTATTGAAAAAACGACCGACCTGTTCCTGCGAATGAACACCGATCAGGCAGAAGTGGTAGCGACCGTGATCTTCGCGGCAGACGCGCTTAAGAAGCAAAGAAACTACACACCATCAGAGACGGAAGTTCTTAATTCGGTAATGCAATGGAAGCAACGGCGTCAGCCTCCTCTTGAAGCTTCAATGGTGGCGTCCACAATTCGCAATCTTGGGATGCTCCGATGGCTCGATGTTAAACCCGACGCTGACCTGCCGGTTGAAGAGGAAGAGGAACTGGTAGAAGTGTGAGCGGAAGCTTGAGGAACGCCTCTCCCACTGCACGACCGGGCCAGTTCCTCGCGTGCATCCATCAATACAGCCTAGTGAACGGCTGCGATTCGGCGGAAGCCGACATGCAGCGGTTTTTTCAGATCACGCCTCCGAGCGTGCATTGGAGGATGCTCACGCTGGAAGGGCGGGGCTTCATTCGCCCGCGTGCCAGATCAAGCGCGCAGCATCAGCTTGTTGTTCAGCTGGAATCGCTGCCCCCGTTGCAACGGGTCCAACATTGACTCCGTCAAGTCCATGTCCAAAGAAACCACGAAGCGAACCAGGAAGCCCGGCGACTGGAGCGCGCTGCGCCGACGCCTCGCCACCTGGGACAAGCCCGCACTGCTCGCCCTGGTGAAAGACCTTTACGAAACGGCTGCCGGCAACCGCGACTTTATCCAGGCCCGGTGTCAGGCCGGAGAGAGCGGTGGTGAGATTCTGGAGAAGTATCGCAACAATATTGTGGAGCAGTTCTATCCCGCGCGAGGGGAGACCAAACTCAGGCTTAGCCAGGCGCGCAAGGCCATCAGGGATTACCGCAAGGCCACCGGCAACCTCCATGGTACGGCTGAACTACTGATGACCTATGTGGAGCAGGGCGCAGAGTTCACCCACGATTATGGAGACATTGACGAGCGGTTTTACAACAGCGTGGAGTCGGCGCTGGAAGAACTGGCCGCCCTGTTATATGACGAAGCGAGGGGAGTGTATCCGCAGTTGAGTGAGCGCCTGGCAAGAGTTGAGCAGATCACCGACGGCATCGGCTGGGGATTTCACGATCACATAGGAGATGTCGTAGGGTGGCTGGAGGAAGAGCTCGGCGATCAGTGACTAGCGCCGCTGCAGGATTCCCCATTGCGACATTGGACGATGCGATCAGCAGTACATCTAACAGGCCGGCATAGTTCTGCACTGGCTTAGGTGGATTACGGAACCATCATGTATTACCAGCAGGGTTCCCGAAACACACCGAGCGTGAGACTACAACGAGATACAACGAAATCACGATGGCGCGATTATGGCGCGATGGCGTGCTGAGACGGAGCAAGACGTAGCTAACTTTGAAGGCTGCGGATTCGGTAAATAGTGCTTCATCTCACTTCGTCTCGCCTTGTTGATGCCGCTCAAACCGTCTCATAATCTGTTGGTTCGGGGTTCGAATCCCTGCGGGGGCATTTTCAATAAGTAGGCAGTCGGCGGCTGATGGTAGGCAGGTAAGAAAGAACTACTCGAATTGCTCCAGTCACATAGGATCCGGCCACGGAATCCTGGAGAGGCGTTTGAATTGAGTGATAACAAAACTATCGGCATTGGGATTGTTGGCGCCGGCTTTGCCCGCACCACACAAATTCCCGGCTTTGGTAATTGCAAGGGCGCGCGGGTAGTCGCAATTACAAGCCGGCATCGCGAACACGCCGAGAGTGTCGCGCAGGAGTTCGGCATCGAACACGTGGCTAGTGATTGGAAAGACCTGGTCGCCAGGGATGACGTCGATCTCGTGAGCGTAGTAACTCCTCCCGCCACCCACATGGAAATCACGCTCGCTGCTCTGGAGCAGGGCAAGGCCGTGCTCTGCGAAAAGCCGATGGCGATGAATGCCGCTGAAGCCAGGCGCATGAGCGAACGTGTGTGCGAAGCTGACGTGCTCGCCTTAATCGATCATGAACTACGATTCCTGGGCAGCCGGCGCAAAATGCGAACGATGTTGCACAGCGGTGCAATCGGCACGGTTCGCCATTGCAATTATGTTTTTCGTTCCGATTACCGCGGAGTCCTGGGAACCTGGGACTGGTGGTCGGATGTGACGATGGGTGGCGGCACGCTTAACGCCATTGGCTCGCATGCGGTGGATTCGTTTCGCTGGCTGCTTGAGGCAGAAATCAGCGAAGTTTGCTGCGTGCTCTCCACGCACGTTGCCGAACGGCCCGACAAGACGAGTGGGAAAATGCGTTCGGTAACCTCGGATGACACAGTAAGGATGCTCTTCCGATTTGCTGAGTCGCCACTGACTAAAGGCGCTACCGGCGCCGCCTCTCTTTCCGTTGTCGAATCAGGAAAACTCCAAAACCAGCTGGAGGTTTATGGGAGCAGCGGCGCACTGATGGTTGAAGAGACCGGTGAACTCTGGCATTCGCCGGCGGGCTCAGGCGCCTGGCGACCAGTAGAGGTTGATCAGGATGCGGTGGCTCCCGGCATGCGCGAGGGAAGTTGGTCGCGAGGATTCACGGCATTCTCCTGCGCGCTCGTTGCGGCGCTCAGCGAAGGTCGCAAGAGCGTGGAGGGCACGGCTACCTTCGCAGACGGGCTCCGCGTGCAGCTTGTGCTCGATGCAGCTCGGGCCTCGAATGAGAGCGGTTGTTGGGCGCCAGTAGAGTAGAGGTGTTTCGAGTTCTGAGTTTCGAGTTTCGAGTTCAGATTACGATCTAATTGGTCTTTAACTCGAAACTCGGAACCCGAAACTCGAAACTTCTTTCGGAATGCTAAAACATAGGCGAAATCAAAGCGTGAGCGTCGGTGTCGATACCGGCGGAACGTTTACTGATTTTGTGTTTGAAACAAATGGCAAACTAGAGATATTTAAGCTTGCGTCCACGCCTGCAGATCCCGCGCTCGCCATAGCCTCCGGTCTGCGCACAATCTCAGAGAAGACAGGCGTACGCCTCGAAAGCATCGAAGTAGTTCACGGCACAACCGTAGGCACAAATGCATTGCTCGAGAGGCGAGGCGCGCGCACCGCGCTCGTCACAACGAGCGGATTTGAAGATGTACTGGTGATTGGGCGGCAGGCACGGCCCGAACTCTACAACTTGAATGCGGTTCGTTCGCCGCCGCTCATTCCGGACAATCTTCGGTTCGGATTGCAGGGACGCGTGACGCCGGCCGGCGAAGTGCTTGAGTCGCCTGGTGCTGCCGAAATATCGGCCCTGGTTTCCCGGCTAAGAAAGGCGAGGGTCGATTCCGTGGCGATTTGCCTGCTGTTTTCATTCGTAAATCCCGTTTTTGAGGAACAGATAGTAAGTGCGCTTTCCGTTCTTAACCTTCCGCTGTCCGTCTCTCACAAGATTCTCCCTGAGTATCGAGAGTTTGAACGGACCTCGACCGTAACAATCAATGCTTATCTCCAGCCATTAATGGGCACTTATCTCAAGCGCCTGGCGGCCAACACACCACGCCTGCGCGTCATGCAGTCTTCCGGCGGCAGCATCTCCGCATCCGTCGCGGCAGACGAGCCGGTGCGCACAATTCTTTCCGGACCTGCGGGTGGAGTGGTCGGCGCGCTCAAAGCTGCGCGGGCATCGGGCTTCGAAAAAATCATTACCTTTGATATGGGTGGAACATCTACCGACGTTGCTCTCTGCGAACGCGACGGCTTGCGCATGACAAATGAGGCTTCGGTGGCTGGGTTACCGGTAGCAGTTTCGCTAATGGACATTCATACAGTCGGCGCCGGCGGCGGTTCGATCGCGAGAGTTGACGAAGGTGGTTCGTTACGCGTTGGCCCTGAATCAGCGAGAGCTGATCCTGGCCCAGCCTGTTACGGCCGTTCGCTTTTGCCAACCGTGACCGACGCTCATCTCATACTCGGCCACTTCGGCGGCGCGGGCTTGCTTGGCGGTGACTTTACTCTTGACGAAGAGCGCTCGCGAAGAGCCATGACCAAACTCGCAAGCGAAATGAGCAAAGCTGCTCGTCGCCAGGTCACTCCAATTGAAGCGGCGGCGGGAGTGTTGTCGGTGGCAAACACAAACATGGAACGTGCTCTGCGGCGAATCTCAGTTGAGCGCGGTTACGACTGCCGCGAGTTTGCGTTGCTTCCCTTTGGCGGCGCCGGGGGTCTTCACGCAGTTGACCTGGCACGGGCACTACGCATTCCTCGCATCATCGTGCCAAATTCCGCGGGAGCGCTTTCGGCGATTGGCGTGCTCATGGCAGACGTGGTTAAGGATCAGAGCCGCACAACAATGCTGGAGTTTTCGCCGGGCATTGAAAAGAAACTGGATAAGACTTTCAAAGAGATGGAGCGCGCTGCAGCTGGTAGTCTCCGCCGCGAGGGTTTTCCCCCAGCAAAACAAAAGCACGAACGCTCACTCGCCCTACGTTACAAGGGCCAGTCGTTTGAATTGGACATCAAACAGACGGGCGCGAATCTCGCCGCCAGTTTTCATCGCGCGCATCGTGAACACTACGGTTACGCTCAGGAATCAAATATCGTGGAAATTGTTAGCACGCGCGTTCGTTCAACTGGAATTGTGGAGACGCCGGCTGAGCGACGCAGTAATGCAGTAAGTCGGAAGTCGTTTGCGCAAGCGGTTAAGAATGTGACCGCCTATCTCGACGGACAGAAACTCAGCGTGGCGGTCTATCGGCGAGATGAACTGGCCGCAATTGCACAACTTCGCGCTCCCTGCATCGTGACGGAGTACTCTGCGACTACTCTGATTCCGCCGGGCGCAATCTGTGAAGTTGATGGACAGGGAAACTTGATCGTTCAAGTCGGGGCAGTAGCCCGACCGTTAGGGAGGGCGTAACCCGACGAACGGCGTCCTCGCTAACGGTCGGGCTACTGCCCCAAAACTCTAATCATGAAGCAGTTCGATCCTGCTACGCTGGAAATCTACCGCGCGCTCTACACCTCCGTCGCGGAGGAGATGGGCATTGCGCTCAGGCGCACTGCCTTTTCGCCAAATATCAAAGAGCGACGAGATTACTCATGCGCCATATTTGATTATAAGGGCCGTGTAATCGCGCAAGGCGATCACATGCCGGTGCATTTAGGTTCAATGCCAATGGCTGTCGCGTCGGCGTTAAGAGAGATCCAGCTCCAACCCGGGGACGTGGTTGCCCTAAACGATCCGTTTGCCGGCGGCACGCATCTGCCTGACGTCACTTTGGTAATGGGCGTCTTCGCCCAAGAGGCAGACAGCAGGCGGCAGACGGCAGGAAGAACAAAGCGCCTTGCTACTGCCGACGGCCTACTGCGGACTGGCGACTGTCTTTTTTTCGTTGCTAACCGCGCGCACCATGCCGACATCGGCGGTGCAACGCCTGGCTCGATGGGTATGGCGACTGATATCTATGGCGAAGGCTTATGCATTCCGCCAATACGGCTGGTAAGAAACGGTGAGCTCGATGAAGATCTAATGCGCCTGGTCCTGGCAAATGTTCGCAGTCACGCTGAACGACGTGGCGATTTTCAGGCGCAGATTGGTTCGTTGAAAACCGGCGCCACGCGGCTGTTGGAGATAGTCGAACGTCGCGGTGAACCGGAGACAGCAGAGTATGCGACGCATCTGATTGAATATTCAGCACGGCTTATGCGCCATGCCATCGCGTCGATTCCTGATGGTGACTACCGAGCTGAAGACGCGCTTGATGATGATGGCGTCAGTGATCAGGAAGTTCCCATCAAGGTGCGTATCACTATCAAGGGACAAAATGCGCGCGTTGACTTCACCGGGAGCGCGCCCCAGGTTGACGGCCCGATCAATGCAGTGGAAGCGATCACAGTCTCTGCAGTCTCCTACGTATTTCGCTGTTTACTTGAAGGCGACGTGCCGGCTAGCGCGGGTTTGATGGAACCCATTGTAGTGATCGCTCCAAAAGGTACGGTGGTCAATGCGGTTCATCCGGCGTCGGTAGCCGGCGGCAACGTTGAGACTTCACAACGCATTGTTGACGTGCTGTTCAAAGCATTGGCCCAGACGCTTCCAAACAGGATTCCGGCCGCCAGTCAGGGAACCATGAACAATTTGACGATTGGTGGAATTGATCTGCGCCCTACCCATGAACCTCGCGAGTTTTCGTATTACGAAACTGTGGCGGGCGGCATGGGCGCCCGCCCCTCTCAAGATGGTTTGAGCGCGGTGCACACGCACATGACGAACAGCCTGAACACGCCGGCCGAAGCGCTTGAGTATGCTTATCCGCTGCGCGTGCGCGAGTACAGGATTCGCAAAGGCTCAGGCGGCAAGGGGAAACATCGAGGCGGCGACGGCGTCATCCGCGAAATTGAAACCCTGGTGCCCGCGCGCATGTCTTTACTTTCCGACAGACGTAAACGCGGGCCTTACGGTTTAGCTGGAGGCAATGACGGAAAGCCAGGCAGCGCTGCGATTATTAACGGCAGACACAGGCGCAGGATAGGGTCGAAAGGCAGTTGGGAACTGAAAGCCGGCGATCGCGTGCGAATTGAGACACCGGGCGGAGGCGGCTTTGGGAAGAAAGAAGGAGGCAGTCGGCAGGAGCAGTAGGCAGGTTCACCAAAACTCGTCTGTGCTCCGCATTCGGGTTGGAAGGGAATTTATTTTCTATCCCAGGTTACTCCTCACGGAACTTCTTCAAACGGCTTTGCCGCCTCCTTAGAAACAGCTCAAAAAAGCCCTTATTTTTTGAGGTGACTGTTTCACGCTCGTATACGCTCGCCGCCTTTGGGCGAGCTGGAAAACTGATGTGCGGAGGATCTCTGAGGCTGTGTCAAAACTCAGAAATCCCACCCACGGAAGTGGGTGGATTTTTCAGATCCGACCTACCAGAGGCAGCGCGGATTCTTTGGGAATCCCACCCACAGCAGTGGGTGGATAGTTCAAGTCCAGCCTCTCCCCGCTAACTCCGATCATCACAGGCGGGATCTGAACAATCCACCCACTGCCGTGGGTGGGATTCAAAAACTCGGTCACCGCTGTTTGTAGGCCGGACTTGAACCATCCACCCACTTCCGTGGGTGGGATTTCTGAGTTTTGACACGGGCTCTCTGACCTTCCGAGTGTTTGTTGATTCCCTGGGGCTGCGCCCCCCATTTCGGGGCGCAGCCCCAATTGATTTATGGTGGGTTGATCGGTGGGGCGGAGCCGCCACCGCACATCAAAGGGCAAAGCCCTGAGGCACGTTACGAGTATTGCTCCTGCACCTGCCTCCTGCTCCTGCCTCCTGCTCCTGACTTTACGTAGTCAGCCTTCGATAAATCCCCGGCAACCGTTCTGGCAGCGTAAGCACGTCATCGATGATCGTATAGCCAATCTCACCGTAAAGGTCACGCAACTCCGCCTCCGACTCGCGATCGATCGTAATGCAAAACGGAGTAATGCCCTGATTCTTAGCCTGCCGCAAAGCCTCGCGCGTATCCTCGCGCGCATAACGAGCATCGCCATAATCGTGATCGTAAGGACGCCCGTCAGACAAAACAATCAGCAAACGCGTGCGTGCCTCCTGTTTCGCAAGCTTCGCCGTAGCATGACGTATCGCCGCGCCCAGCCTCGTGTTGTTCTGGAATGTTATGCCCCCGATTCGTTGCTTCACTTCATCCGAATACTTCTCATCAAAGTCCTTCACTACATAAAACTTAACGTTCCGCCGGCCTTCGGAAGTAAATCCGTTGATTGAATAGGTGTCGCCGACAGCTTCGAGCGCCTCGCTCATCAAAACCAGACCTTCCTTTTCGATCTCGATGATGCGCCGGCCCGGTCGCGTATACGGCTGGAGGGGATGACGTCCAATGGTGCGCGCGGTCGAAGAAGACTGGTCGAGCAGGAATGAAACAGCGACATCGCGCCGCCGCCGCAGACGCTTGGTATAAAGTCGCTCAGATTGGTGTCCACCCCCGACCCTCGCCGCATGACGGTCGATGACATGGTCGATGACAGCATTGAGGTCAAACTCCTCGCCGTCCAACTCATTTGTAACGCGCAGCAAATCTTCCGGCTTCATCAATTGAAATTGATAGCGGATGGAGGAAATTACACCCTTGTGGCGCTCGCGCGTTTGCTCAACAAAAACTCTATCGCCGTGCTTCACACGTTTTTCTATTACACGGCACCAGCCGATGCGATGATCAGTTAACTCCCGATCCCACTCGTCATAGTTGTAGGCCACTTCGCCTGGTTCAATCATTTGTTCGGGAAACTCGCCCTCCGTCCAGGCCTCGGCGCCCGCGAGTTCATCAGGTTCGGCTTCGCCGTCGGGATCGTTCCAGGCGTTGAAAAGCTCGCGGGCATCTCTGCGCTGCGGTCTTTGTTCAGACGCTCGACGGTTGAAGCTCTCCGTAGCGATGGAGTTTTCCTCTTCCGACTCTGAAGGCTCCTCCTGAGTTTCAATCTCCTGAATCGAATCATCGTTGGCGACCGATTGAAACAATGAATAGACGCGACTCGTGGCCATCAGGGTGTCGGACACTGTGGCTGCAGGGTCCGATAGAAGCTCCGTTGCCACGGTTTCGAGCTCGGAAACGATCTGACCGTAATACTGTTGTGCATCGTCTGTCGCGCCGCCAAGCACAGTAGTTTGAAAAAGCAATTCGAAGGGGATGAGAGTTGCGGGCAACTCGGTGACGGACGGACGCCCGCGACGCAGGTGCTCGCGAATCAAATCCAGATCGCGTGCGAGCCCGCGATACTGCCGACGAAGGCGGCGGTCGATGCGGCCATTCTCCAATGTGCTGAAGATGCGACGAGCGAGTTGCGGATGTGGAAATAATTGCAAAGCACGACGATAGTCGACAT
>DASXQM010000105.1:0-62888 GCA_036507195.1 Pyrinomonadaceae bacterium | reverse complement strand
CTATGAAAACCCTGGTCCTGAGTCATGCGCAGGTTTTAGAACTCCTTCCGATCAAAGAATGCATTGCTGTCATGCGTGAGGCCCTGATCGCGCTCGCCGCCGGTGAAGCTCATCAGCCCTTAAGAACCATTATCCGCCCGCCTGACGCGAGCGGTGTAATGGGATTGATGCCAGCCTACATGTCTGGTGGTCGCGCTGCCTTTGGGTTGAAAGCAATCTGCGTATTCCCTGGAAATCCAGCTAAAGGTAAGGATGCACACCAGGGAGCGGTACTGCTTTTTAGCGCGGACACCGGCGACCTTCTGGCCATCATGAATGCTTCAGCTATCACGGCCATTCGTACCGCATCTGTCTCAGCTGTGGCGACAGACTTACTCGCCCGGTTGGATGCCTGCAATCTCGCGATCATCGGTTCCGGTGTGCAAGCACGCTCTCATTTGGTCGCGATGTCTCAGGTTCGTATCATTAAGCGCTGCCGCATAGCGAGCCGGCACATTGAACACGCACGAAAGTTTTCTGAAGAGATGAGGCCGGACTTCTCATTCAGGTTGGAACCAGTAAAAACGGTCGACGAAGCTTTAGAGGGCGCCGACTTGATTGTCACTGCAACTACCGCCGTCGAGCCAATTGTGAGACGCGAATGGCTCTTGCCTGGAGCTCACTTGAATCTCGTAGGATCGAGCACTCCAAACGCGCGCGAGGTAGACAGCGAGACGATGGCGGCAGCGAGCCTGTTTGTGGACCGCCGTGAATCAACCATCAACGAAGCCGGCGATTACCTCTTTGCAGTGCGGGACGGCGTAATCGGCCCCGATCATATCAGCGCCGAAATTGGCGAGGTTCTTAGAGGAGATAAACCCGGCCGAACCTCATCAGAGGAGATTACATTGTTCAAATCTCTGGGCCTCGCGGTTGAGGATCTTTTTGCGGCGAAGTACGTGTACCGCAAGGCAAAGCAATCGAATGTGGGAACGTGGGTTGAGTTTTGAAGAAGATTTTCCATATAACATTTTTCATTTCTCATTTGCCATTGGTGTGGGCACGCCATACGGCGATCAACGACCCATTGCAAGCAATGAAAAATGAGAGATAAAAAATGATATATGGAAAATGATCAGCTACCGTCGCTTGCGGAAATCCTCGAGGCTCGACGAATGATTGCGGGCTCCGCGATCCGCACACCGCTCGTTCGGCTAAACGCCAGAGAAACACCGGCCGAGATTTACCTTAAGCTCGAAAACCTCCAGCCGATAGGATCGTTCAAAATCCGTGGTGCGACGAACGCAATGGGCCATTTGACATCGGAGACCTTGTCTCGCGGAGTATTGACTGCATCGGCAGGAAACATGGCTCAGGGAGTAGCCTGGCGTGCGCGTGAGCTTGGTATTCCTTGCACGGTAGTCGCGCCCGAGACCGCGCCAATTACAAAGATCAAAGCAATCGAACGGCTCGGCGGACGAGTCATAAAGGTCCCATTTGAAGAGTGGTGGAGAGCCTTTGAAACGCGCACATTTCCCGGTGTCGAAGCAACTTTCATCCATGCGTTTGACGATCTGAATGTAATGGCCGGCAATGGCACAATTGCTCTCGAGATCATCGAAGACTTGCCGGAGGTTGATGCGGTTGTCGTTCCGTGGGGAGGTGGCGGGCTTACCTGCGGGATTGCTGCCGCCATGCGTGCCCTCAATTCGAAGTGCAAGATCTACGCAGCCGAAGTGGCGACGGCGGCGCCTCTCATGGTTTCACTTGCGGCTGGAACGCCGCAGGCTGTGGATTATCAACCATCCTTCGTGGATGGCATCGGCTCTAGGGTCGTATTTCCGGGAATGCTCGAGCGCGCCCAACGGTTGATTGATGGTGCGCTCGTTGCAGAATTGGACGAAGTTAAATCTGCAATACGACTCATGGCTGAACGCAACCGCATTATCGCGGAGGGTGCCGGAGCATGTGCGCTTGCGTGCACCTTAGCGGGCAAAGCCGGCGCAGGTAGGGTGGTATGTATTGTTTCGGGGGGGAATATAGACTTCACGAGGCTGTGCGAGATAGTTGCAGAATATTGAAGCAAAGGGGAGACGGGAAGACGGAAAAAGGGAAGGGGGAAGGGGTAAAGGGGAAGGGGTGAAAAGGGAACACTCCGGCGAAGCGCCGCTGATCTGGGCAGCAGCCCGACCGTTAGGGAGGGCTCTCATTGGAGCAAGATCAACTCCGATGTGCCGCGCCCCGAACGGTCGGGCTAGTGCCCAATCCGCTCTTGAAGCGAGGGTGAATCATGAAATCTCTCGATAAGAGTTAACAATATACAGACTCAGACGTCTTTATTTATAGACAAGGCAAAAAGAATGAAACCGAATGAGGGTATTCGCGTTAACTGTGTCAAGGGAGATAGGTTATGTTGAGAGTACAAACCAAAAAATTGGAGACTATCGCGGTCCTGTGCCTGCAAGGGCAAATTGTGAACGGTGAAACGGAGATTCTGCGCAATGCCGTGCAATCCCTTTCAGAGGTCAGCGCAGTCAAACTCGATCTGGCGCAGGTAACTACAGTCGATGCCGGCGGTTTGGGAGTAATGTTGGCACTGCGCGAGCAAGTGGAAGCAAAAGGAATCCGCTTCGAACTCACTAACGTAACCAGTCCGGTAAGGAAGGTGCTGGAGCTCACGCGTCTGGATTCTGTTTTCCAAATTACGTCCGCGGTTGAATACTTTCCGGCAGTCTCGTGTAGCCGGCGAGCGCCGGCGGCGACGTTTGCGTCGTGCGCCTAAAGGAAAAGGAGGAGTACTCCGGCGGCGATGACGCCGGTGAGCGGGGCAGTAGCCCGACCGTTAGGGAGGGCTCTGCTTGGCGCAAGATCAACTCCGATGTGCCGAGCCCTCCCTAATGGTCGGGCTACTGCCCCGAAAGGTTATATCCCCGGCAACGCGGTTACGTAATGAAGCCCAGGGCCCCGCGCTGGGCTTTGTTACGCAACCGCTTTGCGGTAGAGAGACCCGGACCAAAGGCATCGATTGCCCCTTTCGCTTGACTCCGGATCTCCTCGCCGAGGAGTAATAGCCCGCCTTTTACCCGCGCAGTGGCCCCTAAGCCTAAGGGGTGCAGTCGCTGGGGCCGAACACCTGACGAACTTCCGTCTCCCCTTCCCAACCGGGCCAGTGTTCCCTGTGAAGCTCCATGAACTGCACGGTGGCGTCGATCATCTCTTGTTTCGACTTCACCTCAAACACTGCGTAGCCCCCGATGACCTCTTTTGTTTCTGCAAAAGGGCCATCGATTACTGTAATTTTCCCCTTAGCGAGCCGGACGCGGTGACTCATCGCAGTTGGGGCCAGTCCTCCGGCCTCCAACATCGTGCCGCCCTTCGATGCCTCTTCGCTAAGCTTCGCAATCGCCTCCATAAGTTGTGGGGGTGGAGAGCCCGAGTTCTCGTCGGCCCTTACCAGGGTCATGAATCGCATAATTACATCTCCTTTTGTTTTGTATTGGTAGCCCAGGGCTTCCGATCATTAAACTGTTTCATCCCAGACTCTACTTTTAAGTCGAACGAGAGATAACGAGATCGACATAACGAGAAATTTTTTTCTTAACACGAATCGACTGGCAACAGTTGCACAGGCTAATCACCATCGACGATCTGCAGCTGTCCCCTCGTGGCTCGGAGGATTCCTGACGGACTTGTGTCGAACTTGGTTCTGGTCATACGTTTAAAAACTACGTTTGACAGATGGAGGCAGAATCTTATTTAATTGGCTTTCCCCTTGATTCTGTTTGCCTCCATCACGATAGCGCACGACTACTGTGGCTATCCAGATCGTCTCAGATGGGAACTGAGGTTTGTCGGCGCATCCCCCCTGTTGCTCCCCTCCTTATCACTTGTTGAGTTCCCGAACGACAATATCTATGTCTACAGATCCTTTGCGACCAAAACCAAAAGGTGAAAATATTCAAGAAGATAAGATTACGGGCCTAGGGAGCCCGGAACTGGCGGCCTATTGGCTGTCGTCTATCATTGAGTCGGCCGACGATGCAATCATCAGCAAAACCCTTGACGGGATAATCATGAGTTGGAATCGAGGGGCGGAGCGCATCTTTGGCTATACCGCAGACGAGGTAATCGGGAAGCCGGTAACGATTCTGATTCCTGCGGATCACATAAACGAAGAACCTTCCATTCTTGCGCGAATCAAAGCCGGCGAGCGCGTTGAGCATTACGAAACGGTGCGCGCACGCAAAGACGGAAGCCTGGTTGAAATCTCTTTGACAGTTTCGCCGATCAAAGATGGTGCGGGCACAATTATTGGGGCCTCAAAGATTGCGCGTGACATTAGCGAACGCAAACGGGCGGAGGAGGCATTCGCCGAGCAAAGCGAGATCATCGAAACAGTCAATAGCCTTGGTCAGATACTGGCCGGCGAGCTTGATTTGCATAACCTCATGCAGGCAGTGATCGAGGCAGCAACTGATATTAGCGGCGCGCGCTTTGGCTCATTCTTTTATAACGTCCTGGACGAACATGGCGAATCTTATATGCTCTATGCTGTCTCACGAGTACCGCGCGAAGCGTTCGCTCACTTCACGATGCGGCGCGATCCTGAGATCTTCGCAGCTACTTTTAAAGGTGAGGGCACTGTTCTTCTCGATGACGTTAAAAAAGACCCACGCCACGGCAAGAATTCACCGTACTACGGAATGCCGGAAGGCCACGGGCAAGTAACGAGCTACCTCGCCGTGCCCGTCATCTCTCGCTCGGGCGATGTTTACGGTGGGCTCTTCTTTGGACATCCTGACAAAGGCTTTTTCACAGACCGTTCGAAGCGCATCGTGGAAGGACTAGCGGGGCAGGCTGCGATAGCCATGGACAATGCGCGCCTCTATGAATCCGCAGAGCTAGCGCGCGCTGAAGCCCAACTAGCTGCTAGTGAAAACGCGCGGCTGTATCGCCGGGCGGAAGAGTCAAGCCGACTCAAAGATGAGTTTCTTGCCAATGTTTCACACGAACTACGAAATCCTTTAAACGCCATACTCGGTTGGTCGCGCCTGCTCCGCGCCGGTCAAATATCCGAGGCCGGCGTATCGAAGGCCCTCGACACGATCGAGCGTAATGCTCGCGCACAGGCGCAACTCATAGATGACCTGCTTGATGTCTCCAGGATTATTGCCGGCAAACTCCGTATGGACGTCCGGCCGACTGATCCGAACCTATTCATTGAAGCGGCCATCGAAGCGGTTGAGCCCGCGGCAGAAGCAAAGGGTGTCCGAATGCAAAAAATAATGGACACTGGCACGGTTTCAGTTCCCGGGGACCCGGTACGGCTACAACAGGTTGTCTGGAACCTGTTGTCAAATGCAATTAAGTTCACTGCGCGTGGCGGTCGTGTGCAGGTTCGCCTGGAGCGAGTGAATTCGCATGTCGAGATCATTGTCAGCGATACGGGACAAGGGATCCCACCCGAATTTCTGCCGCACGTTTTCGATCGCTTTCGGCAGGCTGACCAGCGCAGCACGCGGCAACACGGTGGGTTGGGATTGGGTCTGGCGATCGCAAAGAATCTCGTTGAACTTCATGGAGGCACCGTCCACGCCGCGAGTCCTGGCAGCGATCAGGGTGCAACTTTCACTGTGCGGCTACCGGTCGTTCCCTTGTATCAAGTGGATCCCGAGAGAGGACGGGTTCATCCCGGGGCGCGCGATCTGTTGCCCTCGCTGGAATGCGGGGACAGACTGGATGGGCTTACGATTTTAGTTGTGGATGATGAACCGGATACCAGGGAGCTGCTGAAAACAGGGCTCGAAAACTGCGGTGCGCAAGTCACCCTGGCCGCCTCTGCAAGCGAAGCGCTTGAGGCGATACAAAATGGAGTGCCTGACGTGCTGATTAGTGATATTGGCATGTCCGGCCAGGATGGCTATGACTTAATTCGCCAGTTACGATCATTGCCCCCGGAAAGCGGTGGGAAAGTCCCGGCGATCGCGCTCACAGCTTATGCCCGGGTCGAAGATCGGCTTCACGCCCTACGGGCTGGATACAACATGCACGTGCCGAAGCCGGTCGAACTGGCGGAACTAGTGGCTGTTGCCGATAGTCTTGTGAAACGACGCCCTTAGAGGGACAAGCCAATCAGCCCTCCATATCCGGCACCGGATAAGATTCCGTGCGTATGACACGACGTAACCTGAGTGGCTCGTCAAACATCTGCTCCAGACCACGCACAATGGCATACTTGGGTTCCGGAGCGGTGCGCACTGGCAGTTTTGTTTGCTCTCGAAAAAAATCTTCAATGCCGCTAAACTGCGTACCGCCACCGGTAAGAATGATTCCCCGTTCGTAGATGTCCCCGCCAACTTCAGGAGGAAGCTCAGTAAGAGTGGTGGTCACTCCTTCAACTATCTTGCGAACAACCTGCAGAACTACGGGATAGAGTTCGCCGGCCGTGATCTCGATAGCTCCCGGACTCCTCGTCAGAACCTCGAGTCCCTTGATCGTTACCGCCTCAGCCAGGTCAGCCGGCAGAGTTGCTGAAGCGAGTTCCACCTTCAGACGCTCCGCTGACTGTGGACCGATGATTAACCCACGGTGACGACGAACATGGTCGACAATTGCCGCGTTAATATCCTCGCTTCCGATCCGTTCAGCTCGTGCATGAACAATTGCGCCGTTCGCAACGATGGCCACATTGGTAGTTCCCCCGCCAATATCGACAACCGCGGAAGCGTGTGGGTCATTTACTTGTACGCCGGCGCCGAATGCCGCCGCCAGGCCTTCTTCGATCATCACGACCCGGCCAATACGCGCATGCTCGGCGGCGCTGAGCAACGCCCGCTCCTCCACTTGCGTTACTCCGGACAAGACACTCATCAGTGCGCGACGGCTAAAATAGGAGTTGCCGCCACGCGCTTTCCGCACAAAATGCGCCAGCATCTCCTTAGTTCTCTCAAAGTCCGCGACTACCCCGTCGAGCAAGGGAGCAATCACCGTAACATCGCGCGCTTCGCGGCCAGACATCTGTTGAGCTTCAATCCCAATCGCTATCACTTCTCCGGTATCCGAGTCGACGGCGACAAGGGATGGCTCATCTATCACTATGCCCCGCCCACGCACAGAAATGATGGTTGCAGCCGATCCCATATCTATGGCCATCGAATCGGAGACTAAATTTCGCAGAGCCTTCATACTCACGAACGCTGCTGTCTTGCGCATTAACGACATAAAGATGACCTAAGAAAAATAAAGAAAAATCTCCAGTAAGTTTTTGATGTTGCTTAAAACTGCGGACTCAGTTAGCACCCAACAGGATTGTCTGTACTTGTACTCAGGAAAGCAACTTGAAAAGCTCTGCGAAGGAGGATCTCCGGCTATATAACTGGGAACAGGCGAAGCATTTCGGGTTACACAGTTCGTCTGGCAGAATAATCCTGCGGATCGTGCCACCCTGCACGTCCGCTGCATACTGACCCATGGTGATTAGCGCTTGTCAGATGTTACGGAATGGTTTTTTCAGTCCCGATCAGCAGCTCTCTAAAACGCGGATCGGATCGCAAGGCCTCCAGGCGAGGATCGACGCGAACGAAAGTAAATCCGACAGCGTGTTCGCGTTCGGCCTGTGTAAGCCAACGAAGTGCGTTGTCGCGTTCGCCAATCGAGCAATAAATGATCGCGATCTCATAAGCCGAAACCCATTGCTCCGCGCGGCGCGCCAGAATTTCCTGCAAAACGATACGAGCTTCTTCGTGTCTCCCAACAGAAGCCAAAACCTGGGCTCGTTTTGCATTCGTCGTCGGTGTCTCGCCCGCAAAAACCCGTTCCTGCTCGAAGGCTGCCAACGCTTCATTGTGCATTCCTTTTTTCTCATAAGCCCAACGCAGGACTGTTTGAGCAGAGACGGCTCCGGAATCCAACGCCAGTGCCTTACGACACTGTTCAATAGTGTCGTCATATCTGCTTGCCAGAAAGAGGACATTGGCGACCGCCGTAGCGAGCACCGGTGACTGCGGTGAGATTTGACGCGCACGTTCGATCTCGGCGAAAGCCTCTTCGTGCCGGCCCATCGCTGACAGACTGAAGGCATACCAACGATGCGCAACCTGAATTCCGGGCTTCAGCAGAATCGCTTTTCGTAATTCGTTTTCAGCAGTGTCCCAATCGCGGTCGTAGTGAAGTTTTACGAAACCCAGTGAAGCATGTGCTTCTGCCAATTCTGGATCAGCCGCAACTGCCCGCAGCGCTGACTGCTTTGCGCTCTGCCAGGCTTCAGCAGGGGGAGGCTCAACATACCAGTTAAGGAGCGCATAGCAATCGGCCAGTTCGGAGTGAGCGAGAGCAAACTCAGGATCGAGCTCCACGGCATGCGTCAACCGTTCGATAGCCTGACGCAGGCCATCGGCCGTGCGGCGCGTGGCGTAGTAGCGGCCAGCCGTGTAAAGCTGGCGCGCCTCTTCGCTTCCGCCGGGTTGTGTATCCGGCGCCGGACTGGGCAGCGGCGAAGTTATGGACGTGCCCTGGGGCGTCCTTGAAACCAGATTGCTTATAAAGGGGGGTTGGCCCTGAAGCGCAGGTTGCGCGGCCTGAGCTCGGACCGGCAATGCCTGACGGCGCTCGATGGGGTTCCTTGTCTTAATTAACAATTCCGCGAAGGCGGGCTCTGATCGAAGCGGATCAAGGTGCGGTTCTACTCCCAGCCAAACGAGCCAACCCTCGTTAATGTTATAAGACTCTTCCAGGAGCGCCAGCGCTCGTTCGTTCTCACCAAGTTGCAGATGGATCAGTGCGCGATGATAAGGTGAGACGTAGCTGCTCGCTGACATTTGGTCCAGTCTGTCCAGGGTCGCGTGTGCTTCTTCGTGACGCCCTGCCGCGGCATAGGCCGCGCCTAAGCCAGCTATGAACAGCTGTCCCCCGCTCGAGATATCAATAGCTTTCTCGGCTTCCCTAACCGCTTCCTCTACGCGGCCCACGTGTCTCAGCGCCCAGGAATAGGTCATCCTGCCCCAGGCGAATTCGGGCACGGCTTCGACCGTCTGCTGAAATGTCGCAAACGACTCCTCAAACCGTCGCGCCTGGTAATAGGCCCACCCCAACGACTGCATAATGCTGAACGAAAATGGATCCAACTCGCGCGCGCGCAACATCTCTCTAATGGCTTCGTCAAAGCTCCCAATCATTAACAAGTGAAATCCGTACCAGTGATGTCCGGTGGCGTAGTTTGGATTGATCTCAACCGCACGTCGGTGCTGTCCTTCAGCGACAGCCCAGTCAAAATCATGACATACGGTGGCGAAACCGAGCGCGCTATAGGCCTCGGCGGAAGTCGGATCCAAATCTGCTGCTTTAGTTGCTGCTTCCTTTGCCGCTGCCGAACACTCAGCAAATGATCTAATGCCAAAAACGCCAAGCCAGTTGTAATAATCTGCGATGCCGGTATAGGCGAGCGCATAGTCGGGATCAAGCTTGATGGCGTGGTTGTAACACTCGAGCGCCTTAGCGAGCCCGGATTCGGTAAAACTGTTCCAGTAGTAGCGCCCGCGCAGATACGATTCAAACGCTTCAACGCTATCGGTGCCCCGTTTCGACAATTGGCGTTGCTCATCTCGAGTCAATTGCGGAAGCAGCGCGTTTGCTACCTGCTCTGAAATCGAGTCTTCGATTTGCAGCACGTCGGTTGAGTCTTCATCAAACTGTTTCGACCAGCGAGTTGCACCTTCCGCTACATTCAACAGTTGAGCTGTAACGCGCAAGCGATCGCCGACCCGGTGCAGACTGCCGTCGACAATGTAATTAACGCTCAGATCGCGACCGGCCAGGAGTGGATCAACATTCGCCCCCCGGTAGCGCAGCACGCTACTCGTCGGGCGCACGATTAGACGTCGCACGCTGCTGAGGCGCGTGATCAGTGCGTCAGTGAGTCCGATGCCGAGATATTCATCGCCGGTATTCTCGATCGGGGAACTAAGAATCCTGAATGGCAGCACTGCAATTGACTCCAGACCGGTGAGCGAGCGCGCTGGCAGCGTCGGCAGAGCGCCCAGAGGGTGATTCAGCTTCCGCAGTAAGTCGTTGAAACGCGGGTGCCCATGCAATGGATCCAGCTCCGGGTCAACGCCAATCCAGAGCACCTTTGCGTCTTTCGTTTCATAGGCTCGCTCTAATAGATCCAGCGCTTCCTCAACTCGTCCCAGAGCGCAATGGACCAGCGCGAGATGATAAGGAGAGATGTGGCGCCGCACCGCAATTGCATCCATTTCCCGCAGCGCTGCCTCGGCGGCTTCAACGTTACCAGCCTCCGCATTAGACGCTCCCAGCCGGCCCAGAGTACTGGAAGACTTGCCGATCAAGTCGACACACTTTTGCGCGCTGGCAATCGCTTCGTCATGCCGTCCCATTCGGCTCAGCAGAAAACTCGAGCCATAAAGCACCATCAGATTCTGCGGCTCGGCTTCCAGCGGTTCCCGACATGCCGCCCAGGCCTCGTCGAAGCGTCGTGCGTGATACGACACCCAGACGAAGGTGAAACGCGAGATTATGGCCAGCGGATCCAAATCTCTCGCGAGCTTGGCCTCGCGCACTGACTCAGTAAAACGACCCTCCATCGCCAACTGTAAGGCATAGTAGATCCTGGCCGGCGAATAGTTCGGATCGAGTTCGATAGCGTGCAGCAGCTGGCGTTCAGCGCTGGCCCAGGCAAAATCGCGACAGAGTATCGCCTGGCCCGCGGCCGCGTAACCCTCGGCCAAAGTTGGATCCAGGGCCACCGCAGTCGACGCAGCCTCGTAAGCCGCAGCCGAGCACTCAGCAAACGGCAAGACGGTAAAAGAGCCCAGCCAGTTGTAGTAAGCCGCTATTCCCGCATACGCGAGCGCATAGTTTGGATCGAGCGCGATTGCCTGGTGATAGCAGACGATGGCCCTCGCAAAACCATCTTCCGTGAAAGTGTTCCAGTAGAAGCGTCCGCGTAGATAAGCCTCGTGCGCTTGCGGATCGTTGGTGCCGCGTTTCGCCAGCCTGATCCGCTCGTCGCCGGTTAGGTGAGGAATAATGGCTTCAGCGACATGCGAGGAAATAGCATCTTCCAGACTCAGCATGTCGGTAAACTTTTCATCAAATTGGCCCGCCCACATGGCGGTACCGTCGCGCACGCTGAGCAACTGGATAGTCACGCGAATGCGATCCTGGGCGCGCCTGACTCTACCATCGAGCACGAAAGCGACTCCCAGCTCGCGACCGGCTATCAGCGGATCAGAGTCGGCGCCGTAGCGCAAAACACCGCTGGTTGGTCGCACCGCAAAACGTCGAATGGCGCTCAGTCTCGTGATAAGTGCGTCTGCGAGTCCGGTCCCAAGGTAGTCAGGTCCCGAGTCTGAGCCGTGTTCGAGATCCAGCAACTTGAGTGGCAGCACCGCCAGCGAATTTTCCGTTGTGATGGATTGGGGTCTGCGATTTGGAGGGCCAAAAGGCGAATCCGGCAAAACTGAAATCGGCGAGCCTTCGAGATAACGCGTGATATCGTCACGCAACTGCTCGGCAGATTGGTAACGCCATTCAGGCTCCTTCCGCAGCGCCCTCATCACTATGCTGTCCAGGGCTCCGGAAAGATCACGACGCAGTGACTCGAGGGTCGCGCTTCTGGTCGAATAGACCTGCTTAAGCGTCGTCGCCTCATCGTCTGTTGAGACAAACTTAGGCAACAGATCTTCTGGTCGCGTGATAATGAAACTAGGCGGCGCGGGCGCCTCTTCGCAAATCACGCGCGCCATCTCGTGCGGAGCGCGATTGCTTAAACGATAGGGCCGATGCCCAGTCAGCAATTCATACAACAACACACCGAGAGAATATACGTCGGTCGTTGGTGAGGTCGGCGCGCCCTGCACTTGTTCAGGCGATGCGTATTCGGGGGTCATCAGACGCATGGCGGTTGCGGTCGGATCGTGAGTGATGTCGCCGACCAGGCCGGGATTGAGCAGCTTGGCGATGCCGAAATCAAGAAGCTTTGGCACGCCTTCCGACGTTACCAGAACGTTCGATGGTTTTATGTCGCGATGAACAACCTGCTTCTGATGCGCGTAATGGAGGGCATCGCAAATCGCCGTGAAGAGTTTGAGCCGCTCAGCGATGCTCAATTGATGCTCATCGCAGTAGTTGTACAACGGCTGCCCTTCGATGTATTCCATGACGAAGTAGGGCAGTCCGTCCTCAGTTGTGCCGCCGTCCATGAGGCGGGCGATGTGTGGATGATCCAGCGCCGCCAGGATTTGGCGTTCGGTGCGGAAGCGACGCAGGATGAAGTCGGTATCCATCCCGCGTTTGACGAGCTTGATCGCCGCCCGCTTGTTGAATTCGTTGTCGACGCGTATTGCTTCATAAACAGCGCCCATGCCGCCGCGTCCTACCTCGCGCTCGATTCGATAAGCGCCCAGGCGCCGCCCAATCATGGGATCCTCTTCGTCCTCGGTCTCACCGATTGCCGCGAGCGAGCCTAACGCGCTCAGTTCTGTTTCACCGTAAGGAGGCTCTTCGAGAAGGTTGCCGGCGCTCTCATGTTGCGACAACAAGTTTTCGACTTCGCTCTTTAGAGAAACATCTTCCGCGCACGCTTCAGACAAATATCGCCCTCGTTCCTCGGGCACGAGATCGAGGGCCACCTGGAAAATTGCTTCAACTTGTTGCCAGCGTTCGGGGGTCATAAAAACCGGGGACGTAAATTATATTGATTATGGATTGGTAAGGATAAATACTGCCGGCCTACTCACCTTGTTCTCGTCTTATTTCTTTTGCATTTCGCCGTAGAGCCAGGCCTTGGCCAACCGCCAGTGACGTTTGATGGTAGTCGGAGTGACGCCCAGCACGTCGGCTGTCTCTTCGATTGAAAGGCCGCCGAAATACCGCAGTTCCACCATGCGCGCTTTCTGCTCGTCGAGGACCGACAAAGCTTTGAGTGCATCGTCGAGTGCAATCAGTTCGGCGCTGCGCTCGATGGCTCGGTCTACGTTTTCATCAAGGGAGAGCTTCTGAAAATCCTGACCGCGCTTTTCCGCATTGTGCTTGCGCGCATGATCGACTAACAAGCGACGCATTATCTGAGCGGCAACACCGAAAAAATGCGCCCGGTTCTGCCAATTAACCCGCGTCTGATCCACCAGCCGTAGGTAAGCTTCATGCACCAGGGCAGTAGGCTGCAAAGTGTGATCGGGACGCTCGCGACGCAGGTAATTCGCTGCAAGTTTTCGCAGTTCATCGTAGATTACGGGTAATAAAAGATCAACCGCATCTCTGTCACCATTTGATAACTCGATGAGTAACTTGGTGACGCTGTCGCTCGGCTGCTCGCTCAAACGTTATCGGCCCCCCAATATCAAAAGTGAATGCAGGACCTCAGTATAAGGCAGACGCGGTTGAGAGTCGCACACACCGTGAGTTTGGTGGTGAGCTAGTGAAGGTTAGTTGCAAAAACCTCAAGGTCTGAGCAGCAATCAATTACAGAGCGACCGGATGTTGGCACTCAAGTTAGGTTTGATGATCTGGCGACCTTGGATTCGCCTGCAGGCTTGAATCTAGCATCCCGTCGGTACCGCTCCCGGTTCTGTATGGACCGGTAGGGAGGTTGGCCTTCGAGTTAGGTTTAATCATACCGGAATCAGACAACGTTGGGTCCGCCTGCTAGCTTGAATCTAGTATCCCATCGACTACCGCTCCGGGTTTTGTATGGAGCATCTGATAATCGCAGAAAAAACTTCTCCGGAGTGGCCCTATTTGACGTTTTTCCGCGCGTTAGCATACTGAAGGCACTTTTGGGAGGCACTTTAGAGAGGTTCAAAGAAATGCAAAGGCAACAAGCAATCATCGAAAGCAATTCGTACGTTATACAGAAGAATTCGTCGGGGGGCGGAATTGGAGACTGGATAACCCGGCTGTTTGGCTGCCGGCACAGGCAAATTAGCCGGCCCTTTTCGAGTCAGGGTCAGACGTACAGGACTTGTCTCGATTGTGGGGCCCGGCGCCAGTTCAATGTGCGCCGGTGGGAAATGCAAGGCGCCTTTTACTATCGGGAGACGACCAGTACTCTTTTAGACCGCTTAGAAGCTTAACAGTCCGGAAGAGTCACGAGGAGGGCAGGAGCAGGCGGCAGGCGGCAGGCAGCAGGGGCAGGAACAGAACGGATTTTCCATTTCTCATTTCTCATTTGTCATTTTTCATCGGTGGAACCTGTTCCGCGTCGCGGATCTAAATGCCAAAATGAGAAATGAAAAATGAGAAATGGAAAATCGAAATGCGTTCTTCTGCTCCTGCCACCTGCTCCTGCCACCTGCTCCTGCCACCTGCTCCTGTCGCCTGCCCTTGATTTACCTCGCCAATATACTAAGCCCTCTGAAACTTATTCGGCTCTAACGCCGTTTAAAGAGCGGTAAATTCTCAACACATCAATAAAAACTGGAAGCTGGTATTTATGCGCGATTTGACCAATTGCGGCCGAAGGCTGCTATCCCTGACCATATTGACCGTCTTGGCGGCCGCTTATAACCTGAATCTGACAGACGGCATCGGTGTCATGGCCATTCAAACCACTAACACCCAATCGAGCCCTGAGGCGCTCGCGACAGCAAATCCTCTACTTGCCAAGTGGGAAGGCCCGTACGGGGGCGTGCCGCCTTTTGATCGCGTCCAGGTAAATCAATTCAAGCCCGCGCTCGAGACGGGCATGGCCGAGAGCCTGGCGGAGGTTGATCGAATCGCGAAAGACCTGGCCTCGCCGACTTTCGATAACACGATTGCGGCGCTGGAACGTGCGGGCAGGACGCTCGATCGCGTGCAAACCATTTATGGCGTCTTTGGTTCGACCATGAACGGGCCCGAGTTTCAGGTGGTACAGCGCGAGATGGCGCCGCGACTCGCTGCCTTCGGCGATCAGATCACTCAGAACGAGGCGCTCTTCAAGCGCATCGAAGCGGTCTACAACTCGCCCGATAAAAGCAGACTTACGCCGGAACAACAGCGCCTGACCTGGTTCTATTACACAAACTTCGTGCGCGACGGTGCGCGATTGGCGCCGGACGCAAAGGCGCGGCTTGGCCAAATCAATCAAAAATTAGCCGGCCTCTACACGCAGTTTAGTCAAAACATTTTGGCGGAAGAAACTAATCAGTTCATCCTGCTTAAGAGTGAGGCCGATCTGGCAGGTTTGCCGCAATCCGTGCGCGAAGCAGCTGCCGCCGCGGCCGCGACGAAGAACCAACCGGGCACTTGGGTGATAATGAACACACGTTCCTCGGTAGATCCATTCCTTACATATTCAGATCGCCGCGAGTTGCGTGAGAAAGCCTGGCGCATGTTCGTCAATCGCGGCGATAACGGCGATGAGCACGATAACAACGCGATCGTCACCGAGATACTGCAACTGCGCGCCGAGCGGGCCAGGTTGCTTGGATATCCCACGCATGCACATTGGCGACTTGAGAACGCAATGGCGAAAACGCCAGAGCACGCGATGGAGTTGATGGAGCAGGTCTGGAAGCCGGCCGTGGCCCGAGTGCACGAAGAAGTATCCGATATGCAAGCCCTGGCCGATAAGGAAGGCGCAAAGATCAAGATCGAGCCGTGGGACTATCGTTACTATGCGGAGAAGGTCCGCAAAGCCCGCTACGATCTCGACCAGAACGAAGTGAAGCAGTATCTCCAACTCGAAAAGTTACGCGAAGGCATCTTCTGGGTGGCCGGCGAACTTTTCAACTTCAACTTCACTCCCGCAGCCAACGTGCCCATTGTCCATACGGACGTTCGTGTCTGGGAAGTGACTGACAAAACTACGAAGCGGCACATCGGTCTGTGGTACTTCGATCCGTACGCGCGCGCAGGTAAGCGCTCGGGCGCCTGGATGAATGCGTATCGTAGCCAGGAGCGGGTCAATGGTGAAGTCACGACCATCGTTTCTAATAATGCAAATTTTGTGAAGGGAAAACCGGGCGAACCGCTGCTCATTTCCTGGGACGATGCGCTAACCATGTTCCATGAGTTTGGTCATGCGCTTCATGGTCTGAACTCCAACGTCACATTTCCATCATTATCCGGCACCGCGGTTCCACGCGACTATGTTGAGTTTCCTTCGCAGCTACTCGAGCATTGGCTCTCAACGCCTGAGGTTCTGCAGCACTTTGCCGTCCACTACCAGACCGGCAAACCAATTCCGCAGGCGTTGGTTGACCGGATCAAACGCGCGGCGACCTTTAATGAAGGTTTCATAACTGTGGAATACCTGGCGGCGGCATTAGTTGATATGAAGTTGCATCTCGCGGGTGCCCAGAAGATCGACCCGGACGCTTTTGAAAAGACAACGCTCGCTGAGCTACGAATGCCCAACGAGATTGTGATGCGTCACCGCACGCCGCAATTCATGCACGTGTTTTCCAGCGACGGGTATTCGGCGGCTTACTATAGTTATCTTTGGTCTGACGTGCTGACCGCCGACGCCTATGGCGCGTTTGTCGAAGCGGGCGGTCCGTATGACCACAAGGTCGCCGCGCGCCTGCGGAAAGACATCTTCTCGGTCGGTAACACAATTGATCCGGCTGAGGCTTACCGTAGCTTTCGTGGTCGCGAGCCGCGTGTTGAGGCACTGATGAAGAAGCGGGGCTTTCCTACGATGGACAGCAGGCAGTAGGCAGTAGGCAGCAGGCAGAAGGCAGAAGGCAGCAGGCAGAAGGCAGTAGTTTCAATCGGCCAGCACGCGTTAGGTCTGAAATAGTGCCAACAGAGACAACACGAGGACGAGCGCTTATCCGCGCAATTTACAGAACCGAACGCGTTCGGTTCTGTAAACGCTCGAACCTAATAATCCCAAACTGACTCACTACCAAGCGGCACCCCTAATTGACTTATTCCGCCTCTTTGTTTAGATTCTAGAGCTTCCACAGGGTTACGCTTAGGCGTTTGCGGATTTCTAACTTTTGATAGGATGCTCCAGAAGACCTTCGTCATGAATCGAACATTCACTCGATTCTGTAGTTTTTGATTGACCAGCCACCTTGTGGCGGCCTGCGGCGAAGGCGCTCCTATCAGATCCGATCAGAGCAGTAAATAGTAAATGGCGAACAGTAAATGGGAGGTCGAGCCGCTGGTACTTTCGCGGCTTTGCCGCCGCAGAGTGCGGCCAGGCTTTTCCTGACCGAGGATTCTTAGTTTTCTGACAAGGCTATACCTCATAGCCGCTCTGTTTTTGGAGTTTGCTGATGGAAAGGGCGGCCCTTCTGCAGTTTGGGGTGGCAGAGCCGCAAATAAATGGTAAGCCATTCGATTTAGTTAGATGAGCCAAATCAACATAAAACTGAACGACGGACCGGCGGCTCAGGTAACGGGCCCGATCACGGTCGCCGAAGCGCTCAAAAAGCTGGACCGTGATACGGCCAGGCAGGCACTGGCGGCTCGTGTTAATGGTCGGGAGGTCGATCTTGCTTTCAGGCTCACGGAACAGCAAAACAGCGAGGCGATAAAGATCGAACCCGTGCTACCAGAATCGCTCGAAGGTCTTGACGTTCTGCGACACTCCACTGCGCACTTGCTAGCGGCGGCTGTGCTCGATCTATTTCCCGGAACCAAGCTGGGAATCGGACCAGCACTGCTTGACGATCCTCGTTATGGTTTCTTCTACGACGTGATTACACCGCAACCGCTGATGGAGGCCGACCTTTCCGCAATCGAAAAGCGAATGCGCCAAATCGCCAGCCGCAATCTTTCGTACCGGCGCGATGAAATCTCAAAGCCGGAGGCGTTGCGGATTTTTCAGGAGCGCGATGAGCCGCTAAAGCGTCAGCTAATTGACGAGAAGGCTGGCGAAACGGTCAGCGTTTATTACATCGATAACTCGCCATTTATTGATTTCTGTCTTGGCCCGCACGTACCAAACACCAACAAGCTGCGCGCATTCAAGTTGCTTTCCCTCGCCGGCGCCTATTGGAAGGGCGACGCTACGCAGCCGCAGATGCAGCGCATTTACGGGACTGCTTTTTTCACGCAGGAACAGCTGGACGCCTGGCTCAAGCAGCGAGAAGAAGCCGAAAAGAGAGACCATCGTCGATTAGGTAAAGAGCTCGACCTGTTTTCTATTCAGGAAGCATACGGCCAGGGGTTAGTGCTATGGCACCCCAAGGGCGGCGCTATTCGTAAGGAAATGGAAGACTATCTTCGCGAACAACTGGCACAGCGAGGTTATGGGCTGGTGTTCACGCCCCACATTGCGAAGCGCGAATTGTGGCAGAGAAGCGGGCACGAAGAAAACTATGCCGATGTGATGTTCTCGCCTGTGGAACTGGAGGAAACGCAATTCCGGATTAAGCCAATGAATTGTCCGTTCCATATAGGCATCTATAAAGCGGCTCAGCATTCCTATCGTGACCTGCCGCTGCGTTATGCAGAACTGGGTACCTGCTATCGCGCGGAACTGTCGGGGACGTTACATGGCCTGATGCGCGTGCGCGGGTTCACTCAAGACGATGCGCACATTTTCTGCACTCCGGAAACAGTCCGTGACGAGATTGTAGACTGCATCAACTTCGCCTTCGCGCTACTGAGCGCATTTGGCTTCACGAAGTTTAAGATTGAACTGTCCGTCAGGGGCGCTGATACGAGTAAGAAGTATCTGGGTTCGGATGAGGATTGGAAACGTGGCGAAGATGCCTTGGTTGAGGCGCTGGAACGCCGGGCGCTTCCCTATGAAAGAATGGAAGATGAGGCCGCGTTTTATGGACCCAAGATTGACATTAAGGTCGAGGACGCGATTGGCCGCTTATGGCAGTTATCTACCATCCAGTTTGATTTCAACCTGCCGGAGCGCTTCGAGCTCGAGTATATAGGTGAGGATAACAAGCCGCATCGGCCGCTCATGATTCATCGCGCGCTGTTTGGTTCGATGGAACGCTTTTTCGGCGTTTTGATCGAACACTACGCCGGCGCGTTTCCGATGTGGCTGGCGCCGGTGCAGGTAGCCGTTTTGCCGATCACTGATCGCGTGAACGAATATGCCGAGAATGTTGCCGGGGAATTGCGCGGCGCCGGGTTTAGAGTCGAGGCAAATCTAAAGAGCGAGAAGATTGGCGCGAAGATTCGCGACGCGCAGATGCAGAAGGTGCCGTTCATGCTGGTTCTTGGCGATCGCGAAATGGAACAGGGAAACGTTGCGGTTCGTGAACGTTCAAAGGGTGATATCGGCGTGATGTCGATCGAAGAATTCAAGACTATGGCGCGCGGGCTGGTTGCGACGCGTGCATTAAGCAATACATAGTTCCGGGCTTCGAGTTCCGAGTTTCGAGTTAAGCCAACCCGAGACTCGGAACTCAGGACTCGAAACTCTTAACTTTAGGAGGTGAAATATAGCTACAGGCTTTCGAGGTCGCGGCCAGCGTCCGGATAACCGGCGCCTGCCGATTGCCCGTATTAACGAGAGAATTCGTGTTCCACAGGTAAGAGTGATTGGCGAGGAGGGTGAACAGCTCGGCGTGCTGGATATTCGAGATGCCATTCGGGCCGCCAGAGAGAAAGGCCTCGACCTCGTGGAGGTCGCTGCTACGGCCGACCCGCCGGTTTGCCGAATCATTGACTTTGGAAAATTTCAGTACGAAGCCAAGAAGAAGGCTAACGAGGCTAAGAAGAAACAGGTAACGATAACGGTCAAGGAAGTGAAGTTTCGTCCCGGCACGGACGATCACGACTATGACTATCGCATGAAGCACGCGCGCGAGTGGCTCGAAGACGGCGATAAGGTTAAGGCTACCATCTGGTTTCGAGGCCGCGAGATGACCCACCGTGAGCTGGGGGCGCGCATTCTGGAGAAGCTGGAGAAGGATCTGATTGATGTCGGCGAAGTAGAGGCACGACCGCGGATGGAAGGCAACCAGATGTTTATTATTCTGGGGCCCAAGCGACACAAGGGAGCCAAAGCAGAGCATCCGGCTCAGACGACGCCGCAGCCAAAGGCTGCGTCGCAGACTCAAGCCGCCGCTCCACCGCCACCGTCTACTCCGCAGTTGCCGGCCACGCCCCCGGACAGTGCGCCGGAGACAATAGCCAGCAGGCCGGAGATGGAGAAGCAAGATAGCTAGCCCGCCACTGGTACCCGGAGATCGTAAATTGGAAACGGAGAGATTATGCCTAAGTTAAAAACACACAAGGGCGCGGCGAAGCGCTTTCGACTTACTGCGACCGGAAAGATCAAACGCGGTCATTCCCATGCGCGCCATATTCTGACGAAAAAGACCAACAAACGGAAAAGATTGCTGGACATTGATGCCCTGGTTTCGAAATCAGACCAGAAGCGAGTCGAGGCGATGCTGCCGTACGGAAGAGACTAAGAGCAATTATGAAGGATGAAGGCGGAAGGATGAACGAACCCATTGATTCTCAGTTCATCATTCATTATTCGCCGTCATCGTAAAGGAGGACTGAACAATGCCCAGGGCAAAACGTGGAAACAAGCGCCTCGAACGGCGCAAGAAGATATTGAAGCTGGCGAAAGGCTACCGCGGCACCAAGTCGAAGCTCTATCGTTCGGCAAAAGAATCGGTTGAGCGGGGGTTGAATTTTGCTTACACCGGACGAAAGCTGAAGAAGCGTGACTTTCGTAGCCTGTGGATTGTGCGTATTGGCGCCGCCGCGCGGTTGAACGGCATCAATTATTCCCAGCTTATGCACGGGCTGAAACTTGCCCGTGTCGAATTGGATCGAAAAGTATTAGCGGACCTTGCCGTTAACCAGCCCGAGGCTTTTGCCGCGGTTGCGGTGCAGGCGAAGAATGCGCTGGAGAACCAAAAAGAGAAGGCGGCGGCTTAGCTGGTCTTTTGTGGCCGTTTCAATGATCGTTTGAGGCGGGCGTTGCCCGCCGGGACAACTTTGGTGATGGCAGAAGGTCAAAGCAAGGAAAATCCAAAACTCCAGGTTGAAGCAGCACGCAAAGCGTTCGAGCAAGAGTTCGAACGCTTTGCCGGCTTTGCGGAGCATTCTGCTACGTTAAGCAAGCTCGATTTAAGTAGCGCTGAGGCAGAACAGCGCGCCCTAGTCGATCTACGAACGCGGCATCTGGGTAAGAAGAGCGCGCTGGCTGCCAGCAAAAAAATGATCGGGCGGGTACCTTTCGATCAGCGAGCCGCTTTCGGCCAACTCGTTCAGCAAAACGATACGGAGATTACCAGCAAGATCGAGCATGTTGAGCAGGTTCTCAAAAGCCATCTGGAATCAGCTCGAAGCGAACGCGAAGCCATCGACGTGACCCTTCCCGGCAGACGGCCCCGCCGCGGGCATCTCCATCCAATCACGGTTGTCAGGGAACGAATCGAAGACATCTTCGTTTCGTTGGGCTATGCGATTGAGGACGGCCGCGAGATTGAAACTGATTTCTATAACTTTGACGCCCTGAATATTCCAGACAACCATCCGGCGCGAGCTTCGCAGGATACGTTCTACACCACCGATGGATTTGCTTTGCGTTCGCAGACGTCTACGGTGCAAATTCACGCGATGCAACGCCGTGGCGCGCCCCTGCGAATGATAGCGCCCGGGCGGGTCTTTCGCCGGGACACGCCTGACCCAACGCACAACCCAATGTTTTTCCAGGTTGAAGGCCTGTGCGTGGATCGCGGCATTAGCATGGCGCACTTGAAGGGCACGGTCGCTGAATTTCTGCGTCGTATGTTTGGCGCGCAAACGGTCACCCGTTTCCGCCCTTCCTATTTTCCGTTTACAGAGCCGAGCGCAGAGTTTGACTTTAGTTGCTTCAAATGCGGGGGCGCTGGTTGTCGTATTTGCAAAAACTCGGGCTGGATAGAACTCGGTGGGTCGGGGATGGTACACCCCAATGTTCTGCGCGGGGCCGGCGTCGATCCTGAAGAGTTTTCCGGCTTCGCTTTCGGCCTGGGGATCGATCGCATGGTCGCGCTCATGTACGGCCTCGATGATATCCGTCTGCTTTTCGAAAACGACGTTCGGTTTCTGCAGCAATTTGATTGAACGTGGACTTTGGATTTAGGTCTTTGGTCTTTGTTTTTGCGAACGTTGAGTTGCAACTCTTGAGGCCTTAAATTCAATTCAAAGACCAAAGACCTAAGTACAAAAACCTAAGCACGAAGTATAAAGCTCAAAGACTATAGATTTAAGATCGTTTCATGTTAATCAGTTACAACTGGCTACGAGAGCTTACCGGCACTACTTTGACTCCGCTAGAGTTGCGGGAGCGGCTCACTATGGTCGGCCTCGCGATCGATGCAGTGGAGGAAATCGAGGGGGACTCGGTACTTGATGTCGAGGTGCCGTCCAATCGCCCGGATTGCCTCTCGCACATAGGAATCGCCCGTGAAGTCTCGGTCATAGAGAAAGCTGAGATCTCAGATCTGATATCCGAGATCTCAAATCAGAAGTCCAAGGCCCCAAAAACCGAAGGGAAAGCCGCCGACTTTACGGCAGTAGAAATCAAGGATCTCGATCTCTGTCCGCGTTACGCCGCTCGAATTGTGCGCGGGGTCAAAATTTCGCCATCACCCGCCTGGCTGGCTAAACGTCTGGGCGAAATCGGTCAGAGGCCGATCAATAACGTCGCCGATATCACCAACTATGTGCTTCACGAGCTGGGCCAGCCGCTGCACGCTTTCGACCTGACTAAACTTGCCGAGCAACGGATCATTGTTCGGCGCGCCAGGCCGGGTGAAAAATTGAAGACGCTCGATGACGTGGAGCGCACGCTTGACGATGAGATGTTAGTTATCGCTGATGCCGCGAAGCCGGTGGCGCTCGCGGGAATTATGGGCGGTTTGGATTCGGAGATATCAGACACAACAACCGACGTGCTGATTGAAAGCGCCTACTTCAATCCCGATTCCGTGCGCCGCACGGCGCGAAAGCTCGGCATGGACACAGAAGCATCGCGCCGTTTTGAACGGGGCGCTGACTGTGAAAACGTTTTGAAGGCGCAAATGAGATGCATCGAGCTCATTTGCGAAATTGCCGGAGGAGTTGCCACTGACGATTCGATCGATGTTTACCCTAACCCTCTCGAGCCACGCTCGGTCGCGTTTCGTCCAGCCAAAGTTGAGAGTCTGACTTCCCTACGCCCCGAGTTGACTGAGATGACTCGGATTCTCACGGCCCTTGGGTTTATGCAGGGTCAACCACAGGCAGGCGGCACCTTGAGCTTTATTGTTCCAAGTTGGCGTGTTGACGTCGGCCTTGAGGAAGACTTGATCGAAGAGGTCGCGCGACACGTCGGCTACGATAAAATCGCCTCCGAGTTGCCGCCTTCAAACATGGCCGGCGAGTATCAACCAGCAGAGATGAAACGCCGCGACCTGCGCAGGGCTCTCAAGAGCCTGGGGTTTGACGAGGCAATTAGCTTTAGCTTCATCGACGCCGCGCATGACGAGCGATCTGAACTGCTTCCGAGCCTGGCTGGTGAGACTGCTGAGGCTGCTTTAGTCACACTTAACAACCCCATCATTGATGAAGCAACGCGCATGCGCCCAACGTTGTTGCCGGGGCTGTTGGAATCTGTTCGTCACAATCTCAATCACGGCAGGCGCGACGTCCGTTTGTTTGAAATTGGCCGCGTTTTCGCAGGTTCTGGGGCCGACGAGCTTCGCGGTGACCTTCCGAGTGAGCGCGAGGCGCTGGGGTTGATCGCCACCGGAGGAGCGATAGAGGAAGGGCACGCTGAGGCGACGCGCGAGATTGATTTTTACGAACTCAAGGGTGCGTTGGAGGCCGCTATAGATGCTGTCAGGCTCGGGCCATTGGGCTTCTCAAAAACTAACGTCAAACACCTGCGCCAGGGCCAGGCTGCAAGAGTCACGTTGCCGGATGGTACAGCGATAGGCAGCATCGGCAGGTTAGCTGAATCGATCGCGAGTTCCTATAAATTCCGCCAGCCGGTATATGTGGCTGAGCTCGATCTGTCGGCGCTACTCGATTCTGAACAACGGCCCACTCAATACACGCCACTCCCGCGTTATCCTGTGGTGGTCCGCGACGTGACGTTGCTGGTTAGCCGCGACATAAATTTCGCGGAGTTGCTGCAGGCGATTGACGCAGAGCAAATCGCCGACTATTCGCGTGCGACGCTCGTCGGCATCTACGAGGGACAGAATATTCCCGAGGATAAGCGTTCGATAACTCTGCGCATCGAGTATCGCTCCGACGAACGCACGCTGCGCGATGAAGAAATAGAAGAGCGACATCGGAGTTTGATAGATTCGCTTTTGAAGAAGTTCAGTGCAGAGTTGCACTAAAAAAATAAATCGCACACAACCGCGCATAGAGTCTTGCGCTTGCACGCGTGAAGTCGCATAATCCGAGATGGTTTGAAAATAGGCAGCTAGTGGGGAAGAAGGCCGATGGTCGCATTATCCGGACTGGAAAAATTCTCGCATCTGGAAGACAAGATCTATCGCACGATCGAACTCACTAAAACACTGCGCCAGGAGAAGGAGAGTCTGGAGAAAGAGCTTTCCCTAATGCGACGCAATCGGGGCAGTGTGCCGTTTGAACAACAGCGTCTTGAAAAACAGGTAGAGGCGCTACTAGCCGAACGCGACATCATACGCTCGAAGGTTGAGGCCATGCTGGACGCCGTTGCCGCTTTGGATCCAGAGATGGCGGAGGAGCTTCGATGACCACTGGAACCATTCCAGTTCTTGGTAAAAGCAGTATGGAAACCACTACGACCGCCGCACCCACGATCAGAGTTGAAATCTACAACCAAACTTACAATATCCGTTCCGACGGCGACTCAGAATATCTCACAAAACTCGCCGACTTTGTCGATAGTCGCATGCGCGAGATTTCCTCAGGTACCTTGACGGTAGACTCGCTGAAGGTCGCGATCCTCGCGGCGCTGCATATTGCAGACGAATTTCACCGCCTCAAGCAAACCCATGAGCAGGCAGACGCCCAGCTTGCCACGCGCAGCGCGGAGTGCGCCGAAATGCTCGACCGCTTGCTGAAAGTCCGAAGCAATATCGAGCACCAAAAGGGCGAGACCGAGAAGATATCCTTTACTTAGAGTCCCTCGAAGTCAATTAACAGTTTCAGAGCACCTGCCAGCCACTAGACTTCAATTCTAGATGAGCTAATTTACTTTTCCGCGTTATCTTGTGCTAGTATCCCCGCGGCGGAGGGAACTAGTCTGTGGGGCCCGTCACCGAGTGTACGATGATTGAGCCAACGCCGTTGAAATGGGAGACCGATGCCGCTTGCCAGTGCACTTCTTCAGCGTTAAGAATTGCCAGAGGCTGTGGCTTTTAAAGGTCACCCACCTGTAAATGCAGGTTCAATTACGGCTTCGGAACGGCCATCGCGGATTTCCCTCCTGCCAACAAAAACCGTAAATAGTAAATCGTGAATCGTAAATAGTAGTTTGAAGCTATTCGCGATCGACGATTTTCAGTTTGCGGCTTTTTCCATTTGCGATTCCTGATCGGCGACTAAAAGCCTCGAGTTTTGGTTTCCACTTACGATTTACGTTCTTTATGAAAATCCTGATGATTGGTGACGTGGTCGCAAAGCCCGGCCGCCTGGCTGTGTTAGAGCGCATTCAGGACCTGCGGGAACAACACGGTATCGATCTCGCCATCATGAATGCCGAAAACCTGGCTGGCGGGTTTTCCGTTACACCTTCCCTGTGCGAACAACTCTTCGCTTCGGGCATCGATGTGATGACTTCAGGCAATCACATTTTCGATAAGAAAGAAGCCATTCCCTATATTGCCAAACAGCCGCGGCTGATTAGACCGGCAAACTACCCCCCGAATACGCCTGGCAATGGCAAGTGGACAGGGGTGATTCAAAACACGCCAGTCGCTGTTATTAACTTGATGGGGCGGGTTTTCATGCCTCCTTCCGACGACCCCTTTCGCGCCGCCGATCGCATATTGGAATCATTGCCGGCCGAAACAAAGGTACGTATTGTTGACATGCATGCGGAAGCAACATCAGAGAAAGTTGCAATGGGTTGGTATCTGGACGGCCGTGTCTCCGCGGTGCTTGGCACGCACACGCACGTGCAAACCGCAGACGAGAGACTATTACCAGATGGGACTGCTTATCTCACGGATGTTGGGATGACGGGAAGTTACTCGGGCGTAATAGGGATGAACAAGGAGGACGTGATCGCGCGTTTCACCTCCGCGATCGCGAGAAGGGCAGAACATTCCATAGCACAAGCGCGAATTTGCGCGGCCGTTGTGGATATCGATGAGGAGACGGGCAAAGCGCGGAAAATTGTTCGTCTGAACCTCGCGCATGAGCAGTGAGCAGTTGGCAGAGTAGGTTGTGTGTTCAGAGGATCTCGTAGGTTGGGAAGGTGGGCTTGGCCCCTCTGGTTGATTGGCAAAACAACGGGCCTCGTCTGAGGTCACGAATTGTGACCTCAAAACTGCCTACGGCTCACTGATCCCTATTCCGGTCCTTCTTCAGCCGGAACCTTTTCCCCTGATGATTGGGATTTAATGATGGGTGGGGCCAACAGCCGTTGGGCGTAGCCTTCCGGAAACGAGCGCACGCGACCGGTTGCATCGGTAACCACGTGTCCAGTTTCACCTTCCGCAATTATTTGGTCGTCTGATACGCGGACGATCTCGTAGCCAAATCGCAGGGAACGCCGCCGGAGCTCGGTGATGTGCGTGCGAATCAGGAGTTCATCATCGTAATACGCGGGAGCCTTGTAACGGCAATAGCTTTCAGCAACCACCAGGAAGGCGTCTTCATTCTCTTCCATGTCCCGGTAAGAGAAACCGCGGGCGCGGCAAAACTCTGTACGGCCGATCTCAAACCAAATGAGGTAGTTTGCATAATAGACAATCCCCATCTTGTCCGTTTCGGAATAGCGCACACGCAAAAGCGTCTCGTGCCATTCTCCTAAGACTTGCTCTGGGGCCGGACTTGTCATCTTAGCGTTATGCCTTCAAACTCCTACTGAAAGAGATTGCCTGAGCCAACCTGGGCTGCGATTAGTTAGAACGTTTAGCGGACTATAAGAGCGGAAGCCTAACCATGTCAAAGCGAATTAGCCGATTACCGGCCCTGATTACCGTCCTAACGCTGGCGATAGCGCTCCTTCCGGCAAACCACTCTGCCTGGAGCCGGGCATCCCAACGTGCGAGTGTCGCCAGCGGCACCGCGCGGAATTCGGCAATTGTCGCAGCGACAACCGAGGTGTTGAAGGAAACAAGTGAAATCAGGGAACTGGCAATCCTGAGACCCGTGAAAAGCGGCGCGCAATCTCGAATTGAGATTGAGCAAATGCTGATTAAGAACCTTAATGAACAGATGACAGCCGCGCAGATGCATGCCACCGAAGTCGCTTTGCGAAAATATGGCTTGGCACCGGCTGATTTTGAGTATCGGCCTTTTATTATCAAACTGCTGACTGAGCAAGTGGCCGGTTATTACGATCCGAAGGTCCGCGAGTTTCACCTGGCCGACTGGCTGGAGTTGGAGGGTCAAAAGCCGGTGATGGCGCATGAACTAACGCACGCGCTACAGGATCAGCATTTCAACTTGCGGCGTTTTGAGAAGTGGCCGCGTGGCGACTCCGATGCCGAGCTTGCCGCGCGCGCGCTGATTGAAGGTGATGCGACGCTCGCCATGATGCTCTATATGGCGAAGAACCCGCTGGTCGCCCTGGCCTTCAGCCGCTCTCTAACAACCGGGGTGGCGACCGAGCAGTTTAACCAGGCACCACGGGCGATGCGTGAATCATTGATTTTCCCATACATGCAGGGCATGGAGTGGGCCACGCAACTTTATAAACGTGGCGGCTGGACTATGGTCTCAAACGCTTTTGCACGACTACCGCTATCGAGCGAACAAATTCTGCATCCGGAAAAGTATTTCGACTATGAGCGCCCGACAAAGGTCACCTTGCCTGACAACACGAATCTGCTCAATGCCGGGAGCGAGTCGGTGGTTAGCAATCAGCAATCAGCAGTCAGCAACCAGCAATCCAAAGGGACCGCGGGCACCTCGCCCTCCTTGCACCCAACGACCCGCGGTCGACGGGAAGCCGGGACCGCGGGCGCTTCGCCCGTATCCCGCGCAAAAACATCAAGCCGACTGCCCACTGCCCACCGCCCATTGCCCACTATTGCCTGGCGCCGCATCGATTCCGACGTCAATGGCGAATGGAACTATTACCTGATTCTCGATCAGTTCCTGAGTTCGCCGGCAGAGTCGAAACGTGCGGCAGCAGGATGGGGCGGCGATCGTTATGCGGTTTACGAAGGACCCAACGGGCAGGTATTCCTGGCTCAAGGCGCTGTCTGGGACACGGAGAATGACGCACACGAATTCTTTAACGCCTATGTTAAGCGAACGGAGTTGCGTTACCCCGGCGCGAGACGATTGGATCCATCCGATTTGAAACTCGAAACTCGAAACATTTATTCGTGGGCGACCAGCGAAGGCAGAGTAGTCATCGACCTTCGAGGCACGCGTGTTGTGATCCTTGAGGGCGTTCCGGAAGGCGTCGATTCCAGTTCATTGCTCAAGGCGTTTTCGCAGTAGTTGCGACCTTTAGACCGATCCCCTCGAAGCGCAGAACCTATAATTGTGCCGGAGACTTTTGCTGTGGTAATTTGAGTTCGCCTTGAAACAGCACACCATCAATCGGCCGGTCTGAATCATGAAAAAGTCTGACACCCTACCGGCTGCCAAAGAGTCCTCCAAACGCCTGCGCGAATTGACAGCCGAGTTACAGGAACTCGAGGCCAGGCTGCGTCTCGGTGGCGGACCTGAGAAGATAGAACGGCAGCATAGCCAGGGGAAACTCACCGCGCGCGAACGCATCGATCTACTCCTCGACAAGAATTCCTATACGCAGGAGATTGGATTGCTGGTCGCTTATGACCAGTACAAAGAACCAGTAGGCGTTAGGCAGAAGGCAGAAGGCGGAAAGAAAGAAGAAGAAATCGGCGGCGCGCCAGGCGCGGGAGTCGTTACTGTGGTTGGCCGCGTTGAGCATCGCGAAGTTGTAGTAGTAGCCAACGACGCGACGGTAAAGGCTGGATCGTGGTGGCCGGAAACTATCAAGAAGATTCTGCGCGCGCAGGAGATTGCGATGCGCTCGCATGTTCCGATTATCTATCTCGTCGATTCGGCAGGTGTTAATTTGCCATATCAGGGCGGAGTGTTCCCCGGTCAGTACGGAGCATCGCGAATCTTTTACTACAACTCGATCATGCGGCGATATTTGAAGATTCCCCAGATCTCGGCGGTGATGGGGCCTTGTATTGCCGGCGGCGCATACCTGCCCGCGCTCTCCGATGTGATTGTGATGGTGGAGGGAACATCCTTCATGGGTTTGGGCGGTGCGAACCTCGTAAAAGGCGCAACTGGGCAGACGATCGATAACGAAAGTCTCGGCGGTGCGCGCGCGCATAACGAACTTTCCGGCGTGGCGCATTATCGTGTGAAGAACGATGAAGAGTGTATCGCCCGGATTCGCGAGTTTGTTTCTGAACTTGCGGTGAAACCACTGAGTGCTGTTCCGATTTTGCCGAGCACCGAGGCAGCTCGCCCCGCCGCCGACCTTTACGACATAGTTCCCGAAGATCACAAGCAGCCTTACAACGCACGGCACCTGCTGGACTGCCTGCTGGACGCCGGACATCTCGATGAGTTCCAGGCAGACTATGCGAAGGAAATGATTACAGGCCACGCGCGTATTCGTGGCATTCAGGTGGGCGTGATTGCCAACAACCGCGGCATGATTCGTCCGCCCGCCGGCGGTCCGCCTCGCTTTGGCGGCATCATCTACACGGAGTCGGCGGAGAAGGTGGCTTACTTCATCGAAACCTGTAACCGGCGCCAGACACCACTACTATTCATTCAGGACGTTTCCGGCTTCATGGTTGGTCCGGCAGCAGAACACTCAGGAATCATTCGCGCTGGAGCGCGATTCGTGGAAGCAATGGCCACGGCAGTGGTGCCGAAGATTGTGTTAACAGTGAACCACGCCTCGGGCGCCGGCTATTACGCGATGGCTGGTCAGGGCTTTGACCCCGACTTTATTTACACTTGGCCCACCGGGCGTATGGGTGTTATGGAAGGTGACTCGGCAGTGCAGGCTGTGTTTGGCAGTCAACTCGAAAAGCTGAAGCGCAACGATTTGAAACCCGATAGCCGGCTTGAAGCGGAGATGGGTCAAGTGCGTGAGACTTATGACATGGAATTGGACGCGAAGTATGCGGCGGCACGCGGCTTTGTCGATGCTGTGATCATACCGGAACACACGCGCGATGCTTTGGAGCTTAGTTTACTAACTAGTCTAAATTACCATGGCCCACACATTGGCCAATTTGTCTTGCCGGCGAACCTGGTTTAGGCAGTAATAGCACCTGCATTTGTTTTGAGAGCATCTGGAATCCCGGACTTTTCGAGTCAAACAGGGTTGTGATCTGCACCAGTTTGGTGATACAAAAGGGAACTGCAGACCCCTTTCTCTTCAGTAATCTTCCCCCGAAAAGTTGGTCCATTTTTCGCGTTGGCCTGTGCCTGCGCGACTGCTGATACGGGAGGACTTGATCTATGAGTATGAAGATCGTGCGTTTGGGTAGTTTGCTATTTGCAGTTGTCTTAGCTGCTTCGGCGTTTTGCTTCGATTTCACGGCCCTGGCGGGGATTGCATCCAGTCAAAATACGAATTCGTCCACCACTACGATGAATTCCAATACTGGCACTCCTAATCGCCGCCGAGGCCGTCGAAATAGGCGCCGACCCGCCGCCAGTACTGCGGAAACACCGGCTGCTCCCGAAACTCCAGCGACACCGGTGGGCACAACCGAGCAAACCCCGGTTGGCCCAACTGAGCAGACCGATCTGTCAGGAACCTATACGGGTACTTTCGATTGTTCAGATGCGGGAGTCAATGGCGATACGACTCTGACTATTACCGGTAATCAATTCACGCTTACGGATGGAAAATCCGGCCGTATCGTGGCCGCCACTACTCGTGGTTACACCGGAGTCGCGATGCAATTTGGTGAGTTTACTCCGGCGACAGGCACGTCTGCCGCCAGTACGCCAACTATCGTTTCCATGCGTGGAAGGAAGTCAGGCGATCGTCTTACACTTACTACCGTTCCCGGCGCGACCCACGCTTGTTCATTTACGCCTACCGGTGCCTCGCGCAGCGCGTCGTCTCGACATCGAAGAGCGCGAGCGGCGGCCCCGGCGACACCCGCCGAGCCTGCTACTCCGGCAGAACCCATGGCAACGCCGGCGACACCGGCAGAACCAGCGACACCGGCTGCGCCGGCTCCACGCCGTCGTGGTCGCAGAGGTAGTCGCGCTAACCAAAATACAAAGACGAACTCGAATGCTAACATGAACGACAGCTTCGGCACCGGTAAGCAAGGAAACGTCAATGCGGCTCCGACACCCACGCCTCCTAACCACCGGAACTGAGGTTCTTGTCCCCTGTCATTCTCCGATCGGTTCCTCGACGGTTGATCTCAGAAAAAGCACTGCGGGCGGTCTGGTTGCCATAAACCATATCGCCCGCATTGCATGTCTGAAATAAACCAATTACATTCCCTCTCCGGCAAACTGGAGCGTTGGACCTGATTGTGTGCCGTCGTTACAACAGGCGTGGTTTGACGGACATCGCAGGGGAACGTAACAAATGAAGCAAAAGATTCGCATCGCTGCCGGCCAGGGTTTCTGGGGAGATCTCCCCGAGGCACCCGTGCGCCAGGTTGAAGGTGGCCCGATTGACTATCTGATGCTCGACTATCTGGCAGAAGTTACGATGTCAATCATGCAAAAACAGCACTCGCGCGATCCGTCAGCAGGTTATGCAAAAGACTTCGTTCCGCTAATGAAGCAGATATTGCCGGCGTGCGTCGAGAGAGACATTCGCGTCACCGCAAATGCAGGTGGCGTTAACGTTGAGGGCTGTGCAAGTGCGGTAAGCGAGGTTGCCCGCGAGCTTGGCCTTGCCGGTAAGCTTCGCATCGGCATCGTTACCGGCGACGACATCATGGAGAAGTTGGACGCGCTGCTTGGCCGCGGCATCGAGCTGCGCAACATGGACACTGGAGTCGCGCTATCAACTGTACGGGATAGAATTCAGAGCGCAAACGTTTACCTTGGCGCGGCGCCGATGGTGGCAGCACTCAATCGCGGCGCGCAAATTGTGATTACGGGTCGGGCCACTGATACCGGTCTGACACTCGCGCCCCTGATGCACGAGTTCGGCTGGGCTCCGGACGATTGGAACAAAATCGCGGCAGGCACCATCGCAGGTCATATCATTGAATGTGGCGCGCAATGCACTGGTGGAAATTCTCAATACGAGTGGCGCAGCATTCCCAACCTTGCTAATGTGGGCTTTCCAATTGTTGAAGCAGCGCCGGATGGGACATTCGTGATCACGAAACATGAAGGCACTGGTGGCTGGGTGATTATTCCTTCCGTCAAGGAACAATTGGTTTATGAGATGGGCGATCCACACTCCTACATTACCCCGGACTGCGTTGCGGATTTCACTACCGTGCGTCTTGAATACGAAGGTCGTGACCGCGTGCGCGTGTTTGGTATCGAGGGACGACCGGCAACCAACACGCTTAAAGTATCGGTAAGTTATTCAGCCGGTTACAAGGCCGTCGGGACGCTCGTTTACTCGTGGCCAGAGGCTTACGATAAAGCACAAGCCGCCGACAGAATACTTCGGGCGCGGCTGGATCGGCTTGGGTTGAAGTTTGATCAGATTTTGACGGAGTTTGTCGGCGCTAATGCGACGCACGGTCCGCTGGCCGGCACACCCTCGCCGGACTTACCTGAAGTGCAATTGCGCGTCGGTGTGCGTAGTGAAAACCGTACCGCAGTCGAGCGATTCACAAAAGAGATCGCGCCTTTGGTCTTGACTGGACCTCCAGGCGTTACCGGATTTGCCGGCGGACGACCGAAAGTGGAAGAGATTGTCGCCTACTGGCCCGCGCTGATTCCGAAGGAAGAGATCAATCCCGTCGTGGATGTTCTTGAGGTATAAGGCCCTAAAAGATTTCCATTTCTCATTTAAGATAATTTAAGATTTGGCATTTTCCCATTTCGCGCTAACCTCAGCGTTCTCAAAGGCAATTGAGAAATGAAAAATGAGGAATGGAAGATCTGATTTCTCGGAACTATGCGAAGGACTGATGGTTATGAGAGCCCAACTAACAGAGCTTGCACATGCGCGTTCGGGTGACAAAGGCGATACTGCGAACATTGGTTTGATCGCTTTACGTGAGGAGATCTATCCGATTCTCGTTCGGGAAGTGACGGCGGAGCGCGTGAAGCAGCACTTCAAAGGAATCTGCAAGGGGAACGTCGAGAGATTTGAGCTGCCAAATCTGGGCGCCCTTAATTTCCTGCTGCACGAAAGCCTTGGCGGTGGGGGCACGCTGTCTTTGATGACTGACGCCCAGGGAAAGACCTTCTCAACGGCATTACTAAGAATGGAGATCGACATTCCGGATGTGGAAGCCCGAACCTTGGATCTTCAAGTTTGAGTAGTGCCTTTTTCATATGACTTTTTAGAGAAGAGGCGCAAAAGGTGGATTCAGAGCCGGCAATCAATCATCACTACGCCAACATTAATGGCATCCAGTTGCACTATGCGGAATCAGGAGGCGGCGACAAGCTCGTGATTTTGCTCCACGGGTTCCCCGAGTTCTGGTATTCGTGGCGTCATCAGTTGACGGTTCTGGGAAATAGTTATCATGTCGTTGCTCCCGATATGCGCGGCTATAACCTGAGTGATAAGCCTGCGAGAGTGGAAGATTATCGCCTTGAAGTTTTGGTCGAAGATGTAGTCGATCTCATCAAACATTGCGGCGCCAGCAAAGCGGCCATAGTTGCACACGATTGGGGCGCTATCGTGGCTTGGGCTGTTGCGCAAAAATATCCAGAGCGCGTCTCGAAACTTGCCGTGTTGCAGGTGCCACCCGGCGCCGTATGGCGAGCAAACCTCTCACTGCGGCAGTTACTGCGAAGCTGGTATATGTTTTTCTTCCAGCTTCCGTGGCTTCCCGAATGGGTTCTTAGCACAAAAAACTTTGCCGCGCTCGATCGGACATTCAAAAAGACCGTCGCTCGCAATGGCACCTTCAGCGACGCCGACATCGAACTTTACAAGGAAGCCCTAAGCCGGCCGGGCGCTCTAACAGCGGCTGTAAACTACTATCGCGCAAATGTCCTGCGTCTAATGTCTCAACGAAACCTGGGGCGAACATCCGATCGCACAATCCATCACGGCGAAACTGAAACCGATCAAATCGACCCAGCAGCGGATCGACGCATTCGCGTGCCGACTCTATTCATATTCGGCGAAAAAGATTTCGCGATTCTCCCCGCCACTGTACGCGGGATAGCAAAATACATTGACGCACCTTATCGAGAGGTGCGTATTGCCGACAGTGGCCACTGGGTGCAGAATGAGGCAGTCGCTGAAGTGAACGAAGCTCTAATCGATTTCCTCAGGTCGGAATGAGCTGGGCGAAACCAAAGTAAGACTAAAATTGCGACCAGGCCGCATTAAATACCGGTGGGACCCGTGCAGAAGATCTCAAAAGCGTAATTGGACTCGATAGAGTATGTAGTCGCCAACCTGCTCACCCTTGTCGCGCTGATACCAGCGATCCAGGTTCGACAGATCAGGTCCGCCAGCGGAAGGTACAATGACATATGAGAGAATATGCTGAATAGCGCGGTCTCGTGTGAATGAAGAATAGTAGGCCTTGTAGTCCGCGACCTGGAACGCAATCTCCTCACTTGTAATTGGCTTAGCTTGTACGGACAGATCAGGTAAGACCCGCTCATGCCCGAAGGCAGCGGCGGCAAAGGTACTCATGGGTTGTGCCAATTCCTTTCCGAGATGGTCTCCCTCTATCCCCGTAAAATAGAGATACTCGTAGAAGCGCACGCGGCTCTCGCCGACAGCGAGGTTCAGGAAGTCGAAGTGAGGGGCCCACAACACCGCCTGCGGTGCAAATGTCGGCAAGATCACGGCGACTTTGTTGTCGCTGGCTAACACCAGAGGTCGAGGATCTGTCGCGGAGCTCGTAACCAATCCGTCGGCATTGGCTCGTTGTCGTAAACGTTGACAGACCGCTGCCGCTCGATCCGTGAACTGGCTATCTCTAATTATCACTTTTCCAGGCGCCATTACCTCAATGGCCGCCCACCAGATTGCAAAGAACGCCAGGCGACCCCACCAGCGATATTGTATCGGTCGCCTTTCGCCCTCAGACCCACGCCAAACAGTGACACTCGCCAATACCAGGCCAACAAGAGCCAGGTAATTAGCGATGAACCATCCGTAATGGAAAGGCTGCAGTGAACGTCCTGTAATCACCTGCTGGTTAAATACAATTACTGGGGTAAGGGCAAACGAGGCAGCAAACAATGTCTCCGGAGTGCGCCAGTTCAGTCTTCCGCGGAGAGCACCGAAAACGATCAGGACGATCGCTGCCAAGCCGATTAGTTCAGGCATGCGCAGTAGATCTGGAGCATGAGAAAGCGTCAACTTCTGACCGGCGTCCATGGTGACGGAACGGCGGGATAGCAATACAACATAGGGGACAAGTGCCGTTCCGGTCAGCAATAGGATTGTCAGGAAGGGCTTGGAGTCTTGTCGCAGTTTTCCCGGATAGGCAACGAACCAGAGAAACGCGATGCACGCCAGCCACGCCGCCGCACTTGTCCAGAGGAAGAAGTAAGAAAAGATGAGTAGGTCCAATACCAGACCTGCGGCGACCGCCCAGACAAAAGCAAAACCGCGATCATTCAGGGCTTTCCAAACCAGGGTACAGAACACAAAGAACAGCGGGAAAGGTGCTACGGGCTCATATCGTCTGAGGAAGGGAAGAAAGGCATAGTTATCACCAGAGATCAGTAGGTGTATCAAGCCCTCTCCCGCAGCGAGCGCGCCAAAGCACAGGACTATTAGGGATCCAGCGGCAGCCAGGCCGCGATCCTGAATAACATTCGCAATTAGCCAGGAGATGGAGAGACATGCAAAAAAGGGCGCCAGAATTCCTAAGACTATAAAAGCTGTCGACGACGATATCCCCAGGAGTCGACCTGGAATCGCAATCATATAGGCGGGCAAAAACTGGATAGAAAAAAGAGATTCCGGCTGCGGATTATCAGGGCGGTCATCACGTCCTGTGTAGGGATCGTTACGACGTGGCCGACCGTCAATCAATGCCTGGACATATGCGGAATAGACCCACTCGTCGCCATGAAGCTCCGCATAACTGCCGTTCCAATGCGCACCGCGGGATCCCCACATCAAAAGCTGTGGGCACAGGGACAGCAGCGTTACTGCAACAGCAGCCCAGAGTGTCCATTTCCAGTTCGCAGTTCCAGAGCGACGCATCAGTTTAAGTAGATTGTGGAGTGAGCGACCGGCCGCTGGCTTCCGTGGCTCTGATCTATTTCCTAAGATAATCGAGCTGTATTAGTAGAGTTTCGGGATAACGCGCGCTGTAGTTGCCTTGTAAGCTTGATATTCGGGGAATGCTCTTTCCAGAACTACCTCTTCGTTCTTCATTCGTTGCAGTTGTATCAGCACATGGATAAGAAATATCAGAGCCGTATAGAACGAGAAAAATTGAAGCAACACACCTAACGATGCTACTTCTTCGAAGAGGTACAAAGGATGCCGCACGATTCGATATGGCCCGGTAGTAACCAGTCTTCTTGCCTCGGCCATCAAGCTAAACGAGCGACCCAGATGTGCCAGAGCAATGATTGCCATGATCGTTCCGCAAATACTGATCGAACTCGCTATGATTGTCTGCGTCATCGAGAGGGTCGCCCGCGGGAAGAGAGTCACGAGGGCCACAAAGAAAGTTCCGGCTATTGCCATTACTCGCGGCAAAATGCTCTTCGCTTTTCCCACTGGCTCAAGCCTGACGAAGAATAAAATCGTCATTAGTCCCAGAAAACAGACAGTGGAAGATCTGGACGCGACGTCCACGAGAAATTTCCAGGATGCAGGTTCGTGACCGGCAGAATGAGTCTGGAGGAAAGTGTAAAGTTCGATGCCCTTAAGCATCACAACGAACAGGAAAAATGTAGTCGGTGCAATCCGACTGATCAGATCCATGAGCTTGATTTGATTAGAATGGTTTGATTTCACAGTGTGCTATCCCGTCCCCGGTTGATCTGACTCTCTTAGGTGGGATTGACGCGGATCTGCCAGCTGGGAGGCTACCATCCCCCGGGCGCGACTTTAGGCGTCGGTTGGGGCTGCAACCTTACTTCTTGTATCGACCTGAGCGGCTTTCGTTCGGAAGACTAGCTGGAGGGCACCGCACGATGGTCATTATGTCATTATTTGCGTGCTTTGTGCTTAAATTTTCAAGATCGACTATGACAAAAATTGACACCTGAGAGTAGCTAGGGTTTCATAAGGCTAAAGACTCAAAACTTCGCAACGAAAGCGACGACGGGAGCACTCTCGCTTGACTGTTGGCGGGCACTTCGCAGGTCGCCAGACTGCAAAAGGTGGAGGCGCCATATTGACTGACGAAAGCAAGGCTCTTCTTTACTCAGTTGAAAACTCTGTTGCACGCATCACGCTTAATCGTCCCGAGAAGCGAAACGCTCTTAACGACGAACTGGTCGGAGCTCTCAAGTACTCGATCACGGCAGGCGCCGAGGCCGAATCCGTAAGAGTAATTCTGATTAGTGGAGCTGGTCCGGATTTCTGTTCAGGTGCGGACCTTGCGGAGTTGCAAAAGATCTCGGAAGCGTCAGTTTCTGAAAATATAGATGACGCGCGTTCGCTAATGGAACTTTTCATGCTAATGCGGCAGGTCAGTGTTCCAATAGTCGCCGCTGTTCACGGCAAAGCGCTGGCGGGCGGCTGTGGACTGGCAAGCGCTTGCGACATTGTGCTTGCTTCGGCCAATGCCCGCTTTGGTTACCCGGAGGTGAAGATCGGGTTCGTTCCGGCGATGGTGATGGCGATTCTGCGCCGGAACGTTTCGGAGAAGCGCGCATTTGAATTACTGACGCGCGGTACTGAGATAAGCGCTGAGGATGCAAAGGAGTTTGGACTCGCCACTCGGGTTTTCGCGGAGGAAAATTTTGAAGCAGAGGTAGCGATCTACCTTCGTGCATTTGAACAGATGAGCAAGTCAGCGGTCGCTTTAACCAAAGCTCTGCTTTACCAGATTGACGGAATGTCATTTGGCGACGCGCTGGAAACGGGCGTTGATGTAAACGTGATTGCCCGAATGAGCGAGGACTGTCAAAAAGGTATTGCCGGATTTTTGAAAAAAGGCTGAAAGATTGGGCAACATCAATCGTGCTTTGATGCGTCTCGCAGTTTGGTTATAGCTCCGCGGATCTGTTCGGCCTTTTGATCGTTCGGAGACTGGCGAAGATACTGCTCCAATTCCGAAGCCGCACGCGCCGGATCGCCTTTCTTTTCATATAGTCTCGCCATCTGCAAATGAACCGAAGCCAGTTTCTTGCCACTCAGGTTGTAGGCTTTGTTAAGCACTGACTCTGCTTCGCTGAAGGCATAGTTACGTTCATCAGCCGCCGCTGGCGATTTCTTAGGGTCTATTCTGGCGGCTTGATCTATCAGTGCTGTGCCCTGAAGCACGAGATAGTTGATTTCGCGTGGATTGAGTTGCGAGGCTTCGGCAAAAATCCGTGCCGCGACGGCATACTTTTGTTGCCTCATGAGAATTATTCCAAAGGCTTGGTAGGTGCGGTCGTCCTTTGGATTGATGCGACGAGCCTGATCAAGGTGCACAATGGCCGCGGTAAGTTTGCTTTCCAAAATCAATTCATTGGCGAGCGCGAAACGCGCGTCGAAGTAGTCGGGGAAAATAGCGATAGCCTGTTCAAGATAGGTCACTGCCTCCTGCGCTTGTCGATCTTTCAACGATTGCATACCCAACGCGAACTTATCGCTTGCTTCCCTGGGAACATTCTGAACAAAACTCACTTCCCGACGCGCCGTGCGAGAATTCGCGTTGCCAAGCAGGACAATCTCAACCGTGCGAACCTCGCCCGGATCATTGGCGCCAACACTTCGGACAAATTCAACACGCTCGTTTGCGGGGCCGTAATCCGGAGCCGAAACAGTAAGGGTGTAGCTATTTTCACTGAGGCCCGAAAAAACAAAATCACCTTCATTGTTTGTAACTGTCTGGTTGATCATGGCGCCAGTGCCAGTCTCGAGACTAACCGTTACGCGGGGCAGGTTGACGCCGGCGGAATTTCGCACCTTTCCTCGAATGGTATGTCCTTGTGCCGCGGCGCTACTAGTTATCGCCAAGCAGCAAACCAAAGTTAGAAGGAACGTTGGAATAGCTATTCGGAAGCGCATGTCCTGCAATTCTAACTGTTGTGAACGACTGGAAGAGGAGTCGTATCGTCAATCAAAACAGGGTGGAGCCCTTTTTCGGTACTCCACCCTGGTAAAGCCTTAAAGACCGTTTCTTAGAAACGGAACTTCGCCGCGAATTGGAAAGCCCGCGGACCACCCGTACCGAACACGCTGGTAGTGCGCGCGGTTGGTCCGTGGATTACCCTCCTAATTACGTTTGGCGATTCACCCTCCTCTGCGAGCGTGATGGCCGATGGGTAAGTAAGGTTAGCTATGTTGAAGACATTGAAGACTTCGCCGATAAGATCGAGCTTCAGGTTTTCGTTGAAGCTGAAGGTCTTAGTTAGGCGAAGGTCCTGCGAGATAACCGAGTCGCCGCCGATCTGCGTACCTTCCGGCAGCAGAGCGAGCCGGACGATCGGGTCTCCAAATCCCGGGAAGTTGCTGTCGCAACGCCCGGTTGGGCTGTCCGCGCCGCAATCATCACCTAGATTCGGGATGTTATTGTTGAAAGCTGTGATCATCGCGTTGACCGCACTAACGCTGTTAAGGGTACGCCCAAGTGAGCCTTCTCCAGTGCCAGGCAGATAGCTTTGGAAAGTACCGGTCCTGGAGAGATCAACGAAGTTGGGCAGGAACACACTCTGCGGTAAACCGCTAAACGCCGTCGAGATAAGTGACACCTGCCAGCCACCCAGAACGTCACGCTTAAATCCGTTGGTGCTCTTACGGAAGAACGGCAGATCGTAAATCCCACTCACCACAAAGCGATGGGTGCGGTCGAGACCAGCCGGACCAAACTCCTTGCGGAGGTTGTTCAGATCTGTGACGGTTGCGCCCAGACCCAGCGCGTCGCTGCCGAATGCCTTGAAGCGCGAAAGCGCATAGCTCGCCGTCAATTGAAATCCGTTAGAGAAGCGGCGATCGAGACGGAAGAGACCAGCAAAGTAGGTCGAGTAGCCCGATGAATCGGCGTAAGGTATGGCGTTGCCGAAGGCGGTTTTCTCACCGAATTCGGAGCCAAAGTGATTCACGTCGTAAACGATTACTTCATGAACACCCTTGCGATAGTTGAGGTCGCCCTGGAAAACCATCTTCCAAGGTAGCTCGTGCTGAACGCCGATTGAGTACTGGAGAGAATAGGGTACCTGAAACTCTGTCGAGAATAATGGGCCAGAAACGGACCCGAAACACTCGACCGAGGTTGGCAGTGAACAGTTGAAGGCGTGCGACTCGATGTCAGCTCGCGCCGGTCCGATAAATGCGAGGGCCTGCGCAAGGGTGACATGCTGCCCCAGCGTGAAGCGACCGTCGCCACCCGGGAAGAAGGGGCTGACGAGGTCGGTGCCAACGAGGAATAATTCCGCTCCTGGCGGGCCCAGGTCAGCACGCTCGAAAAGCCTCAGGTTGTCTATAGTGTTGTCATAGTATACGCCGGCACCCCCCCGAATGACTGTCCGACCGTTGCCAGACAGGTCCCAGGCGAACCCGATAGTCGGCGCGAAGTTGTTCTTATCCTTCGGGCTGGGCGCGGTTCCCTTGCCAAAGACAGCGGCAATAATCGCCGGATGGCCCTGATCGTGGTTCCATAGATTTGAATCAACACGATAGGAAAGTCCGTAGTTGAGTGTGAACTTGCTAGCCAGTTTCCAGGAATCCTTGCCGTAAAATGAAATGCGATTGTTGATCGTCGCGCTCGAGGGTGAGTTAAACGGAAGGATATCGTTACCGATCCCCATTGAGATGTCACGCACCGGGTAATTCAGGAAGTCTGCCTCCGTCTGTGGAACCGGTAGCCCGTTAGCTATTGGATCGAAGAGCCGAATGCGCGCGGGCTTGGCGAACGCAAACTGGCCGTTAATGGAGGTCCGTTCGAAGTTGCCGCCGAAGCGGATCGTGTGGTTGCCTCGGACCATAGTCAGGTCGTCGCGGCCCTGGTAACGCTCCTGGAAGGTAGTCTGCGGTGTGATGTAATTGGTGCCCGATCTCCAAAGCTGCGATCCGAGGAGGCGAATCTCTGGTACCCCTTCGGTCTTGGGCAGAATTACGTTTGAGAAATCGCTTAGGTTAAAAACGAAGTTATTGCTCACCGTCGGGTTGAAGGCGTGTGTTGTTCCAACGACGATGTTGTGCGAGCGGTTCGTCACGAGTTGGTTGTCCGATTCAAAAATTCGCGACGCGGACTGACGCGGGACGATGCCGGAGCCTGGTGCGAACGGCACATCTTGCTTATTGTCGTCGAACGAATACCGACCCTGCACATTAGTCGCGCTGCTGACTACCCAGTCGACTTTCGCGGTGAGCAGCTTTTCGTCGAATGGATTGCTCGTAAAGCCCGCGAAACTGGGAGACTCCGGCGGGTTATGAAGCGCCGAGCCATCCTGATTGTTCCCCTCGTAGTTGACAAAGAAAAAGAGCTTATTGTGCTTGATTGGCCCGCCGATCGTGCCGCCGTACTGTTCACGGTCGAACGGGACATGGCTAGCTTGCGCGTTGAGTGGGATGCCGTTCGCCGCGTCAAGCCGTGAGAGCGACGGGAATGCTGCCCAGCGGTCGTCGCGAACGTAGAAATATCCGTTGCCGTGAAACTCGTTCGTGCCTGACTTCGAAATTATGTTCACGGATCCGGTTGACGAAGCTCCCGTCGAAAGATCGAAGTTCGAGATACCGAGCTGGAACTCTTGTACGATCTCTTGTGAGAAGTTCTGCACGGTAGTGCCGACGACGTTATCGACGACCGAGCCGCCGTCGACCGCTATCTGTGCGGAGCGACCGGCCTGCCCGGCTATGGAAACGCCCGTATAGTTTGCCTTGGTCGGGTCGAAGTTACCGCCTTCGACCTTCTCGACGCCTGGCTGAAGCTGCGCCAGATCGAGGAAGTTCCGACCGTTGAGTGGCAGATTCTGGATTTGTCGTGTGTTTATCACGCCCGAGACAGTATTGTCTGTTCGGTCTATCTGCACGTCGCCTCCTCCGACGACTGTCACGATCTCGCTGGCACCTCCAATTTCAAGGTGAATATCGAGTGGAAGAGTTTGACCTACGGCCACGACCACGTCTGAAACAACGGACGTCTTGAAGTTGGTCGCGGCACCTTTCACCTCATAAGTTCCCGGCGGAAGCTGGGATATTCGATACCGGCCGTTATCTCCGGACGTCGCTGAGCGAGAAAAGTTGGTGGCAGAGTTTCGCACCGTAACTATCGCACCTTGCACAATCGCACCCTGTGGATCTGTGACAGACCCCTCGATTGAGCCAATGGGCTCCTGTGCAAAAGCGGCGGTTGAGAACAAAGCAATGCAGGTGACAACAAGCAACCTTAGGCTTCTCATTTTGTTTTCCTTTCTTGAAGGCAAATACCGAGCATGCGAATTTCGCAAACCACGTTGCCGAGTCAATGCCCTTGGGCCGATTAATCAATACCCGCAAGGGCAGTCAAGGAGATCTTGTTATGTGCTGTTCGCAATTTCTATGCCCGCTCCGGCTTATTCGACAAAAACCAAGAATTGCTGCATATCGCATCTCACGATGTGTATTCAGGGATTCAGAATATCCAAAAAACAGCATGTCATCCATAAATTTAGAGCTTAGCTGGTTCCGGATTTCGTAGCCATTGCAGATCTTACTGGAGACATTCTCGGGCGATTAACTGAGCAGTGCGGAGTGGATGATCTGAAACTCTGGTGACCAGACCCAGGTTGAAAGCTTCGTCGGCAAGGATGTGTCGAGCAGTCAAATATAATTCCAAAGCGGCTGCCCTTCGGATAAGTCGCGGAAGTCGCTGAGTCCCGCCCCAACCGGTGATAATGCCGAGGCGCGCCCCTGGATGGGCCAACACCGCATCACTGGAAGCGACTCGAAGATCACACGCCAGCGCCAGATCCAAGGCGCCGCCCATGCAGTAGCCGTTGATGGCGGCGATAGTTAACTGTCTTGCGTCAGCGATTGTTTGGAATAACTCCTGACCGAATTTTGAAAACTTTAACGCAGCCTCGCTATCAAGTTGCGCGAGTTCGCGTATGTTCGCCCCGGACGCAAAGATGTCATCTGTGCCGGTGAAGATAACTGCTTGAACGTTGTCGCGTGAGAACAGCGCCGACGTTGTGCTCTTTAACTCTTGAAGAGTGGCGAGCGAAAGTGGATTACGCTCCGCTGGCCGGTTGAAACGGACAATAGCAATTGAGTCGGAAACTTCAGTGACTACTGATGGCGAGTCTTCTGCAATCATTCAAACACAAGGCAAAGCGTTTTCGAGTTAGACGGACTCAGTTCTGACTGATATCACCCTCAGCCTTGCTCATTCGCGTGGCTTCACGTTTTCGCGGAGAAACTTGACAATGTTTTCAGTCGACGTTCCGGGAAGAAAGATTTCCGCAATGCCCTGCGCCTTTAGCTTCGCGATATCATCCTGGGGAACTATTCCACCTAACAGAACAAGACAGTCGTCCATTCCCTGGTCGTGAAGCAATTGCACAATGCGAGGGCAAAGCGTGTTGTGTGCGCCGCTGAGGATCGAAACGCCGACAGCGTCCACGTCCTCCTGCAGGGCGGCGGCGGCGATCATTTCCGGCGTCTGCCGCAGTCCTGTGTAAATAACTTCCATACCCGCGTCGCGCAACGCGCGCGCTATAACCTTTGCACCGCGATCATGACCGTCAAGGCCCGGCTTTGCGACCAGGACGCGAATCTTTCTTTCATTCATATCCGGCATTGTAGCGTTAGTTCTACGAATTGCCCCAGTTGCCCGTCGAAGTTTGATGGGAGGATTGGGTTGCGTGTTGTGAGTCTCACCGCGGGTACACTAGAGAGATTTGCCTGGAATTAGAACGGCCTGGAATTAGAACGCGGGCTCTTCATAGACACCATAAACATCTCGCAAGGCGGAACAGATTTCACCGAGGGTGGCATATGCGCGGACTGCCTCGATGGTGGCAGGCATTGTGTTATCCCCACGCTGGGCCGCACGTTTGAGTGCCTCAAGAGCGTTTGCCACCGCGCCGCTATCTCGCTTTGCGCGCGTCTGGTTGAGGCGTTCGATTTGATGATCGCGCACTGACTCGTCAATCGCCAAAGTGGGAATCTGAGAATCATTCTCCATTTCGTACTTGTTAACTCCGACGATTACTTGCTCGCCGCGCTCTACCGCTTTCTGATACTTGTACGCAGAGTCCTGAATTTCCCTTTGCGGAAATCCTTTCTCTATCGCCGCGACCATGCCACCCATGGAGTCGATCTTGCGAAAATAATCGAGCGCGCCCTGCTCCATCTTTTCTGTGAGCGACTCGACAAAGTAGGACCCTCCCAGCGGATCGATCGTGTTTGCCACGCCGGTCTCCTCGGCAATGATTTGCTGAGTGCGAAGCGCGATCAAAGCCGCCTGGTCTGTAGGCAGAGCCAGCGCCTCATCGTAGGCATCGGTGTGTAAGCTTTGAGTGCCACCGAAAACTCCAGCAAGCGCCTGTATGGCCACGCGGACGATGTTATTGAGCGGTTGCTGTACGGTGAGTGAAACTCCCGCGGTTTGCGTGTGGAAACGGAGCTTCAGAGTGCGTTCGTTTGTCGAACCAAAGCGATCGCGCATCTCTCTGGCCCAGATGCGGCGGGCTGCCCGGTACTTGGCAACCTCTTCGAAGAAGTCGTTGTGGGCGTTAAAGAAAAACGAGATTCGCGGAACGAAGAGGTCCAGGTCTAAGCCGGCCTTCAGCCCCCACTCAACATATTCCAGTCCGTCGCGCAAGGTGAAGGCGAGTTCTTGAATGGCGGTGGCGCCAGCCTCGCGGATGTGATAGCCGCTCACGGAAATTGGGTTGTAGCGAGGGACGTGTTGAGTGCAGAACTCAAACGTATCAACGACCAGCTTCATCGCCGGTTGAATGGGGTAGATCCACTCCTTTTGAGCGATGTACTCCTTGAGAATATCGTTTTGCAACGTTCCTGAAATCTTCTTCCAATCAGTTCCTTGTTTCTCTGCCACCACCAAGTACATCGCCAGCAGCACAGATGCCGGCGCATTGATCGTTTGGGATACGGTGACCTGCTCGAGCGGGATCTTATCGAACAGGATTTCCATATCAGCCAACGACGAAACCGCCACGCCACACTTGCCGACTTCGCCTTCGGCGAGCAGCGAGTCGGCGTCGTAGCCCATCAGTGTCGGCAAGTCATAAGCGACTGAAAGGCCAGTTTGGCCTTGCTCCAGCAAGTACCGGAATCGGGAGTTGGTTTCTTCAGGAGTGCTAAACCCGGCAAACTGTCGCATCGTCCAGATCTTGCCGCGATAGCCTGTCGGATGTATTCCGCGTGTGTAGGGAAACTCGCCTGGGAACGAAATATCGCGCGAGAAATCCACCTGAGTGATATCGGCGGGCGTGTAGAGTCGATCAACTTCTTCAAGCGAAACGCTTTCAAAGCGCTTCTTCATCTCAGGATGCTTCTGCAGGGCGGGTTCGAGCGTCTCACGCTGCCAGCGTTCAACCGCCTCCTCAATGGGCGTAGCGATCTCTTTGGTTTCAGACATAAGACTTGAACAACTCTCGAATGGAGAATTCGATATTAGTTGACCGGTATTCGACTGTCAATTACAGCTAAACAGCGCAGTCTGTTTGAGTTTTTGAGAGGGGAGCGCGGCTGTGATGGCAGTCACAACCGCGCAGCTCGGCGGGCACTCGCGATGCGTGGCTTTCAAGCAGGGAACTAGCGGGCAACCGGCAGGAGAACAAAATTCAGCGCCGTCCGTCGCGAATGAGCTTCCCTTGTTGCTCATTCGACGGGTATTACGATCTCATTAGCTCGCACCATGTTTAGGCGGCTGCGCGCCGCCGCCTCGATAGTGCGTGGGTTAGTGTGCAACTGCTCAATCTCCAATCGCAGGGATTGGTTTGCATTGCGCAATCCCTCAACATCTGTTTGCATGCGGACGTATTGCTGTGATGCCAGAGACATCCTGGTTCTGGTACGCATCGTGACCGCAACGCATATGGCAAATGTCGCGAGAATGATCATTCCGAAAATAACCCAAGCGGGTATTACGCCACCGCGCCTTCGAACTTCGGCGGGACTTCCAATAATGCCCTGTGAAATCTCCTTCACGGATGCGAATGGTGCACCCTCTCGAGGCACGACCCGTTGCGCGCGAATTCGTTCATCAACCCAGTAAGAATTTATGACCCTGCTCAAGAAGCACCTCCAAGTCCTTTGCTGATTCTGATTCTGCGTAAATGCGAACAACCGGTTCCGTCCCAGAAGGCCGCAGCAACAGCCATGAACCGTCCGCAAAAATAAACTTAACTCCATCTATACGATTTGTTCGCTCAACGCGCCGGCCGCCAATCTCTGTGGGGTCCTCTTTCAACTTGTCGCCGAGCGATGCCATGAGTTGCGGAGTCAAGCGAATGCCGATCCTTCCCGATTCAAGTTTGCCAACGCGCCGATACAATTCTTTCAACTGCTCGGTTAGGCTCGCTCCGCGCGCCGCAACTGCCTCCGCTGCGAGCAGACACGCAAGGATGCCATCTTTCTCCGGGTAGTGACCTTTGATGGATAATCCCGCCGACTCTTCACCGCCGATGACAATCTTGTTTTCATTGATCAATTCTCCGATGTATTTGAAACCTACGGGCGTTTCGTAAACTGGTAGACCGCGAGCTTCTGCAACACGATCGACCAGATGGGAAGTTGCAACTGAACGGGCGGCACCGCCGCTCCATTTTCTCGACTCCACCAAATAATCGAAGAGAAGGGCAATTAGTTGATTGGGGGTTATGAATGAACCATTTGAGTCTATGACCCCAAACCGATCAGCATCACCATCTGTAGCCAGACCCAGGACGCAGCCTTTCGAAATTACAATTTCGCGTAGCTCATCTAAGTGACTTGCTTCCGGTTCCGGAGATCGTCCGCCAAAGAGAACATCGCGCCAATCATGAATGGTTTCGACCTCCAGGCCGTGCATGCGCAGCAATTCATCCAGATAACCCCGACCGGTTCCCCACAAGGGGTCATACGCATAGCGGCCTCCTGCTCTAGTAATTGCCTCGAAGTTGATCTTTGTGCTGAGATCTTCCAGATAGCCCGGTTTAGCCGCAAATACTTGAAATCCGTTCGTCTTTGCCGGTTTCGTCGGGGCGAAAGTCAAGGAACCTTTTTGTATGATTTCCTCGACGTTTCGAGTTATTTCAGGCAAGGCGGGCGCGCCATCACTGGTCGACAGCTTCATCCCGTTATACTCAGGCGGATTGTGGGAAGCGGTAAAATTGATTCCGCAAATAGCGCCTTTGATGCGAATCACGTGTGAGATAGTTGGGGTAGGAACGGGTTGGTCGCAAAGAAGAACCTGAAAAGCATTCTCAGAAATAACATTGGCGCATTCCTCGGCGAACTTTTCACCCAGAAACCTCGTGTCGTACCCGACCACCATAAGTCCGGCCTGGCTTGACGTTGCAAAGTGAGAACAAATGGCGCTGGTCACAGAGCGAACGCCGGCGAAAGTAAATTCGTCGGCAATAACCGCCCGCCATCCAGATGTTCCAAATCGAATAGTCATACCAGCTTTTTAAGAGGATGCTTAAACTTTATGTACGTTTGACCACAAGATTTTGGTAATGAAGCGACGAGACCCCCAATGGGATGTGCTTTTCTTATGGCCAAGCCTTTGCCAGTCAACAGTTTAGGACAACGTTGGCGGAATGTAGCACCCGTGCTTAAGGGTGTAAAGCAATATCTCTACAACGATTTCAAAGCGTAACTTCAACGTTTACTTGAGGTAACGTCGCTTAATGGCCCGGGAAGGCGAACGTACGGCGAACACAAAAGAGGCGCATCTCTCCAGAAAAGGCGCCAGCGTTTAAAGATGTTGACACGGAATTGTTACAAAGCTAGACTCGAAGGCGAAAACGGCTCGGGGGCTAATCAGTAAAGTGGCTCCCAGCAAAAAAGGTACTTAGGTACCTCCCAATCTTGCCTCTCATTTCCAAGAATTTAGTGGGCTACGTCGATTCCAGTAACCGGCTCCATTCCTTTTGATATCAGATCAGAGAGGCTCCATGCCTGAATTGACCCAATCTTACCCACAAGCAGCCGAAGAGGTTAGCCAGACGAACCAACTACCAATAGGTTCGATTGTCAGAGCGCTTTGCCAGGCAGCGAATGCGGGGCCTGATTTACTTTACGAGGTCATGCTAAAACTGAGTCTGCTCGTCGAGTCTACTGCCCCAATGTACGGGCTTTCGATTTGGACTCTGGAAAGCGGAGAGGGGCCGAGATTGAACTGGGCTGAAGGGTTACAGGAGCCCGAACTGGCGACAGCTGAGAAAGTAGTTAACGAAACCCTGGCGGCAGATTCTTCCTGGCCCAACGTCAAAGAAGGCGACTCCTCCGTCTGTTTTATTTTGGCATCTTCCAAGCCCGGGCGTGCCGGAGCTGCTTTGTACGGCCTGTGCGTTCGCGCTTTGTCAGCGCAGCAGGCCAAAGACCTTGGAGCCATAATGGATGTCACGCGATTAGCTCATTCTCATGTGTCCGTGGGACAAGTTCTTCAGCCGCCTAAGCCGGCCGAAGAAAACGGCAAGACGACGCTGCCGGGAATGATATTTGCCAGCCGCGCGATGAATGAAGTAGCTCGCAGTGTAGCTCGAATTAAAGACTCAAATTCTGCAGTCCTGATCACGGGTGAATCAGGTACTGGTAAGGAACTGGTGGCCCACGCGATCCACCGCCTTAGCAGGCGTAGCGAGAAGGATTTTGTCCCCTTCAATTGTTCGGCTGCTCCACCTGACCTAATCGAAAGCATTCTCTTCGGGCACCGGAAGGGAAGTTTCACTGGGGCGCTTCGCGATAGCGAAGGGCTCATTCGCGCTGCGGAGAACGGGACTCTGTTCCTGGACGAGATTGGTGACCTTCCTTTGGCACTCCAGCCCAAGCTTCTTCGATTCTTGCAAGAAGGAGAGATTCACACACTCGGTGAACCGGCTCCGCGAAAAGTGAACATTCGTGTCATTGCAGCCACTCACAAGGACCTCGAGGAGTTAGTTCGCGACAAGCAATTTAGAGAAGATCTCTACTACCGAATAGCCACGCTTACCGTGAAAGCTCCTCCTTTGCGGGAACGGCCTGAAGACATTTCGGCACTGATCTCTCACTACCTTTCACACTATGCCAGGCGTTATGATAAGTCGATAGCTGGAATCACCTGGGAAGCAATCCAGGCCCTCGAGAATTACTCCTGGCCCGGTAACGTTCGCGAATTGGCCGGCGAAATCGAGAGGCTAGTTTTGTACGCCGAGGAGAATGGTCACATTACGCTGGATCACATTAGCGAACATATTTACCCGGTTAACTCTCGGACAAACTCTGAAAAGCGGTCGGGCGAAAACCTCGAACTGTTATTGGAAGACTACGAAAGGCGAGTCATCACTGAGACGTTGAAACGTAACGATTGCAACGTGGCGCGGACAAGCGAAGCCTTAGGTCTGGGCTCGCGGCAGACGCTATATAAAAAGATCAAGCGTCTGGCTATCGATATCACTGACTTTCTTCAGGAAGATACCGAGCCCGGTTTGCAGTTTCGCGCCGAACGCAATTAATCGATTAGACCATTTAATTTCTTTGAGCATTCGAGAGCAATCTCGAATGCTTTTTTTTTACCCCACGGATGTCGCCGAGGCGGATACAAGTTGACCATCAGGTTGTGAACCTGAGGCGACAAGCAATAAGAGCTGCAAAAGCGACAGCAAACTGGCCTCGGGACCACTTCTTCCCACGCTTGGCCTCCTCTTCTTGTCACCACAGGGCGACAACTGAACCGGTCAATCAGCCTGAAAGATCGCCATTTACTTAACCGTTATTAGTTTGCACTCGATGGCACGTCTCTTGTTAAGGAGATGTTCATCGCGAGGCAACGGACGCGTCGCGAAAAAGAGGGAGAAGGTGTTACTCAAAGATCTCATGAAGGCATTAACCACAAAAGAGCTTGTCTCGCTGGCAGTGATCGCTATCACCGCACCTATGCTCGCGCTGGGCGTTGTCCTTGCCGCACGAGTCACGGTCGCGACTGGCAACGAATTCATGCTACTGGCACTAACTCTTTGTGGCGCTGTCGTGAGTGGGATCAATGGCATTGGCCGCCGCACGGTCAGAGCCGAAATCCCAGTCGCACAGAAGCCGCGGAGGGCCACAGTCAAGCGTGGCCCTCAGATCATGAGGCTTACATAGCAACCTTCGCGAGCTTTCTTTCGAGCGGAAGAAGGCGCACGAATTATCAAAGCCATAACCAAACTAAAGGAGCAAACACAAATGATTAGGAAATTCTTTCGCGATGAAACTGGTCTCGAGTTGTCGGAATACGCCGTTGCCGCAGCTTTGATTGCGATCGCAGTCGTTGCCGCTTTCACGGCCCTGGGCACCGCTATTAGCGCTAAGGTTAACACGCTTGCGGCGACCATCAACGGATAGTCCTACCTAGCAAAAATGGGCCCGGCGCGCTTTAGTTGAGGTCCAACTCGGGTAAAGCGCGTTGTCGGCTCGTCAAGAGTCATGCCATCCGGAACGAGGAGGAAAAACATGATCAAGAATTTTCTTCGAGATGAAACCGGCCTTGAGCTTTCAGAGTACGCAGTCGCCGCAGCGTTAATTGCGATGGCGTGTGTGGTTGCGTTTACAACTCTCGGCACAGCCATCGCCAGCCGAATTGACACGATGGCCGCCACGATCAACGGATAGGTTTCCTGACCAAATCCGAAACAGCTTTAGTGAGATCTTTAGAAGCAAAAGCGACCGGTAACAGGTGACCTCCCGCAAGACGATCGCTTCAGGGGTGTGAGAGATGTCTGAAACAGTTGTAACCATAGCTCTTCTTCTACCCCTGGCAGTAATCATTACCTACTACGATGTTCGCTATCGTCGTATTCCGAATCCCTTCGTCTTTGCCACGCTTGCGAGCGGACTCGCGATCAACGGGATCTTTGGTGGCCTACCAGGTTTATACGCAAGCTTCGGTGGTTGCGCTCTCGCTTTTGGATTGATGCTCATGCTCCATGTTTTCGGAGCGATGGGAGCGGGAGACGTCAAGCTTTTTGCCGCAATTGGAGCGGTGACGGGTGCCGGGTTGGTCGTCCCGACTTTCGTAGTAGTGATCCTGACTGGTGGTTTACTTGCAGTCGTTTCGATCATTCGCGCGGGGATGGTGATGACTACTATGCATCGCGTGCTGCAGATATTCGTGGGAATGTTGCCAGGCTGGCCGATGCCGAAATTTGCAGTGCCCACGGACCGCAAACACACGATTCCCTACGGTGTCGCCATTACGATGGGAAGCATTATTTCCATAGCTATCTTTCACAATTGAATGCGCCGTGCGCAGTAGCACGACGCTAATTTGCACAACTGAAAACACGGAGAGTCAACCATGCGCAACAAACGTTTCTTTATTGTCTTAGCCGGTGCACTTGTTTTCGGACTGCTCGCCGCGGTTTCCGTTACTCGTTATTTGTCGAGCGCACAGGCCTACACCAAAAATCTCAACCGTGTTGCGGTTGCCAAAGTCGCGATTCCTCTCGGTACGAAGATCATTCCCGAGCAGGTAATGGTGGTCCAGTTTCCGCCCGAATCGACCCCGGACGGCGCCTTTGACTCCGTCGAGAAGTTAGCGGGCCGTGTTGCGGTAATCAACATCGCGGCTCGCGAACCGATTACTGAGGCGAGGCTGGCTCCTGAAGGAACAGCCGGCGGATTGTCAGCGGTAATACCTGAAGGCTATCGAGCGATGACAGTCAAGGTTGACGACGTGGTTGGTATCTCGGGATTCATCATGCCAGGCACGCTCGTTGATATCGTGGTCGTCATAATTCCCGGCGATTCGGGTGTCCAGGGGCAAGATCCGATCTCCAAGATTGTTTTGCAAAACATCAAGGTCCTGGCGAATGGTCAGAACATAGACAAACCCGAAAAAGAGCGGGAGGCCAATAGCGTCAAGGCGGTCACCCTCCTGGTCACTCCGGAACAAGCTGAAAAGCTGGCGCTCGCTGCGAGCGAAGGCAAGCTGCAGCTCGTTATGCGCAATTCAATCGACCAGGGTGACGAACAAACGACGGGAATCAATAAACGTGGACTTTTGAATGGCGACCGCGCAATGCCAGCGCCGGAGCCCGGCTCATTAAAGAGCGAACAAGTGAAACCAAATCCAAAGCCGGCAACGCGACCGGTTCGAGAACCAAAGCCGGTAGCACAAAACTCACCCGCACCTCCACGCGCCTCAGTTGAAATGATCGAGGGCGCGAAGAAACGCAATGTAGATTTTCCGTAATGAAACATGCACGAGCGTTGCAGGTGTAAACAGTTAACCGTTTAGAAAAAGGAGCTACAGATCATGCACAGCCGTTCCCATATCACGCGCCGAGTAAGCTTGTTGCTGGCGTCATTGATGGTCGTTGTTATTAATTCCGTTGGCCACGCTCAGGCGACCTCTTACAAAGCATCCTTCAATCAAAATAAAGAGGCTGTGGCGGTTAATGTCCTGGTAGGCCAATCGCGGGTAATCAACTTCGATAAGCCCGTCGGCCGCTTCTCGGTTTCTAACCCGGAGATTGCCGAAGCGATACTGGTCTCACCCGATCAGGTGCTGGTGAACGGCAAAGCCTTCGGACAGGTGAACTTTATTGCCTGGGAGCAGTCCGGCGGCGAGTATCTTGTGTTTGATGTTTACGTGCGGGCTAACCTCTCGCTGATCGATTCGCAGATTCGCGCCCTGTTTCCGAAAGATGACATCCGTCTGAGCCAGGCAAATGGATCAGTGGTCATCTCGGGAAACGTGACGGATCCAAAAACCGCGGCTCAAGTAGACAGCGTGGTCCAGGCTGCCGGCTTCAAGACTGTTAACATGCTGGCCTCGCCGGTGAAAAACATTGCGCAGGTGCAGTTGCAGGTTAGGGTCGCCGAAGTCAACCGTAACAAGCTGCGTGATTACGGCACGTCTTTTACGACCATTCCGAAAGGTGGCACTGCCGGATATGTCAACAGCGGCGGCGGACCGAGTTCGCTCGGCAACACCGAGACCAGCCCGGTCTCTACGATACTTGATAGCGTGATATCCCCCGCGCTGAATCTCTTTATCTTCAACCGTCAGATCAATACCGCTGCGATGCTTCGCGTCCTGCGGACCCAGGGTGCGTTTCGCGACTTGGCTGAACCCAATCTGATCGCGATGGACGGACAGCAGGCAAGTTTCCTGGCTGGCGGCGAATTTCCCGTTCCGGTGGTCCAGGGCGGCGGTTCGGGCGGTAGCGTGGCCATGACCGTGGAGTTTAAGGAATACGGTGTACGTTTGAACTTCAAACCGACAATTCTGGATGAAGATCATATTCGGTTGGAGCTTGAGCCCGAGGTTTCCACGATCGATTTTGCGAATGGCGTAAAATTCAATGGCTTTTTGATTCCAGGCCTGCGAACACGCCGCGCGAAAACTGGGGTTGAACTGCGCGATGGTCAATCTTTCGCATTGGCAGGATTGCTGGACAACTCTGAAACGAAGACATTTTCGAGAATTCCCGTCGTCAGTGACATTCCGGTAATCGGAGCGCTGTTTAAATCCAAATCCTTCCAGAAGAGCGAAACCGAATTGATGTTCATCGTCACTGCTCATCTGGTGAAGCCGGTGAACCGCGACGACTTGCCGCAGATGCGTGGTGTCGACGGGCTGAAGAATGGATCGCCCCTCGGGATCGAGCCCAAGAGTGAAGAGATCCAGGGTAGGACCGGTTTCTCAGTGACTGGTCAAAATACCGAACAGACGCCAGACGTCGCCCCGAAGCCGGCAGAGCCTGTCAAAACAGTTGAGCCGGCTGTGGATCCGAAAGCAAAGAGTGGCACCTCTTCAACCGGCACGTCTTCCAGCACCACTCGCGTCAACCCCACGCTTCCCGTAGCGCTCGTGATGCCAACGGATTTCAGCCCCCAACCTCTCAAGCCCTAGATATGTCACGCTGGTGAATAGAAGAGTGTTTGAGAAGGAGGCAAAAAATGAACAAGAGGGCCCAAAGAAAAAATAGAAAAGGCGAGCATGGCTCGATTTTGGTAATGGCCGCCTTGGGTATGCTCTCGGTTTTGCTGGCAGTTGGGCTGGGAGTGGACATAAGTCACTTTTATCTTGCAAAGACTGAACTGCAAAACGCCGCGGACGCGTCGGCGCTTGCCGGGGCTTCGGCGATTAACTCGGCACCCAGTGGAATTATCGAGGGCACCAGCCGCGCGGTGAAGGCGATGAATTCATACGAATTCAACAATACTGGCGTCGCTTTTCCCCGCAGCAACGTGCTATGGGCTGTAAATCTTGACGGACCCTACATGAGCGAGGCTAGTGCGGCGACGGCAGCACAAGCGTCGACTATCCGCTTCGTAAAAGTCACTACTCCTGATAGTCCGGTGGGCGTCTCGTTTGCCGCTATGGTGTTGGGTGGAAGCAAAAACCTCTCGGCGAGTGCAACCGCCGGTCTGTCGATTCCCCTCAACGTCTATTGCGATTTCATTCCGCTCTCGGTGCTCATTGACAATGACGCAACTCAGTTAGTACCAGGTCAGACCTACACGATTCGGGCAGGTAACGGTGGCTCGCCGTCGCCTGGTGACTATCAAATTCTGGCCGTCGCGGGTCCTGGCGGAGTGGATGTCGGATTCGGTATAGGCTCCGGCGTTGATGCCTGCGCCAAACCCGGTGACACCTACGAAGTTGATTGCAAGCCGGGTCTTACGGCCGGCAAAGTGCGAACCGGAATCAACTCGCGTTTCGATGACTATGGAGGAAGCCAGCTCAGCCCAACAGACGAGCCTCCCGATACCAACGTCAAGGAGGGCATCACCTGGGACAACTACAGAGACAATCTCGGTTGCGGGCGGCCCAACGCCGCACCTTGCGACTCGAGATACGTGCAAGCCCCATCGCATCCCGGAGTGGACATGCGTCGGGTTGTATTAATCCCTCTGGTGAAAGTGAGTGAATTTGATCAGGGCCGCTGTACAGTAACGTTCTTCCGTTTTGGCGCTTTCTTTCTCCGAACCGGAGCTTCAAATGGCAGCGGTGGCGAGATCCAAGCCGAGTACGTTGAAGACCGCATCGCTCTCGGCGAAGGTGGTTACGATCCTACTGCCGGTGCCGGTGACCCGGCGTTGGCAGCGCCAGTACTTTACAAATAGAGGTTCCCAAGATGCATTCGAGAGTAAGAAAAGTTCGCTTTCTTCGGAGACTCCGCCGCCGTCTCGAGCTGCGCAAACTGGCCCGAAACGAGCGCGGCATACAGCTCGCAGAGCTGGCGATTGTCCTGCCGGTCCTATTGGTTTTGTTTGCGGCAACGGCGGAATTCGGCAGGTATTTTTATGAATACACAACGCTGGCTAAGGCAGCGCGCATCGGTACACGGTACCTGGTTACAGCCAAGATGAGTACTTTTGAAAAGGACCAGGCACAAAATCTGGTTGTATATGGAAATGCAGCCGGAACCGGATCTCCGCTGATCGAAGGACTGGACAAGGCGAACGTGATCATAACGGCCAGGAATGATGCGGGGACAGTACAGACCGCAGGCGTGCCTACCACGATCACGGTTGAAATCAGCGGATTCAAACACCAAACGCTCTTTGATCTCGGCGGGTTGATGAACAACAACACCTTCTCGCTAAACGTCGATGTCAAGCCCAGCGTCACAATGCGCTACCTGCTGACGACGCCACTAGTTTAAGAGGCAACGATGATGCAAACGACGAAACGTAGAAACAAACAGCGCGGTGCAATGCTCGTTGAGTTTTCGATTGCGGCCGCTGTTTTTCTGACTGTGATGTTTGCGGTCCTCGAATTTGGCCGTGCGCTCTGGACCCACAATGCTTTGGCGGATGCCGCTCGTCGTGGTGCGCGTTATGCGGTGGTTAACCAGGCGTCGAAAATCGACGAGGTCAAGAACGTGGTTGTCTATGGCGACCCGGCGGGAGGAACGAATCCGGTGGTCGAGAACCTTAGCACCACTAATGTGCAGGTGGACTATACGAACTTTAAGCTGGATGGCGGGACGGTCCAGGTGACCATCACTGATTACAAGTTTCAATTTGTTGTTCCCGTTATCGGCACGCAAATTCAAATGCCGAATTACACCACAACGCTAACCGGCGAATCCGTAGGACTCCTTCCACCTGTTCTCTAAACCAACATAGCGAAGTAGAAAAATGACGCAGCCACTTACAATCGTAGTTCTCAGCACCGGCCTTGATAACTTCAAGGAAATACGGACCGCCTTGTCAACCGATAGTCGTGTGCAGTTGTTGGCAGGTGGGAATGACGCCGAACAAGTGCGTGAAGAGATCATGCGCCTCAAGCCCGCGGCCGCGATCATCACGCTCGGCGCCAACGCGGATCAGGCAATCAAGCTCATTCAACGACTGGCCGTGGAGTCGCCGAAAACTGCGCTCATCTCCGCCGCTAATAACGCCGCGCCGGATTTGTTGCTGCAAAGCTTGCGAGCGGGAGCGCGTGAGTTTCTCAAGCTTCCAATCAGTGCGGAAGAACTCAAGACAGTTTTGGATCGGGTGGCCGACTTTTCTGCGGGGCAGGTTGAAACGCCCAAGAAAAAGGGCCGCATGATTGCGGTCTTTTCGAGCAAGGGCGGTTGCGGCACGTCTTTCATCGCCACCAATCTTGCGGCTGCGGTTAAGGCGCGAACTGTCCTGGTCGATTTAAACCTTCAGGCGGGCGACCTGCCGCTCTTCCTCGGCGTTGACCCCAAGTATTCCTTCGCAGATATGGCGGAGAATCGTACCCGGCTTGACGATGCCTTGATCAATAGCTTCGTCACTCCTTACTCCGCCCACCTTTCACTTCTTGCCGCTCCGCGGGAGGCTGACTCGGCGGATGAGATCGAACCGGAGCACGTCTTCGAAGTATTGCAGCGACTGCGCGAATCGTATGAATACGTGGTGCTCGATCCGCAGCACACGTTTGACTCGATAACGCTCGCGGCGCTCGACCAGTCAGACGAGATCGTCCTGGTCCTGACGCTGGACATACCGGCAATTCGCAGCACCCAGCGCGCTCTCGAAATTTTCGATCGACTTGGCTACCCACGTAAGAAAATCCGCATTGTCGTTAATCGCTGGAGTAAACAGATCGATCTTGATTTGCGGCAGGTTGAGAAGTTTCTTGGCGAGCCCGTCATCGGGTTTGTGCCGAGTGATTACCAACTGGCGGTCACTTCGATCAACCTCGGTCAGCCTCTGGTTCAGTCTGAGCCGAATTGCAAAATTGCTCAGGAGATCAGGCGCGTGGCGAGAACAATCACGACGGACGCAGTCAATATGCCGGAGCAACCGCAACCACGACGAACTGGCTGGAACTCATTCTTCAAACGTCAGCAGCCGCAGAATCAACTTGAGCTTCAAGTTAGTAGCACGGACCTCAGTCTCTGAGATTGAAATTTGCAGAGGATTGCAGACATGAAGTCTGCTTACTAAAACTAATATGGCACTTCGAGAAAGATTAATTAGAGAAACGGTTGGCGTTCCTGGCGCCGGCAATGGCAACAACGGGCAGGAAGCCACTGGCCATTCGTTCCAGGAAATGAAGTCTCGGCTGCACCGCGCTCTCATTAATCGCATGGACCTGACCAAGCTGGGCACGCTGACCCCTGAGCAGGTTCACGCCGAGGTTTCGCGGCTGGCGGAAAGCGTTTTGGCACAGGAAGCCATGCCGCTGTCTACCGTCGAACGCGACCGGCTTGTTAACGATGTTCAGCATGAACTCTTTGGGCTGGGACCACTGGAGCCGTTGCTCGCAGACCCAACCATTTCCGACATTCTCGTCAACGCGCATGGCACCATCTACGTGGAGCGTCGCGGCAAACTCGAAGTCACCAATGTTGCTTTCAAAGACGACGAACACCTAATGCGCGTAATTGAACGGATCGTCTCGTCGGTTGGCCGGCGCATTGATGAATCGTCGCCAATGGTAGATGCCCGCTTGAAGGATGGGTCGCGTGTTAATGCGATTATTCCGCCGCTTTCAATCGATGGGCCGGTGCTTTCAATTCGCCGTTTTGGCGCCGAACCACTGCGCATGAATTCGCTAATAGAAAACAAAGCCCTAACCAAAGACATTGCTGACATGCTCGAGATGTGCGTCAACGCGCGACTTAACGTGTTGATTTCCGGAGGCACTGGCGCGGGAAAGACGACACTGCTGAACGCGTTGTCAGCTTACATACCTGAAAACGAGCGCATAGTCACCATTGAAGATTCAGCGGAACTCCAGCTGCAACAGCCACACGTGGTGAGGCTCGAAACTCGCCCGCCAAATATCGAAGGCAAGGGTGAAGTAACGCAGCGAGATCTGGTGCGCAACGCACTGCGCATGCGGCCCGATCGCATCGTCATCGGCGAGGTACGCGGCGGCGAAGCTATCGACATGTTACAGGCAATGAACACCGGTCACGATGGAAGTTTGACAACTGTTCACGCAAACACTCCTCGCGACGCGCTGGCACGTTTGGAAACCATGATCCAGATGACTGGGATGCGTCTCTCCGATCGGGCGATGAGGCAACAGGTTGCCGCGGCGATAAATCTCGTCGTGCAGGTCGCACGGCTGTCCGACGGCACCCGGCGCGTCACCGCGATTTCCGAGATCACGGGCATGGAAGGCGAGACCATAACTATGCAGGAGATTTTCCAGTTCGAACGCACCGGGATTGATGCACAGGGGCAGGTTATTGGTCGGTTCCGTCCAACGGGCATTCGCCCGCGCTTTGCTGAACGACTCAAGGCGTGCGGACTGCAACTGCCACGAGTCTTCTTTGAGGAGATATAAAACAATGCTGATCTCCTTCTTGGTATTTCTCTTCGCTCTGTTCCTGGTACTTGGCGCCTATCTGCTGGCCACGCAGGGAACTGACGCCAAGCGCGCGCGCCTGCGAAAGCGGCTCTCGGAGGCATTGCTGCATTCGGCACACACGGAAGATATGGAAGTTATACTGGCGCGCAATGAACTGATGAGCGAGATCCCCTGGTTGAATCGCTCTCTGGTCCGGATGCAGGCAGCCTTGCAGTTGAAAAGGATGCTGGATCAAGCCGACCTGCACATCACGCCGTCTCGTCTAATCATGTTCTCAGGAATGGCGGGAATGTTGGCGGCGTTAGCTACCTCAGTCATAACTATATCTATTCTCTTGATGTTGGCTGCGGGCGTTTTTGCTGCAGCAGTTCCATTCATTCACGTTTGGTGGAAACGCAAAAAGCGCTTTGACGCGTTTCTGGAACTCTTGCCCGACGCACTCGATTTGATGAGTAGGGCACTTAGCGCCGGTCATGCTTTCTCGGAGGCAATGCACATGGTTTCGGCCGAGATGCCGGAGCCGATAGCCACGGAGTTTCGCAAGACTTATGAAGAGCAAAACCTTGGTCTGTCGCTTAAGCTTGCTTTGGAAAATCTAGTACAGCGTATTCCACTCTTGGATTTGCGCATGTGCGTGACCGCGGTGTTGATTCAACGCGAAACGGGCGGCAACCTCGCGGAGATTCTTGAAAAAGTGGCTTACACAATTCGCGAACGCTTCCGCATCATGGGCGACTTGAAAACGTTGACGACAAGCTCGCGCATGTCGGCATGGTTACTGTGCGGCTTACCAATTTTCGTGTCCATCGTTATCACAATTATGAACCCGGAATACATGACCGTGCTTTGGAAAGACCAACGTGGCCACTACCTGATTGCGACCGCGATGTTTCTCCAGGTCACCGGCATGCTGATCGTGAGAAAGATTTTGCGAATTAAGATTTGAAAACGTTAGTAGTCAGTGGTCAGTAGTTCGTTTGCAGAAACCGACCGAGACCAACCAGCCACAGACTACTTACTACTATCCCCTAAGCGCCAACCAAAGGAACGGACTACTGACCACTGACTATCTCTGACCGCTGGTAAACGACCATGCTCATATTGATCACCATTTCAACTTTCGTTTGTATATCGCTCGGCTTGATGGGAGTTTACTGGCTACTGTACAAGCCCCAGAGTGCTGCCACTGAGCGGCTCAAAAGACTTGGTGAAAGAGCGCCAAGCGCGGCAGGCGCTCCAATTTCGCTCGAGGAGAATAGGGCGGGGTCGGAGCTGGCGGAGCGTCTTGCTTCACCACTTAACCGTCTGCTGCCGCCCTCGGCGGCGGAAGCTCGCAAGTTACAGAAGCAATTAATGCAGGCCGGGTTCCGCTCACAGAGCGCTCCTGGTGTTTATCGCGCCCTGCAGCTGACGACGATGGCCGGTTTCCCGGCATTCGTCGCGTTGGCTTGCGCGCTCCTTGCCCGACCCCTCAGCGGCGCGCTCTTTTGGATTCTCTGTGCTTTTATCATTGGTTTCTTTCTGCCGCGTTACGCGCTGATTCGAATGATTCGTTCGCGGCAGCAACTGGTGCGCTGGGGGTTGGCCGATGCGTTGGACCTCATGGTCATTTCAATTGAGGCGGGACTTGGCTTGAATGCGGCAATGATGAAGGTCAGCAGTGAACTGAGGGAAGTGCATCCTGACATTAGTGAAGAGTTTGAGTTGGCGAACCTGGAGATAAGAGTCGGCCGTGAACGTGATGAAGCTTTGCGCAATCTCGCCGACCGAACCGGCGTCGACGATCTCCGCAGCCTTGTGGCGATGCTAATCCAAACGGATAAATTCGGCACTTCAATCGCCAAGGCTATCCGCGCGTTCTCGGATTCGTTGCGCACCAAGCGCCGGCAGCGGGCTGAACAAGCCGCGCAAAAGGCCGCGGTTAAGCTGCTTTTCCCGCTGGCGTGTTTTCTGTTTCCGACGTTGTTTATTGCGATCCTCGGCCCGGCGGCCCTGCAACTGATGGACACTCTCGGCAAAATGTAAGAAGGAGTTGGACCATGAGCAAACGAAGATTACTCGCCATTCTTATCGCATTCGCGCTAACTGTGGCTGTTTCAGCCATGTGGAGCGCTTCCACTATCGAACGTGACGGCGATGCGGATGCCAATGCGATCGAGGACTCGGGCTCATCCGCGGGGAATGCGAACGAGCACAAGAAAAGTGGAAACAAAGTAGTAAAGATCCTCGCGGCGCCCTTCAAGGCTTTCGGGCGGTTGTTTAGTCATAAGGACGACAACAAACTTCAGCGGATGACGGAGAAGGATGCCGACAAGTTTCAGAGTGTGGGCGTTTCGCGCGTTGATGATAGCCGCACGCCAGAACCAAAAAAACTGGCACTGGCCACCTCTGCGAAGGAGCATTTGGCGAATGGCCGTTCTTATTTATTGAACGGGCAGCTCAACGAGGCGATCTCTGAGCTCTCGACCGCTGCCTCTCTCGATCCAAGACTCACGGAAGCGCATAATCTGCTTGGCGTTGCTTACGACAAGAAAGGGTTGACCGACCGCGCTAAAGATTCTTATGAGCGAGCCGTCAAGGTTGAACCTGAAGACGCTCAGACGTTGAACAACCTGGGCTTTTCTCTTTACCAGAATGGAAACTATCGCGCCGCAGTCGATCGTTTAAAGCGAGCCGTCAAACTTGCGCCCACCGACGAGCGCATTCTGAATAACTTAGGCCTCGCGCTGTGTCGCCTCGGAAAGTTTGATGATGCTTATAAGCACTTTGCACGCGCGGCAGGGCCACTCACGGGTAACCTTAACACCGCTCGCATGCTTGAGAGATTTGGACGCGACGACGACGCAATCAAATACTATGAGGATGCGCGGCGTATCGATCCCACTTCCACCATGGCGTTAAGACGTCTTGCCGATCTCTATAAACGAACAGGCAGGCTTGAACAATCCCAGGCGGTAAGTAACACGCCGGCTGGCATTTCAGTTTCAAATACAGGCAACTCTTCATCGCTGGGAAGGTAGCCTGAGGTCGGACGGGCATCCGCGCCTATTCGGCACGGAAAACTACTCAGGAAAGTGAATAATTGTGATGTCGCAGACAACGATACTTTCTCGCGTTGAAGTCGAATCAATGGGGCCGCCCGTAGCCGAAGAGATTGCCGATCTGGGAATTGGCGAAGCCTTTCTTTGTGACCTGGCGCTCAAGCACGTCGCCATGCTACCCGAACCAACCACCACCGCCGTGGCCGAAGGGCTCCATCTGCCACGCACCCTTACGGAAGAACTTCTCGAGAAACTTTATCGAGAGAAGCTAATCGAAGTTCGTTTGCAAACCGCTGTTGGCTCCACACGATATAGTATGTTGGACCGTGGCTGGGACCGCTTGTTGCGATTGCTCGCGGCCTGTGGCTATAGCGGGGCGGCTCCTGTTTCGCTGAACGACTACGCACACATGATGCGTTTGCAGTCAATACCTTCGCATCCAGCATCGTTGGAAACAGTGCGCTCGGCGTTTCATGATTTGATTCTGCCGGAGTCGCTTCTGCAAACACTTGGCTGCGTAATCAATTCACGGCGATCACTCTTTCTAACAGGTTTGCCTGGCACCGGAAAAACCGCGGTTGCCGAGCGCATCAACAACGCTTTGCCAGGGGCGATTTGGATACCCTACGCCGTGGAGATCGATAATCAGATC
>DASXQM010000104.1:0-10114 GCA_036507195.1 Pyrinomonadaceae bacterium | reverse complement strand
GGCCCGGCCAACGAGCGAAATGGCGCGCGTGATCGGAGCGGTAGCGAACGGCGACCTTTCAGAACGCATGGCGCTGCAGGTTGATGAACGTCCTTTGAAGGGCGAGTTTCTGCGCACAGTGAAGATCGTCAACTCGATGGTGGATCAGCTCAGCTCATTCGCCTCGGAAGTGACGCGCGTGGCGCGTGAAGTAGGCACGGAAGGCAAGCTCGGCGGCGAGGCGCAAGTAAAAGGTGTGGCGGGAACGTGGAAGGACCTCACCGATAGCGTCAACTCGATGGCCAGCAACTTGACGAGTCAGGTGCGCAACATTGCCGACGTAACCACGGCGGTCGCTAACGGCGATCTCTCCAAGAAGATCACAGTGGACGTTAAAGGTGAGATTCTCGAACTGAAGATCACCATTAACACGATGGTGGATCAGTTAAATTCGTTCGCCTCGGAAGTTACGCGCGTGGCACGTGAAGTAGGCACGGAAGGAAAGCTCGGCGGCCAGGCCCGGGTGATCGGCGTCGCGGGAACCTGGAAAGACCTCACCGACAATGTGAACTTCATGGCCGGCAATCTGACCGGCCAGGTGCGCAACATTGCCGACGTAACCACGGCGGTCGCTAACGGCGACCTCTCCAAAAAGATCACCGTGGACGTTAAAGGTGAGATTCTCGAATTGAAGAACACTATCAACACGATGGTGGATCAGTTAAATTCGTTCGCCTCGGAAGTTACGCGCGTGGCGCGTGAAGTAGGCACGGAAGGAAAGCTCGGCGGCCAGGCGCGGGTGATCGGCGTCGCGGGAACCTGGAAAGACCTCACCGACAATGTGAACTTCATGGCCGGCAATCTGACCGGCCAGGTACGCAACATCGCTGAGGTAACCACCGCGGTCGCTAACGGCGACCTTTCCAAGAAGATCACCGTAGACGTCAAAGGCGAAATCCTCGAACTCAAAGATACCATCAACACGATGGTGGACCAGCTTAACGGCTTCGCCTCGGAAGTTACGCGCGTGGCTCGCGAGGTCGGTTCGGAGGGCAAACTCGGCGGCCAGGCTGAGGTCAAAGGCGTCGCCGGAACCTGGAAGGATCTCACCGACAGCGTGAATTTGATGGCCGGCAATCTTACCGGTCAGGTGCGCAACATTGCGGACGTAACCACGGCGGTCGCTAACGGCGACCTTTCCAAGAAGATCACCGTGGACGTTAAAGGTGAGATTCTCGAGCTGAAGAACACAATCAACACGATGGTGGACCAGCTCAACGGCTTTGCCTCCGAAGTTACGCGCGTGGCGCGCGAAGTAGGAACAGAAGGTGAGCTCGGCGGCCAGGCCGATGTACGCGGGGTCGCGGGAACGTGGAAAGACCTCACTGACAGTGTGAACTCGATGGCCGGCAACTTAACAGGCCAGGTGCGCAACATCGCGGAAGTAACCACGGCGGTCGCCAATGGTGATCTTTCCAAGAAGATCACAGTCGATGTCAAGGGCGAGATTCTGGAGCTGAAGAACACTATCAACACCATGGTGGATCAGCTCAGCTCATTCGCCTCGGAAGTTACGCGGGTCGCGCGCGAAGTGGGTACGGAAGGCCGGTTGGGAGGTCAGGCGCAGGTTATGGGAGTTGCCGGAACGTGGAAAGACCTCACCGACAACGTGAATTTCATGGCGGGTAATCTCACTGGCCAGGTACGTAACATCGCGGAAGTAACTACCGCGGTTGCTAACGGCGACCTCTCCAAGAAAATCACCGTGGACGTTAAAGGTGAGATTCTCGAACTGAAGATCACGATCAACACCATGGTGGATCAGTTGAACTCGTTCGCTTCCGAAGTGACGCGCGTGGCGCGTGAAGTAGGCACGGAAGGCAAACTCGGCGGGCAGGCTGAAGTGCGCGGGGTGGCCGGCACCTGGAAAGACCTGACTGACAATGTGAATTCGATGGCCAGCAACCTGACGGGTCAAGTGCGCAACATTGCCGACGTAACCACAGCGGTCGCTAACGGCGATCTTTCCAAGAAGATCACTGTGGACGTTAAAGGTGAGATTCTCGAATTGAAGAACACTATCAACACGATGGTGGATCAGTTGAATTCGTTCGCCTCGGAAGTTACGCGCGTGGCGCGTGAAGTAGGCACGGAAGGAAAGCTCGGCGGCCAGGCTGACGTGCGCGGGGTCGCGGGAACGTGGAAAGATCTCACTGACAACGTGAATTCAATGGCCAGCAACCTCACGGACCAGGTACGCGGCATTGCCCGCGTTGTTACCGCCGTTGCCAATGGCGATCTCGAGCGCAAACTCACGGTCGAAGCGAAAGGTGAAATCGCCGAACTCGCTGACACGATCAACAATATGACCGATACGCTCGCGACTTTCGCCGATCAGGTTACCTCAGTCGCTCGCGAGGTGGGCGTCGAAGGCAAGCTGGGGGGACAGGCAAACGTGCCCGGCGCCGCCGGCACCTGGCGCGATCTAACTGACAACGTCAACGGTCTGGCGGCAAACCTCACGACGCAGGTGCGCGCCATCGCCGAAGTCTCCACAGCAGTGACGAAGGGCGATCTCACCCGATCGATTACGGTCGAGGCCCAGGGCGAGGTCGCGGCGCTCAAGGACAACATCAATGAGATGATTCTCAATCTCAAAGACACCACGCAGAAAAACATGGAGCAGGACTGGCTAAAAACCAATCTCGCTCGTTTCACTCGCATGCTTCAGGGCCAACGTAACATGACGACCGTCGCGCAGATGGTGCTCTCAGAACTGGCGCCCCTGGTTAATGCCCAGCAAGGCGTCTTCTATGTAAACACCAGCTCCAACGGGCAGCCCTTGATGAAGCTGCTGGGTGGTTACGCTTATAAGAAGCGCAAGAACCTCGCGAATGAATTTCAGGCAGGTGAAGGTCTGGTAGGCCAGTGCACGCTCGAGCGCGAGAGGATCCTGGTGACCAATGTTCCCAACAACTATGTATATGTCTCGTCAGGCCTGGGCGAGGCGCCACCGAATAACATCGTAGTGTTGCCGGTGTTGTTTGAAGGTGACGTGAAAGCGGTAATCGAGCTTTCTACCTTCCAAACCTTTAGCGATACCCATCTCACGTTCCTCGATCAATTGACCGAAAGTATCGGTATCGTGCTGAATACGATTGCTGCCAACACCCGCACGGAAGATCTGCTGCAGCAGTCGCAGTCGCTGGCAGCGGAACTACAAAGCCAGCAGGATGAACTTAAGAAGACCAACGAGCAGCTCGAACAACAGGCGGAATCGCTGCGTGAATCTGAAGAGTTGTTGAAGAGTCAACAGGAAGAACTACAGCAGACGAACGAAGAGTTGCAGGAGAAAGCGACGCTGCTGGCGCGGCAGAAGGCGGAAGTGGAAGGGAAGAACCGCGAAGTGGAAGAAGCGCGCTGGGAGATGGAGGAGAAGGCTGAGCAGCTCGCGCTTACTTCGAAGTACAAGTCGGAGTTTATGGCCAACATGTCTCACGAGCTGCGCACGCCGCTCAATAGCATGCTAATCCTCTCGCGACAGCTTGCTGAAAACAGTGAAGAGAACCTCACCGAGAAACAGGTGCAGTTTGCGGAAACAATCCACTCTTCGGGGGCAGATCTGCTTTCCTTAATTAATGACATTCTCGACTTGTCGAAGATTGAATCAGGAATGATGGGCATCGAGGTTTCCGATATCTCAGTAAGCGACATAGCTGAACAGTTGGAGCGAAGTTTCCATCAACTGGCTCAGGACAAGAATCTCGAGTTTCAGATCGAGCTCGCGGAGAATCTGGCTCCGACCGTTACCACAGACGATAAGCGCTTGCAGCAGATCCTCATGAATCTGCTCTCTAATGCATTTAAGTTTACTGACGAAGGCAAGGTGGTTCTCAGTATTGCCCCGGCGCGGGCGGATGAGACGTACCATCTCGAATCGTTGAACCGGACGGGTGAAGTCGTGGCCTTTGCGGTGAGCGACACCGGCATCGGCATTCCTACCGAGAAGCAGCGGATCATTTTTGAGCCCTTCCAGCAAGCGGACGGAACCACGAGCCGCAAATATGGGGGCACCGGCCTGGGGCTATCGATCAGCCGGGAGATCGCCCGGTTGGTTGGTGGCGAGATTCGGGTGAGCAGTATGCCCGGGGAGGGAAGCACCTTCACGCTCTACCTGCCGCGCAATTATGCGCCCGCGGGAGCCACGTCCGTGTCTCCAAGCCAGAAGCGGGCTAGAGTTGCCAAAACCGAAATCGAAGCGGCCTGGACACCGGTCGAATCGTTCGATAGCGAAGCTATGGCCTTGCTCTCCAGCGAAGCGGCCGCAATTCTGGACGATCGTAACGACATTCAAAGCGGCGATCGCGTGGTCCTAATCGTCGAGGACGATATTAGTTTCGCCGGTATCCTGCTGGACCTCGCGCGCGAAAAGGGTTTCAAAGGTTTGGTAGCTACCAGTGGCACGTTGGCGCTCGCACTCGCACAGAAATACAAACCTGCCGCAATCACACTGGATATTCGGTTACCGGACCGGGACGGTTGGACCGTGCTGGATCGTCTGAAACATGACCCCGAAACCAGCCACATTCCGGTGCACATTATTACTGTCGAGGAAGAGCGCCAGCGGGCGCTGAAACAGGGCGCGTTTAACCACGTGCAGAAGCCGGTCACTCATGAAGACCTGGGTAAAGCCTTCGACGAGATTCGGGACTTCACCGAGCGCCATATTCGAAAACTGCTGGTCGTCGAGGACGACGATGTGCAGCGCATGAGCGTGGTTGAACTGATCGGGAACGGCGATGTCAAGACGACAGCCGTGGCCACCGGCGAGGAAGCATTAAACATTCTGAAGGACGAAAGATTTGACTGTATGGTCCTGGACTTACGACTGCCTGACATGAGCGGCTTCGAACTGATCGAGAAGTTGCAGACTGATCTGGGCCGTTACGATCTTCCCATCATTATCTATACCGGCAAGGAGTTGACCCGGAAAGAAGAGTTGCATCTCAAGAAAGTCGCCGATGCGATCATCGTCAAGGAAGCAAGTTCACCTGAGCGGTTATTGGCCGAGACCGCGTTGTTCCTGCATCGGGTTGAAGCGAATCTGCCTGAGCCGAAGCGGCGCATGTTGGAGAAGTTTCATCGCACCGATCCGGTGTTGGCCGGACGCAAGGTGTTGGTAGTTGACGACGATGTGAGAAACATCTTCGCGCTGACCAGTGCGCTCGAGGCACACCACATGGAAGTTGTTCATGCTGAGGATGGTCAGGAGGGTATTGAGCTTTTGAAAGCGACTCCTGGTATTGAAGCTGTTTTGATGGACATCATGATGCCTGAGATGGACGGTTATGAAGCAATCACCGCGATTCGTCAGATGGAAGAATTCAAACAGCTTCCGATTATCGCGTTGACAGCCAAGGCGATGAAAGCTGACCGTGATCACTGCCTGGAAGTCGGCGCGTCAGACTACATTTCGAAGCCCTTGGATATCGATCAACTGCTCTCCCTGTTGAGGGTTTGGCTATATCGCCAGGATGAAACTACGTGAGCAGCGCGCGCACTGCAGTAATTAGTCTGGAGGACATCGAGATCGGCCTGCTACTCGAAGGGCTTTATCGTGCTCATGGCTTTGATTTTAGGGAGTATTCGCGCGCTTCGATCAAGCGGCGAATAATCGAGCTAATGCGGGCGGAGAAACTGGCAACTATTTCGGCATTTCAGGATAGGGTGCTGCACGATGCCTCATGTCTCGATCGCTTCCTGTTAGGGCTCTCAGTGCATGCCACAGCAATGTTTCGTGACCCCAGTTTCTACCTCACTTTTCGCAAGAAAGTCGTACCGTTACTGAGAACTTATCCGACGGTGCAGATCTGGGTGGCGGGTTGTTCTACGGGCGAAGAGGTTTACTCGCTGGCGATTCTGCTCGAGGAAGAACGTCTTTATCCAAAGTGCCGCATCTACGCTACCGACATTAGCCAGGCAGTCTTGCGCAAGGCGCGGGATGGAATCTTTCCGCTTGCCGCCATGCGAGATTACACCGTTAACTACCATCAAGCCGGCGGCACGCATGAGTTTTCCGACTACTACACCGCGCAGTATGACAGCGTGATTTTCAGCGCGGCCCTGAGAAACAACATAGTCTTTTCCGAGCACAATCTTGCTACTGATGGTTCGTTCAACGAGTTTCAGGTCATCCTGTGCCGGAACGTAATGATCTACTTCAACAAAGACCTGCAGGCGCGCGTTCACAATTTGATGTACGACAGTTTGAGCTTGTTTGGCGTCTTTGGACTGGGAAACAAGGAGTCGCTGAAGTTTACGCCGCGGGCGGCCTTCTATGAACACTTGAACGAGCATGACAAACTTTATCGAAAGATAATCTAGCTAAAGCTTATCGGATAGCGCGCTGGGCTATTACCGCAACAGAGGTAATATTTGGCAACGGAATTTGAAATAGTAGTCGTCGGTACTTCCACCGGCGGACTGAAGGCATTGCAGACGTTGCTTTCCGGACTGCCCGCGGGCTTTCCGTTGCCAATCGTCATTGTGCAGCACCGTGGAAAAGGTTCTGAGAGCGGCTTGTGCGAATTTCTTAGTCAGTGGAGTAGCGTGCCGGTCGCGGAACCGGAAGACAAAGAACTACTGCGCCGCGGTTACGCTTATCTCGCACCGCGCGACTACCACTTGTTGATTGAAAATCGGAGCTTTGCTTTGTCAACGGATCCCCCAGTGGGATTTGCGCGGCCATCGATCGACCTCCTTTTCGAATCGGCGGCCAACGAATATCAGGAGCGAGCTATCGGCGTAATTCTGACGGGAGCCAACCGCGACGGCGCGCGCGGCCTGGCGGCAATACAGTCTCGCGGCGGACTGGCGCTGGTCGAGGAGCCAGTTTCTGCTGCCTGCCCCGAGATGCCGGAAGCGGCCATCGCGCAAACGAAACCGGACTGGATTCTCCCTCTGGAAGAAATAGCGCCCAGGCTCCACAAACTAAGCGAATCCGCGACCCCGCGCGTACCGCCAGGACAGAAACCGCACGAGGTAATTATTCGTCATGGAAGTTGAAGAACGGATCAACATCCTGATGGTTGACGACAGCCCAACAAACCTGTTGGCTCTGGAATCGATCCTGCAGGCTCCAGAGAGAAATCTGGTGAGTGCGTCTTCGGGCGATGATGCCCTTCGTTATCTTCTGAACAATGAAGTCGCGGTCATCCTTATGGACGTTTACATGCCGGACCTGGATGGCCTGGAAACTGCCGAGCTGATCAGAGGCCGCGACCGATCGCGCAACATACCAATTATCTTCTTGACTGCGGACAGCACCGGCGGCCGCCATTTGAGCCGGGGGTATTCGCTGGGCGCCGTTGATTACATCGTGAAACCAATCGAGCCGGACATTCTGCGATCCAAGGTCGCGGTCTTTGTCGAGCTGTTTAAGAAAACTCGGGAAGTAGAACGTCAGGCAGAATTGCTTGAAGAAAAGAATCTGGAACTCGAGAACGCAAATCTGGCCCGGCTTAATATGCTTATTGAGCTGGGGCAGAAGTTGGCCGCCGAACATGATCCGGCACGGGTGTTGGAAAACTTTTGCCGTTCTGCCAGACATATCGTCGGAGCGCAGGAGTCGGCAGTCGGTGTGATCAATGATGACGGCGAAACGTTGCGCTACTTCTTCCGCTGCGCCGCGACTGAAGATAACCCAACCAGCGATGGGATCTCGCAGGTCGTCGATCGGGCATTGAAGTATCTAGTTATCAAACATCGTCCGTTGCGGCTAAACGATTCAGATGATTTGCTGCGGACTAATGGAAAAACCTCCGACCTCGTGCACTCCTTCCTCGGCGCCCCGATATTTTCCGCTGCGGGAGTTTGTGGTTGGGTCTACATGGTTAATAAGCTCAACGCCGATGACTTCAGCGAAGCCGATGAGCGACTGGCCGCCACGCTCGCAACCCAGGTCGCCATCGCCTACGAAAACGCGGTGCTCTACAGCGATGCCCAACGACACGCCAGCGAACTGCAGTTGGAAATTACAGAACGCAAGCAGGCCGAAGAAGAACGAGCCCAACTGTTGATCCGCGAGCAGGCCGCGCGCGCTGAAGCTGAGCAAGCGAATCGCACTAAAGACGAATTCCTGGCCACACTCTCTCACGAACTGCGAACGCCGCTATCCGCCATCCTGGGCTGGAGCCATCTGGTACGGACGGGAAAGCTCGACGACCCGCAAATGTCTCGCGCGTTTGAAACTATCGAACGCAACGCGCGCTCGCAGTCTCAATTGATCGACGATCTGCTCGACGTTTCGCGCATTGTCACTGGCAAGTTGCAAATTGACGCTCGCCCGATTGATCTCTGCTCGGTAATTGAAGCTGCGGGCGACGCAGTGCGTCCGGCGATTGAAGCGAAGGATATCCAGTTTGAAACTGTGCTGGATGTTGAGGCTTGTTTCGTCTCCGGCGACGCAAACCGTTTGCAGCAGATCTTCTGGAATCTTCTTAGCAACTCTATTAAGTTTACGCCCGCAGGGGGTCAAGTCCGCGTCGCGGTCAAGCGCGCCGGGCCGGGAGTTCGGGTTGCTGTGAGTGATTCCGGCATTGGTATCACGTCGGAGTTTCTTCCCTATATATTCGATCGCTTTCGTCAGGCTGACGGCTCCACTACCAGAGTGCACGGCGGACTGGGACTAGGCCTTTCCATTGTGAAGCATCTGGTCCAACTACACGATGGCTCCGTCGAAGTACAGAGCCAGGGAAAAGATCAGGGGGCCACCTTTATAGTCAATCTACCGCTGGCACCGGCTGAATCTTCGGACACTATTGAAAAAGCACCGCCGGCCGAGAGGGAGGGTAATGGATTGCCTGCCGGTTTTTCCAAGATACTTGCCGGGCTGCGCATCCTGGTAGTTGACGATGAAGCTGATTCGCGCGATTTAGTGACTGCTATCCTGACGCGGTGTGGCAGCAAAGTAAGGTGCTGCGAGTCAACAGCAGAGGCTCTGAAGACGTTCCGCGAGTGGAAACCAGACCTGTTGGTCAGTGACATCGGAATGCCGCAGGAAGATGGTTACGCTCTGATAAAGAGGTTGCGAAAGTTGAGATTGAAACTAGCTAGAGAGATTCCCGCGGTTGCCCTCACCGCTTATGCAACCGACGACGACCGCGCGCGCGCACTATCTGCCGGCTTTCAAGTACATGTACCTAAACCAATTGAACCCGAAGCGCTGGTGCGGTCGATCGCTGGCGCGGCGGGCCGCAAAATCTGATTCCGCGAAAGCGCCGGTGCGGCCAAATTTCAGGTATCAAGTCTTTTTCAGCTAATGCCCGCATAAGGTGGAACGCGAATGAAAATTGCACTGAAGTATGGATTGCTGATTACGTTCGGGGCGATCGCCTGGGTGGTTATCGCTCACCTGGTCGTACCTGATCCTCGTTCGCCCGTGCACCGTTTGGGCGCCGGGATTTTCTTTAACATTCTTAATATTACAGGAATCTATCTGGCTGTCGCGAAATTGAAAAACGAGACCGGCGGCGAATTGAGCTTCAAGTCAGGATTGAAAACAGGAATAGCAACAGCCTTCGTCTATGCGATTTCTTTCTGCCTGTTTTTTATGGTTGCGATCTTTGCCGTTGGTTCAAAATTAATGGCGAGCGAACCGGGTGCGGAGAATCTGCCGCTCTGGCAGGTAGCCCTGGCCGCTTTCATCGGGTTGTTCTTTAGCTCATTAATCCTGGGCCTCGTCTACTCGACACTAATCTCTTTCTTTCTTGCCAAACGCAGAGGCGTTAACCTCGTTTAGATAGGGCACTTGTGCCCCTGCCGCGCGTGGCGGACAAATTCGCAGTCTAAACGACCGCGCTGCGGCCGTTCCTTGAGACTACTGAGCATTGGCGACCCGCTTGAGTTTATCCTCTTGCGCCCAATCCTTGGCGGAAACGAAAGACTCCTTATCATAGATCAAGACGATCGTTCCCACGGGCAGCATCTTGCTCACATCACGAGAGGCGAACATTGGAATCCGAATACATCCGTGACTCTTTGGCTCGGTTGGGACGGCAGGATTTCCGTGAATCGCCACTCCGTCGCTGATGTAATTTGGGTAATAAAGCAATCCCAGAGGAGATCTTTTCCAGCC
>DASXQM010000103.1:0-12145 GCA_036507195.1 Pyrinomonadaceae bacterium | reverse complement strand
CCGCCGTCAATCGAGACCTTCCAGACCCTTGATGAGCCGGAGCGCGTGGAAGTGTAAACCACCCAACGACCGTCGGGCGAAGATTGCGGGTAGATGTCCCCCGGCCCCTCGGTTAGTCGTTTGAGATTGCCGCCGTCCGTGTCCATGCGCCAGATGCTCCTTGTGGATTGCGTTCGTGTGGACGTGAAGACAATGTAGCGACCGTCCTGCGTGGCCCACGGCATGTAGTTAGAGCGCGCGTGAGCCGTCAACTGCTGTTGATTCTTTCCGTCCGGCTCCATGCTCCTGATGTCGGTAAGGCCGCTCTCTCGTGAGGTGTAAACGATTCTGCCGCTGGGCATCCATGACAGGCCCTGCGCCCCGTCATACCTGCCCGAAGAGATCTGCTTGGCTCGGCTCGCGTCCGCCTGCGGCGCAACCCAGAGGTTCATTTCGCCTTCAGTCTGGACTGTGACCAGCGCGCTCGAATCCGCGGTCAGGCTCAGTTGGCTATAGTTATTCAGGTCGTTGGTGATCTTACGCACCTCGCCGTCGGGATAGGAGACGTGCCAGATCTGATTCGACGACGTCCCAGACTCCAACGCGATTAAGGCTAGGCCACTCCCGTCCGCGAGCCAGGCGACCTGCCCTAGGGCCGGGGGCCACGTGTGAGAAGTGATCGGCCTTTCCGCCCCGCCTTCGACCTGCACTTCGACCACCGTCGCCGCCGCCCTGCCCGCGCCCGGATCATAATTAGTAACGCCCGACGCGAGCCGTTTCCCGTCAGGCGACCATGAGGGCCCGCCGGTGCTGAAATTGTTGGGCAGCTTCCGCACGGCGACCGGCCTCTCGCCCGTCCCATCCGCGTTCGCCACGACCAAGGCGGTTTCTCCGCGGGGTGCATTAAAACGCGTAAACGCCAGGCGCGTCCCGTCCGGCGAAAGAGAGACCGGAGAAGTGACGTTTTCGATCACCTTCCGCGAAGCGCGGCCGAGCACCGGCACCTGGTAGAGCGTGTGCGCAGGATTATTCGTCTCGCCCAGAGCGTAATAGATGTAGTCGCCGTCTTTCGAGAAGGTTATTCCGTAATAGTTCTGCTGAGAGGGCGGGACGATCTGCGTGTCGCTCGGGATCGCCACCTGCCGCAGCCAGAGGCTCTGCTGCCCAGCGTCAGTCTTGACGTGCGCGACGTATTTCCCGTCTGGCGAGATGCCCGCATCCGACGCCTTGCCCGAAGTCGTCAGCCGCTGAAGTTTCGCCGACGCGAACGAAATCGCCTTTTGGGGTTGGCTGCGGTTGAAGAGCTTGTATAAGCCAGCTCCTATGACAACCACCGCGACCGCAATTATCAAAATCGCGATCGCGGTTCTCCGGCGCTTAGGTTTGGCTAGCCTGCCAGTCGTTACCGTTGGCTGCGGGGGGAGCACGGTTGTCGGGGCCGTGCTGTGGCTGATCGCAGCATCGGTCGTATGCGGAAGAATGCTGGTTTCGATCTCAGACGATTCGGACGCAGTGCCGGGCCCCGCCGTTCCCGCCTCCCGATCTGGTGGCGAGGAATCGCTCACCAGCGCCGTACCGTCCGCGCGGCAGAACACGAGCGCATCATCACTCTCAACGCGATTGCATTGCGGGCAGCGCTTCATCTTAAAGCCTCAATCATCGGAGCCCATCCCGCCCGCGCCAAGTTGCGAGCGGATTTCGTAACGGCCGAGTTTTGTGCCGATCGGTGGCATCGTCAAACGCCTCATGGCGGCAGGCCGACGCGCCGCACGAGATCAGCAAAGCGCGGGTCAGAGCGCAGGTTGTCGAAGGCCGGCTGTATTTTCAGAAACACCAGGAAGTCTTCGTGCTGTTGATAAGACTTTTCCAGCCACTCGAATGCCTGCTCTTTATCGCCTAGTATCGCGTAAGTCTCGGCTACTTGCTCCGCGCTGGTCTCCTGCCGGTCGTAGCTTTTCATCGTGGCTTCCAGCCGCTTTTGCCAGTAACCTTTTACGCCCAGAGTTTGATAAGCGTTCTTCAGTTGACCCGTCAGCACGATCCATGTCTGCGGAATGTCGCCGCCGGCCAATTGAATTGCCTTCTGTTCCTCTGCAATCGCTTCCTGGTACCTGTCCTTTCGTTCATAAGCCACGGCCAGCGCGTTGTGGGCAAACGCAAAGTTGGGATCCATCTCTATTGCTTTTTGAAATTGCGTAATGGCCTCGTCATATCGATGTGCATACAAATAGGGCAGGCCCGATTCAGCATTGATGATGATCGAGAAAGGATCGAGTTCCTGGGCGCGTTTCATCTCGGCGATGGCTTCGTCGTGCCGGCCCATCGCCGATAAGTACAGCGAATACCAGTGATGTCCGGTCGCATAATTCGGATTAAGCTGCAACCCTCGTTTGAATTCCGGTTCGGCCTCAGCGCCCCAGTCATACCAAAATCTGATCATGGCCAGAGACGTGTGTGCCTCGGCGACACTGTCGTCCAGCGCGAGCGCTCGGATCGCCGCCGCTTTGGCCTTCGGGTAGGTTTCCTTTGAAGACGATTGGCTGTAAGAGGGAAGAACAACATAAGCATCCGCCAGCCCTGCATATGCGAGGGCGTACGCCGGATCTTTCTCAATCGCCTGATTGAAATAGTCGATCGATTTCCTGATCCCGTCACTCGTTCGCTTGTTCCAGAAGTAACGACCGCGCAAATAAAGTTGATAGGCTTCGGCGTTCTCCGTGTAACGTTTCGTTAACTGCTTTTGCTCGGGCGCTGAGAGTTTCAATCGCAGCTTCTCAGAAATCTCGCGCGAAATGTCCTGTTGAATGTCGACCACCTCGGCGATCTTGCGGCTGTACTGTTCACCCCAGAGTTGTTTGTTATCGCGCACGTCAACCAACTCAGTGCTGACTGTGAGATTGTCACCGCGTTGCAGAATTCTCCCGCTCAGAATTGCGCGCACGCCAAGTTCCTTGCCGGCGGTTAAAGGATCGGTTCCTTTACCTTTGTATCTGAACACCGAACTCCGCGGAGAGACCTTGAGGTTCGAAAGCTGCGTTAGGCTGTTGATTATGCTTTCAGTGACGCCATCCGAAAGATAATCGATGTTTGGGTCGCGGTTATCGTTCTCGAAAGGAAGTACGGCGATTGAATCGATCGCGACTTCGGTATCGCGAGCGTGGCGATAGGCGACGTAGCCGGCGATCGCAAGAATCGCTATCGGGATGATTATCACAGCCAGCACAATCGCCATGATGACCACCGCGAGTTTGCGCCCGCTCATTCGAGATCTTCGATCTTCTGTCTTTTGAATTATTGGTCTGGGTCTCGCTTCCAGAGTCGAGGTTGTATGCTGACCCTCGCTGGTATCGTGCTGAAGTAGTTCAGTTGCTTGTGCGTCGTCGCTCAATCGATCGAAAACACGCGTGGCCGATTCAGACATTGCGGACAGTTCGCCAACGAGCGCCGCGCCGTCAACGCGACAGAACGCGAGCGCGTCGTCAGTCTCAACGCGATTACATTGGGGGCAGCGTTTCATCTGGAGTGCGGCGGCCTGACGCCGCTTTTATGATCGCCTGTCGGCTTTCGCAAAGACTGACCCATTCCGCCCTCGCCAATGTTTGAGCGGATTTCGTAGCGGCCGAGTTTTGTGCTGGGTTGAATTGGCATCTCGTCAACTATCGCGTCAATCCAATGCGCCTTAAGAGAGCGTCGAACCTGGGATCAGATCGCAAACTATCGACAGCCGGCTCCACTTTCAGGTAGATCAAATAGTCATTGCGCTCCTCGTCGGCTTTGTTGAGCCACGCGAACGCCTGATCTTTATCTCCGAGCCCAATATAAATCAGCGCATTGTTGTAAGGGGAAACGTACCGGTGCTTTGCCATCTCTTCCAATTCCGCGAGCGCCTTTCGCGCGTCCGCTGTCCGACTCGCTGCGCCGTACATGTAACCCAGCCAGGCAAGATTCCACGGATTATTCTCAATCTTCCTTGCTTTCTCGCACGCGGCGACTGCTTCTGAGTACATTGACTTTTGTCGGTAAACCTGACCGAGCAAAACATGAATAGTCGCATTCTCCTGATCAACCTCCAGAGTTGATCGATAAGCGTCGATGGCCCGGTCATATTGGCGCGCATCATAGTAAGCCTGAGCGATTCCTATATTCGAAAACACTCCCAACGGATCAAGTTGCCGGGCGCGGTTTGCCTGCGCGATGGCTTCGTCAAACCGGCCCATCGCTTCCAAGTAGAAGCTGTACCATACAGCCGCGTCCGCAGAGTTCGGATTTAGCGCGATGGCGCGGCGGAATTGGCTCTCGGCTCCAGCCCAGTCTCGTTCGTAGAAAAGTTTGTAGGTTCCCCAACTTGAGTGCGCTTCAGCGAGTCCATCATCCAGTTGCAGAGCGCGCTGCACGGCTTCTTTGACGTGGGCGTACGCTTCGGTTGGTGGAAAAACATACGAGGAGTTGAACCCGTAAGTGTCGGCTAGCCCAACGTAGGCGAGCGCGTAATTTGGATCCTTCGCGATCGCTTGCCGGTAATAATCAGCCGCCTTGGTGACTTCGGTCTCTGATCCTTTGAAGTGATGGTAGCGACCTTTCAGGTACAACTCGTAGGCTTCTGTGTTCTCAGTCGAATGCTTCGTTAGCCGCTCGCGTTGTACGCCGCTTAGTTGAAGTCTCAATCGATCGGTTATCTCGCGCGCCAGGTCACTTTGGACGGCGAAGATGTCGGCCAACTTGCGCGTGTATTTTTCTCCCCAAATTTCTGTCCCGTCGGACACGCGCACTAAATCGGCCTGAATCGAAATCGTATCTCCCTGTCTTAGAACTTTGCCGGTGAGGATTGCGGCGACCCCCAATTGTTTGCCGACGTTTTGGGCGTCCGCGTCACGGCCCTTGTAACGAAACACCGTCGTGCGGCCCATGACTTTCAAATTAGGCAATTGGGAGAGCGAGTTGATGATGCTCTCGGTAATGCCATCCGAAAAATAATCCGTGGTCGGATCGTTGTTCTGGTTTTCGAACGGCAGCACCGCGATTGATTCGATCGATGCATCGGCTTTCCTTGAGCGGTACGAGTTCGCCACGAAAGCGCTGATTACCGCAGCCATGGCCACGAAAACTACGATAGCTGCGATTGCGGTCTTTCTCCGCGTCAGTCTGTTCAGTGGATTGGTCTTGCCGACTTGCGGCGGCGGCAGAACAGTCGTTGGAGCGGTCGAATGCTTAGCGCCAGCATGAGTCGCATGAGGAAGAATGCTGGTTTCGATCTCAGACGGTTCGGACGCAGTGCCAAGCCTCGCCGTTCCCGCCTCCCGATCTGGTGGCGAGGAATCGCTAACCAACGCCGCACCGTCTGCCCGGCAGAACACGAGCGCATCGTCAGTCTCAACTCGATTGCATTGCGGGCAGCGCTTCATCTTAAAGCCTCAGCCATCGGAGCCCATTCCGCCCTCGCCAATCTGCGAGCGGATTTCGTAGCGGCCGAGTTTTGTGCCGGCGGACAGGCTCATTATTCTGCCCTCCCCGCAGAACTTTGCATGCCGGATAACTAACGTCTGATTAGGATTAAGATGCCCGCAACAATGCCGAGCACGGCCAGTCCGGTAGTGACCGTGGAAGAGAGTTTGATGTTGAGTAGCGGCAAGAGTCCGGTGAGAATTAACCAGAGACCGAGCAAAAGCATTCCCAGACTCCTGCCTGCCAAACTATTTGTTATCGCCATGGCTCCTCCTTAAACGCGATCATTAATCAGCCTCGTCGCACTAAATCACTTCAGCTTCTCGTACTCTTTCCTGGCGTCGATCAAAACAGACAGGTCCGCGTCGGCGTCTTTCCACGTCGCAAAGAAATCCTGATAAGCCTTGCGCGCCGTTGATGTGTCGCCTTGCAGCACGGCGGCGCGCGCGAGACCGAGTTGCGCCAGCGGATAAAAGTACGAGAGCGCGGACCAGCCGCGGTGATCGACAATCGTTTGAAACTCGGCCGCGGCTTCGTTGCCCTTCTTGAGACTCAGAAATGCCTGGCCGCGAAGGTAGGCAATCGGAAAGAGCAGGTAACTTCCGTGGGGTCTGGTTGCCTCCAGCAATTGAAGAGTCTGCGTTGGATTACCACGCTGTAACTCAACGTGGGCTTGAATCAATGGTATTCGCTGTTGATTAAGCAGCGTGTCTGTCGGGAAACGTTTCACCAATTCGTCAAGGATGGATTTTGTTTGGCCCGAATCACCACAAATCGCTAAAGCATTGGCGGCCAGCGAAAGTGTGACTCGGTCATGCGACAAGTCGAGTGCCTTCGCGGCCTGCTCTTTCACCTTGCCGCAATCGCCGAATTGCGCGTCTCGCAGCGCAGCCGCCGCCGCGAGTTGGCTGGCCACCTCTTTCAAATCTCGTCGCTGTGCCAGCTCAAAGGCGTTCGTCGAGAATTCTTTCGCTTTTCGTAGTTCTCCCGAAAATGCAGCGCCGTCACCTTGCCACGTTTGCGCCGCGTACTCCTCGGGTTTTCCGCTGACCCAATCAACCTCCTGCTTCATCGCCGCGGCATCGCCCTGAAGAAACGCCATGCGATAGAGGTTTTGGTGCATGGTTAAGTTTTCAAGGTTCTGCGAAAGGGCCTTACGAATTATCTCTTTCGCCTCGTCGAAGCGATTAAGGCCCACAAAGCAGGTAGCTAAAATCGAGTGGCCCGAAGCTGAGTTCGGATTCAGGCGAATCGCTTCGCGGGCCTCCTCGAGGCCTTTGTCGAATTGACGAAGCTCCGTGTACTTGACCGCCAAATTATTGTGCGGCGCGCTGTCGCGTGGATAGGTGCGCTTCCACAGTTCCAACGTTTCGAGATACTTATCCAACTCTCCAGTGACGTTATCGTAGTAGACTTGAGTGATATAAAACTTTTCGTATTCACCGACGCGATCGCGCAAGTCATATGCTTTTCGCGAAGCGTCAGCCGCCAGATCGTATTGCCGCGTGTTGTAATACATCGACGACATCGCGGCGTAGGCACGCGCGAAATTCGGATCGATTTCGGTCGCGCGTTTGAAAAGAGGAATGGCGTCGAGGTATTTGCCGTTAAGCTGCTTTTCGACTCCCATTGAAAAAATTTTCAGGGCGTCCAACGATGAGGTGGTCGCCTGATAAATCGGAGCGTCGTACTTCTGCACGGAAGCCAAAGACTCGCCCAACTGCTCGCGTAATTTCGTCGCCGCGCTGCCCAGCGCGGAAAGCACTTGCTCTTTGCTTTCGGCTTCTGCCTGTTGCAACGCGATCGTGTCGCCCGTTTGTGCGTTCGACGCCTCGAGCGTGAGGACGTAATGGCTACCGAGAGTTGAAATCGATCCGGTGAGAAATGCTTTTAATTGCTGTCGCGCGCATATCTCGCGCGCGATCTCTTTCGTCACGCGCTCTTCAGGCGAGCGATTCATGAAGCGCAGCGTCTCGCGCACGCGTTGATCTGAAAAGATGTTCAAGAACGGCGATTGTTCGAGCTGGACCGCCAGCGCCTGCTTCAGCGTGCCGTCAAAGACGGGGTCGCCGGTCGTGTTGACGAAGTCGGCAAGAACGATCGTGTCTTTCTCAGTCAGCGGGGCGGTGCGAGTGGGCTTGAAAAACCAGATCAAAAAGAGCACCACTGCCAACGCCAGCACTCCCAGCGTAATGGCCGCTGCAAGCTTATGACTCTTGACTTGATTGATGACGTACTCGGCGCTCGAGGGCCCCGCCGAGCGTGGAGGCGCACTGTCGACCAGCGCCGTCTTGGGGGCTGAAGCAATTTCGCGTGTGCGCACTCCTTGAAGCTTTTCGGCTGGCTTACTGCGCTTGAGTTCGGCGTCCAGATCCAGACGCTTTTTCAAATGCCGCAGGTCGATCAGCAAGTCTTTGGCTGACTGGTACCGCTCATCACGCTCTTTCGCGAGCGCTTTCTCCACGATGCGTTCAAGTTCAGGCGGAGCGTCAGGCTCGTAGCGTGCAATCGGTGGCGGCTCTCTATCGCTGAGAATCGCCGCCAGGATCTCGATTGTGTCTGAACCTTTGAATGGCTGGGACCCGGTCACCATCTCATAAAGCACGACCCCGAAGCTGAAAATGTCTGTGCGCGCATCAACCGGAACTCCGCGCGCTTGCTCGGGCGACATGTAGACGGCCGTTCCGATCACCGTGCCGGGCTCGGACTTGAGCGGAACCGATGTGGGCGCCTCTGTATCCACGTATTCAGTCGGCAAACGCTCGACGAGTTTGGCAAGGCCAAAATCCAGAACCTTCACGATGCCGTCCGTGCGAATCATGATGTTGTCCGGCTTGATATCGCGATGAATGATGCCGGCATCGTGAGCGGCCGAAAGCGCGCCCGCGGCGCGAATCGCCACGTCCACTGCTTCATTGAGTTTCAGCGGCGCACGTTCCATGCGTTCGCGCAGCGTCTCGCCTTCCACGAACTCCATGGCGATGAAGTGACCTGACTCCGTTTCATCGATCTCGTAAATCGTGATGATGTTCGGATGATTTAAGCCGGATGCCGACCTGGCCTCCTGCACAAACCGATGCATGCGACCGGGATCGGAGGCCACATCCGCGGGCAGGATCTTCAAAGCGACCTTGCGATCGAGTTTCGTATCCACCGCCAGATACACCTCGCCCATCCCGCCCTCGCCAATCTTCGAGCGGATTTCGTAACGGCCGAGTTTTGTGCCCGGAACCAGCGACATTCGGTAAAACGGTGCCGCTATATTACTCAGGAAGGTGGTTTAGTAGTAGCCCTAATGTTGGGAGGCGCGAAGCGCCGAGATGTAATAGCCCCCGACCGTCAGGTCGGGGTAATGAGGTCAGTACCATCCGCGTGAGCGGATGGGTTCACGACTCCAACTTGAGCATTGATCCCACCTGCTAACGCAGGTGGTACCTACTGCACCCGTCACGGTCGGGCTAATGCCCGACGCAGCGCAAGACGCCCTTGCCCCACTACTCCGCACGAAGTTCAATTGCACCAAACCCGCGAATACGGGAAGATGTGCGCCTGCGCTTTCGACATGCCGGAACACCAAACCAAAGAAGCGTCCGCACTCGGCGCCTTTCGGCCCATTCCCTACATGGGAGTGATTTGGGTTGTCGCCGAAGCTATGAAGTTGGGATTTCGCAACGGGCATCCAGACTGGTGCAACCTCGGCCAGGGCCAACCGGAAGTCGGCGAGATGGAAGGCGCTCCGCCGCGTCCATCGGAAATACAGATGGAGCCGGGCGACCACGCATATGGCCCGGTCGGCGGCACTGAGGAATTAAGACAAGCAGTAGCAGATCACTACAACCGACTTTATCGACAAGGCAAGAAGAGCAAGTACACCGTCGCAAACGTCAGCATCGCTTCGGGCGGGCGCCTCATGCTGTCGCGTCTGTTTGCGGCATTGGGCGAAGTGAATCTCGGTTATCAAGTTCCCGACTACACCGCTTACGAAGACATGATGGGTTATCACCAGCATCGCTTCACGCCCATCGTCATTCCCGCGCGCGAAGGAGACGGGTTCGTGATACCTGCCGACGTGCTTGAGAGCGTCGTGACCGGGCAAAATCTCGAAGCGTTCGTCTTGAGCAATCCTTGCAATCCCACCGGCAGCGTCGTGCGCGACGCAGAGTTAAAGAAGTACGTCGAGATCGCCAGAGAAAACGGAATGACTTTGGGGCTGGACGAGTTCTATTCGCACTTCATTTACGAGGCTGATGGTTCACCCGGTAAAGGGGCGGTGTCAGGCGCAGCTTACGTCGAGGATGTTGACCGCGATCCAGTGCTCTTGATTGATGGGCTGACGAAATCTTTTCGCTATCCTGGTTGGCGGGTTGGTTGGGCACTTGGCCCGCCCGAGATGATTGAAACTCTAGGCTGCGCCGCCAGCGCGATCGACGGTGGGCCCAGCCAGCCGATGCAACGCGCCGCGCTGGCGATTCTCGAACCTGAGCGCGCCGATCAGGAGACTAACGCATTGCGACAAGTGTTTGCCCGCAAGCGCAACATGATGGTGAGCCGGCTGGCAGAGATGGGCATCCGCTGCGCCCGAGAACCGCAAGGCACCTTCTACTGTTGGGCCTCAATTAAGGATCTGCCGCCGCCTCTCAATGACGCTGAAGCATTTTTCTTCGAGGGACTGAAACACAAAGTCATGACCGTGCCGGGTGCTTTCTTTGATGTGAACCCCGGCAAGCTCCGCCCCACTCACTCACCTTTCAAATCATGGGTGCGCTTTTCGTTCGGACCTCCCGAGGACAACGTGAGGGAAGGACTGAATCGTCTGGAGCAGATGATCAAGACAATCGCGTCATAAAGATTAGTGCGCGGAGCGCACAGCAGCATAAAGCCTGGGGCGTGAGCCCCAGGATCGAAGTTACCAATAACAATTGAGCCCGCGAAGCGGGCGATAGAATATCGAGTGCGGTGGCAAGCACCGGGGTCCGAGGCGCGGGCAGCCCGCGTGGGTCGTGGATGCGACGGGATCCAACAATTCAATTTGGTGTGTCGAGCAAGTGTCGTTTGATTTCGCTTAATGCCGCAGTTGAACTCATGATCCGGTCGCTACCGCTCTCGGTTCTGACACCCGCTTGCTACCGCAAGCGGTTCTGTACCAGCCGTCCGCTGTGCGAACTGCCCCACGGCTCACTGCCCCACTGCTCACTGCGAGCCATGGAGTTGAGATTTCAAAAGCTTGGCCTACTTTCGCCGGATGAATCGTAGGCTGAGCCGCTCTTTCTGCTGTCAGCGGACTACGTTTTGTTAACTGCTTCTACGGTGCCGGAGGAGGAGGATCACCATTTCTGTTGCCGTACAAAACAACGCAACAGTACTTCACGACAGCACCCGCCAGGCCGGTGCCGTTAAAGACGACTGTAGTATCGGATATGGCCGCGCCGGACTCACTAGTAACATTAATGCCAATGCCGTCGTTGTTTCTGATGGTCGTGTTTCTCACAAACAATCTGCCGGCTTGAACGTTGATCCCGTTTTGTCTGAACCCGTCTATGACACAGTCCTCGACAGTAACGATTTTGGCTGCAATCACATTGATCCCATTGATGCCTTTGCCCAGTCCGTTTATCGACAGACCGCGAATGCGTACCGTCCGAGCAGTGTCGCCCTGGCGGCGAAAAGGAATATTAATAATGATCGCCGTGGCTTGAGGGGCTGTGATCGATGAAGGAACCCCGGTGCCGTCGAGAGTGATCGATTTGCTGATGGTCACAGCGCCAAAGCCGCCCGCATCCATCGCAGTTATCTCGCCGCCCGTGGCCGTCTTTCCGATCGCGCCGGCAAAAGTTCTGCAGGGGGCGAAACGACTGCACGCGTGTGCGTCATCGCCGGTCCCCGATACCCATGTCCGAGGCGCCTGGGCAGAAACGCCAGACACAAACAGAAAGGTGAAAGCAAACAAAGCGGAAGTGCGCAAAGCCAATCGAAAGTTGTTCATCATGATCTCCTTGAGGTTAGGCGGTTTTGTGTTTGGCGGATCGTTTCGGACGTCCGCGTATTTTTAACGGGCCATTTTCTGGCAAATCCAATCTACTAATTAGAATATGACTGGTTTGTTTAGAACTGCCGATATTCCCCGCAAACCCGGGCTCGCCATCTAATCATCACCACTGATTGGAAAATAGTCGCCTGAGGGTCGTAGCTTTTATCACACTTCGGCTCGGCGTTGAGAGCAAATTATGGTGTGATGGCATGCCCATGGCAAAAACAAGAAGCCGACTCTTCAACCATGCCCCCCGGTCTTATCGATCAATGCCATACTTCAGCCGAAGGAGGTTGATTTATGCTCGGAATAAACTATTGGGCCGTGATCGTAACGACGCTGGCCGCGTTTGCGTTTAGCTCGGTCTACTACATGGTGTTCGGCAAGGCGCGCATGAAGCTGCTCGCCAACGAGCCGGGCGCCACGGCCGACGTGAGGAAAGTACCGGTATGGAAGGTTCTGCTCGAATTGGTTCGCAGCTTCGTTGTCACGCTGGTGATGGCGCATGTAATCGTGCTTGCTCGGATCGTCGGCTGGCTGGACGCGGCGCAGCTGGCCATCTGGATAGCCATAGGGTTTCCAGTGATGATCCTTATGGGCTCTGTCACATGGGATAAACGGCCCTGGAAGCTCGCTGCTATTCATGCCGGCGATTGGATCATAAAGCTACTCCTCATCGCAGTGATACTTGGGGTG
>DASXQM010000102.1:0-15498 GCA_036507195.1 Pyrinomonadaceae bacterium | reverse complement strand
TCCGATCGCCGAACCGCAAAGGTGTAGTCAGAAAGCAGATTTCTACGCTTGCCGTGTCCCACCTCGACTGCCGTGACCACCACGTCGAGGGTCGCAATTGCCCGCTTTAGTTTCAGCCATTCCCGCCCACGTCTTCCTGGTTTGTAGAGAGATGCCGGACTCTTAATCATCAGACCTTCGTTTCCACGAGCCCGAGCGTCATTGAACTCTTCGTCGAGAGCGGCAACCTCGGCGAAGCACTTGGCACGGGAAACTCGGACGATGCCTTGCGGCGGAATCATTTGCTCCAGGAGTTTGCGGCGCTCTGCAAGCGGTTCATCCGTCAACACCCGCCCGGCGGCATACAAGAGATCGTAGGCCACAAGAATCACAGGTACCTCCAGCAATAATTCTTCGCCAATGGTTTTTCTCCCGAGTCGCTTTTGCAGTTCGCTAAAAGGGAGGATTCGCTCGCCGCGAGCCGGCACAATTTCTCCATCGATAACCGCGTCTATTTCCAAATCCCTGAGTGGCGAAGTCAGCTCAGGAAAGCGGTGCGTGATCTCATCCATAGTGCGGGAGTAAATAGCGATGCGTCCGTCCTTGGTATGTGCTTGGGCGCGAATTCCATCAAATTTGTCCTCGACAAAAAACTCGCCGGGCATCGTACGTGCGATGTCTGACATATCGGCGGCGGGCGTTGCCAGCATAAACTTGATGGGATGAAACAGACGCATGTTGACGTTTTGCAGGTCATTGGCCCGGGCGCGGACGGCAGTTTCACCGATGTCGCCAAGAAGCATATTCACCTGCGCTACCGTGGCCAGAGGCCGCTCGAAAGCTCGCGCAATCGCATCTTCGACAAGTCCTTCTCTAAGTCCGATTCGCAGGTCCCCAGCCAACAACTTGATAAGGTACTTCGCCTCGAGCGGCGTAGCATGGCCCAACACGGCTGTTAACAGGCCGATCTTGTTCTTGATCCCACGCGTTTCACTCAAGCGTGTGATGATGGATTCTGTTTCGGCAAGACTTATTGTCGGCTCGTGGAAGCGTTGCGCTTCCTTGATAGCTTCATGCGCCGTTTCACCGGCATCTCCGAGGCGCACATAAATGGGTCCGAGCTCCTCGAAACTTAGGCCCGTGGCTGCAGTCAAGGCGGTGCTAATGATGCTGCCTCCGACGTTGGTGGTCCGCGCATCGTTCTGAGCAAATTGGTGGCCCGCGAAATATCGAGCCGCCCGGCCGAGGTCAGAATCTCCCAGTTGCTTGAGAAAGTGCCCAACGAGCGCAGTCTTCTCGAGCTTCTTTGTCGTAGACGCGACTTGCTCGGCCACTTCGGCAAATTGCTGGAGGGAACCGGCGATGGCGCCTGCGGCTGGCGCAGCTGCTACATCCTTTTCAACTGAAGCTGTCATAAGTTGCTTTGCTCACAACCCTCGAAAATCCGAGAGGACTCCCAAAACCTGGTCACATTTACAGTCAGCTGCTGGAAGGTTGCGGGACAGCTGAGCCAGGTGTCAAGCAATCAAAAAGAATCAAAACGGCATCGAATAGATGTCCCATGGAGCGGGATTAACCGACGACAGCGGGGCTTAAGGCAACTGATACTTTCTGCTTTGTCGGGCCACGGGTTACAATCTTTCACCTTAGAGGTAAGCTGTCCGCAAAGTATTAGTTGAAAGGTATCTTGAGAAAGTGGTTTTACTGATTCTCGAGTCGCTTGGCAGTACCGAGTTGCTCTTCATCTTAGTGATGGCGCTGGTTTTCTTCGGTCCGCGCAAGCTCCCGCAACTAAGTCGCTCGCTGGGCAAAAACCTTGCAGAATTTCGAAAGGCCTCTGAAGACTTCAAACGCACATGGGAGAAAGAGGTCAGTCTCGAAGAGTTTGACGTAACTGGGAATGCCACGCCGGGCGGATTGCCAGCGCGGGAACCCTGGACTGTCTCTGGTCAAGCCGTGACTGAAGGGAATTCGATACTGGATGATGAAGAACCAGCCCGCACCATACAACCGCCATTGATTGAAGCCGTAACGCCAGACCGAGTAATAGCGCGTCACACGACCGGGGCAGACACGCTTTCCTCACCTGAGAATACCGGTTTGGCTTCCGACCGAAGTGATTCTGACGGCACGACTGAGGACGCTAAACCCTCGCCCAAACACGACTGGTTGTGAGTTGGTTATTCGAAGATAAATATTGATGTCAACGTTTCAAAGAGCACTCGGAACCGGAAAGGGCAGGGAAGAGGAACTCGGCGGCCAGATGTCTTTCCTCGAACATCTGGACGAACTGAGAAGCCGGCTAATTCGTTCACTCGCCTTTGTATTTATCGCAGCCACAGTTTGCTGGTTTGTCTCCGATCGCATCTACCGTTTTCTCGCTGTTCCAGTTGAACATGCACTTGCCGAAGCGCAGAGACGCCAGGTGCCGATCAACGGATTGACCGGTAACGAGAAGATCCTGCCACTGACTTCGATCAAGGAAAACGACGTCGGCCGTTACATCTTCCCGGAAGAAACCAAATTTGGAGCCAGTGTAATTCCCGCCGGAGTTTCGGTGACGGCGCGTGCCACCAAAGACTCTCAGGGAGTTTTGGGACTCTTTACGGATGAACCGTTATACGCTGGCGCTACTATCATTCCCAAAGGCGTGCGCCTGCCGGTCGACTTCAGCGCTTTGCCCGACGCGATTGCCGGCATCAACGACAAGCTCATCGTCACCAGTGCGATTGAGCCGTTTTCTCTCTACATCAAGGTTTCCCTTTACGCCGCCATCTGCCTATCGGTGCCGTTTCTGTTGTGGCAAATCTGGGCGTTTGTTTCGCCCGGTCTATATCCACACGAGCGGGGTTACGTCACCCCTTTCATTGCCCTATCGTCGATTTCGTTCGTGCTCGGCGCGATGTTCGCCTACAAAATAATTTTCCCACCGGCGGCGAAGTACTTGCTCGGTTTGGGTCAGGATTTCAGGCTCTTGCTAAAAGCGGACGACTACTTCGATTTCATCATCATAGTGATGCTGGGCATGGGAATAGTTTTTCAAATGCCCGCGATTACATATGTGCTGTCGCGGATAGGGCTGGTCACCGCAAGGTTTCTGATCAAGATTTGGAAAACGGCGCTAATCGTAATTCTGATTGCCGCGGCGGTTCTCTCGCCCACTAACGATATTCCCAACATGCTCTTGTTCGCCGCGCCCATGATTGCTCTCTATATAGTGTCGATATTTGTGGCCTGGATATTTAGCCGTCCCAGAACGGCAGTTTGACCTCTAGGACCTCAAATCGCAAATCTCAGATGTCGAAACCCAGGATTCATCTGGCAGAAGAGTGTTTCTGGGAGGCAAAAGGCAACTTTAGGCCGTATTTATGGCATCTTGACTGTGTTCCTGGGGAGACCTAGAATCAGACAGTTTCCGCATTCCAGTCCGGATTGCCGAGTTTCGTCCAGAGTTTCATACAAAGATTTATTTCCGTTATTAGGAGTTTAGTTATGTCTTACCAGAAAGCCGCTCTTCGCCTGGCCATTTTCTCGCTCGTTCTAGCCGCTGCCAGCTTATCTGGCTTCGCGCAGGACCCAAGGCAAAGCCAGCAGGATCCGATGGACAAACCACGCAATGTGAAGCCGGAACTCAAGAAGGCTTACAAGGATTGGCTGGAGAAGGACGTCACTTACGTCATTACGGACGAAGAGCGAAAGGCTTTTAAGAAACTCGCAACTGATGACGAACGGGAACGATTTATTGAAGAATTCTGGCGCCGTCGCGATCCCGATCCGGATACGGATGAGAATGAATTCAAAGAGGAATACTACGAGCGCATTGCTTATGCCAACGAGCATTTTGCCTCCGGAATACCGGGATGGAAATCCGATCGCGGGCGTATCTGGATTATGTATGGAAAACCTGATGAGCGCGAGACTCACCCGATGGGAGGCAACTACGAACGTCCCTCCTACGAAGGTGGGGGGAGCACGTCAACCTATCCATTTGAAACCTGGTTCTATCGTTATCTTCCGGGAGTAGGTTCCGGGGTGGAGATCGAGTTTGTCGATCCTACGGGGAGCGGTGAGTATCGCATCGCCCGCAATCCCGATGAGAAGGACGCGATGTTGATGGTTCCGGGAGCGGGCCTAACACTCTCGGAACAACTGGGTCTCTCTAACAAGGGTGATCGAATCAGCGGCCTGGGTGGTGTGGGGAACAACAACTATCAGCGTGAACAAGACAGTCCCTTCTCGCGCTTACAATTGCTTAACGACCTCAGCCGTCCGCCACAAGTAAAGTTCAACGACCTCGCAGCGAACGTCAATACGCCATCCATCGAAGACAACCCGCTCAACTTCGACATTCGCGTGGACTTCTTCCGCCAATCAGACGAGCGGGTCATTACGGCGTTGACTATTCAAACATCGAACAAGGACCTGGTGTTCCAGGACAGCGGTGGACTACAACAGGCTCGGATCAATATTTTCGGACGCATCACCTCAGTTGCCGGTCGGCGTGCGGGTGTGTTTGAAGATCCCGTAATCACGACGGCAACGACCGAGGAGCTGAACGAAGCTAAGGACCGCAAGTCTGCTTATCAGAAAGCTGTCGCTCTCGCTCCGGGAACTTATAAGGTTGATGTTATCGTCCGCGATGTCACCTCGGGAGCCACCGGTATTCGACACGTTGGTTTCACAGTTCCCAGATATGACGCTCAGAAGCTGTCGACTTCTACGCTGGTGCTGGCAGCTAAGTTGGAAAATCTGATCGATCAACCAGCCGTCGGACAATTCGTCATTGGCCAAACAAAAGTGATTCCGAATGTTTCGGCAATCTATCGAAAGGGCCAACCGGTTGGAGTTTACCTGCAGGTCTACAACGCCGGGATTGATCAGACGACCCTGCGACCCTCGGTCGATGTTGAGTATGCACTGTTGAAAGATGGCAAGGAGCTTGGCAAACAAGCGGAAGATTGGCGTGGTATGAGCGACTCAGGCCAACGTTTGACGCTGGCTCGGTTGATCGATACCAGACAGTTGGCGCCTGGTGAGTATGAGTTGGCAGTTCGCATTCGCGATCGCGTTTCAGGCCAGTCTCTCGCGCCTTCGGCGAAGTTCACCGTAGTACAATAAAGCTAGTGAATGGTGCGCAGGCGACTCCCTCGCAATCGCCTTTTCCATTTACTATTTACCATTCACTATTTACTTCCCTGGTAGCTTGCCCTCACCGTATCCAGCTTCGTGTTTCCCTGAACTGAATTCCCGCGAGTATCGACAACGTCGACTTCAAATCCCGGGTACGACGGCCGGAACCTGGTTGTCTTCCACGTTTCCACCGTAATGTCGTTTTCAGCGGCGCGATGGTAGGCATACTGCGGGAGTCCGGCTCGATCCCCGCGCACATCCGCCCCGCTCAAATGGAGAATGCGCACGCGGAACCCTTCAATGCGTTTTATCTTCCGCTCGACATTTGCAACCGAAGACATTTTCTTTGCAGCGATTATAGCGGAAGTCTGGTCCGACGTGGCTGTCCAATGAAGTCTAAGCATATCTTACTTCCATCGGGCTTGCGGCTCCCGTTTGCCGAGTAGTGTTGGTCTTAGGCTTCTCTGTCCAGAGCAGGCATGGAGGTTATCAAATCAAGACCTCCCACTGCCGCGGCTGGTACTGACAGAAAGGGCCGGATGTTAGAATGGTTGAAATGGACGAGCGAACTAATTTGACCGGGTTGAGGCAGGACGAACTGGTCGGCTTTATTGAACAGACCGGCGAGCCGGCATACCGCGGGCGGCAAATTTTTGCCGCGCTGCAGCATCGCCGCCTGCAAAGTTTTGATGAAATGAGCGATCTGCCGAAGGTTTTGCGCGAACGTTTACACAAAACCGCCACTGCCTCCACGCTCACCGTCGAATCGCGTTACCTCTCCGAAGACGGAACGCGGCGCTTCCTTATGAAGACCCACGACAATCTTCCAGTCGAGACGGTCTTTATTCCGGAAGAACGTCGCGACACGATCTGCTTCTCCTCGCAATCCGGGTGTCCGCTGCAGTGCACTTTCTGTCTGACGGCACAGCTGGGTTTGCTCCGCTCGCTAACTGCGGGAGAAATTGTCGAGCAAATAGTCATCGCGCTCAACGATGCTTACGGCGTGGGTGAAAAGGCTCCGCGCGGCACTAATCTCGTCGGCATGGGCGCGGGTGAGCCATTTCTTAATTTCGATGCCCTGATGAAGGCAGTGCGGATCATGGCCGACCCGCAAGGGCTATTTATCGTTCCGCATCGCATGACTGTTTCAACTGCTGGAGTGGTGCCGCGCATTCGCGAGCTGGCCACCATTCCTGATCGTCCCAACCTGGCAATATCACTAGGAGCGCCGACCGACCTAATGCGCGACGTGCTGATGCCAATCAACAAGAAATGGCCGCTGGAGGAATTGCTGGGAGCTTGCAAAGAGTTTGAGCGGTCACTCCAAGCCGGCGAACGATTTACGTTTGAGTACGTGATGCTTGATGGTGTCAACGATTCCGATGAGCAGGCGCGACAACTCGCAAACCTGCTCAATCGACACGATCTGCACGCGCGAGTGAATTTGATTCCCCACAATCCGGCGGACCCATTACCTTATCAGCCATCGCCGGCAACGCGGGTTGAGATGTTCAAGTCGATTCTCGAATCGAAAGGCATTCGTACTTTCGTCCGCCGGCCGCGTGGCCGGGATATTTTTGCGGCGTGCGGCCAACTTGCTGCGGTCACGCAAAGTGTGGGTTTGGGTGTACTGAGATCTGAAACCTCAAATCTGAGATCCTCCTGAAGCAACTCTGTTTATTCCAAAAGTATCAGAAACCTGAAGAAATATGCGATTCATAACCAAACTGGCGCTTACAACCACGCTCATGCTTTTACCGGGGAGTTTCTTCGCCACGCCGCTGCCACAATCGGCGCCGAATATACCTGTCAATGGCTCGCTCGCCTCTAATAAGACGCAACGAGGGCGCACCGTGCAGGGGACGATCTCAGTGGACATTCCCTCCGGCTATCACGTCAACTCCAATCGCCCGCTGGAAAAGTTTCTGATTGCAACTCAAGTTCAGATTGAAGCGCCAAAAGGAATTCGCGTTGGGCCGGTACTTTATCCTCGTCCGCTTTTGCGCTCGCTGAAGTTTTCCAAGAGCAAAGTATCGGTGTTCGAGGGCCGCACGACCATACGCTTCTCTGTAACTGTGACCCGAGGTTTCAATGGAAACTCCGCAGAACTAAAGGCACGGTTGAGATTTCAGAGCTGCAACGACGATCTTTGCTTCCCGCCGCAGTCTCGCGAAGTCAAGGTGTGGTTGACGATCGAAGGATGAGGGTTGACGGAAGGATGAAGGATGAAGGATGAAGGATGAAGCAGCGCCGGAGTCAAAATTGCGAACTCGCAAGTCAAGAAAGACTAATTCCGATTCATCCCTCATCCCTCATCCTTCATCCTTCCGCCTTCCGTCATCCTTCCGATCACCGACATCAGCCGGCCAACTTTTCCTTGAATATTCTTCTCGCGTCGATAAGAGAAAAACAGATCGGTGCGACACATCGTACAGAGTGGCGCGATGTTGATCCTTTCCGGATCGACTCCCGCTGAAATCAACTGGAGTCGATTCGCCTTTAGCAGATCGATGCAGGCGTGATTCGCCCGTGTTTTAGTAAAAAGATCATTGGGAAAACCACCTTTGAACTCATCGATGACGTCCGTGCCTACTTCATAACAACAAGCCCCGGCTGCGGGACCGATGGCTACGCGTACATCGTGCGGATTGGTCTGGTATTCTGCAATCATGCGTTTCAGCGCCTTAGTGCCGACCTCGGCCAGCGTACCCCGCCAGCCGGCATGAACGGCGGCAAAGGCTCCCGTTCGGGAGTCGCCAATCAGGATGGGCACGCAGTCGGCCGTTTTCACGCCAGCCAGGACACCAGGTGCATTGCTGACGATTGCATCGCAGTAAATAGTATCGCCGCGGGCGTCCTCCGCCGGCTTCGCTTCGCCGGGATTGTCTATCAGACGCACGTCAGAGCCGTGCACTTGCCAGCAACCGGCGAGTGCCCATTCGTTTCCAGCGCGCGCGAAGAGCTTGAGAAAGCGACGACGATTCTCCAGAATGTTCTCCGCTGTGTCTTCATTGAAGCCGGCAAGATTGAGCGCGTTTTTCGGCATTCCGCTGGTGCCGCCAAGGCGCGTTGAAAAACCATTAGCGAAGCCAGCCTCTTCGAGTGGCGCACAAATGAGCGCTTGCACGCCTTCAAGCGTGCGCCAGTAAAAACCGGCTTGCGCCAGTTCTTGATTGCTTATGATCATCTCCATCGGGATAGACATTATCGAAGTTGCGCGGATTCGCGAAGTGCTCCTACGCACGCCGCGCTTTCGCGAGCGCGTGTTCACGTCCGCTGAGCGCGCCTACTGCGACAGCCGCGGCGCGGTAGCAGCGCAGCATTATGCCGCGCGCTTCGCCGCAAAAGAAGCGGCGCTAAAAGCACTGCAAACCGGATGGCGTGCTGGAATTAGTTGGCAGGACGTGGAAATCGCCTCACACGACTCCGGGGCGCCTTATCTTGTCCTGCACGGTCCGGTGAAGGAACTTCTTGACAAGTCAGGCGCTACCCACTCCCATCTGTCACTATCGCACACCAGCGAGCATGCGATCGCGGAAGTGATATTGGAACGAGCTTGACTAGATTCTTGCATCAGTGCAGAAGAGATGACTTTACTAATGGCTTTGCCATCTGATGTGCGGAAGGTCTATGACCTTCCGGGCGGAGCCCCAAGAACTTAATGGAACCTACCGGAAGGTCAGAGACCTTCCGCACATCGAAGGGCGAAGCCCGTTGTCGAAGTCGTAGAACGATTCCTAGCGCATCGCATTCACCAGTGTTCGTCTTCCTCGCGCGTCCACGTCCATGCGAGTCTCTGCCATCGAAGAGGAACTGTTTTCGTGTGAGGAGCGATTGGAAGATCTCGAGGGTTGGGCCAAAAGGTATTCGTTTGTTACCTCGCCCTCAGCCACTTCGCCATTTCCGGCACCAATTGAGTCGGGCAGATTTCCATGCAGGGAACACTCGACGTTAGGGGCAAGTCTCTCCGTGACTGCGATCAATTCGCGATGTGGGCAGGAGAGAGTTGCAAGCGCGCCATTCTCAGCATCAATCTCAACAAACTTTATTCCTTCCGGGCATTCAAAGTTTCGGCCACCCAATTCCGGTTTCAAGTCCACCGCGTTATTCACAAACTCCGTCCAGGCCGGGAGGGCTGCTTCCGCACCCGTTATGCCCAGTTGCTGGTTGTCATCAAATCCAATCCAGACTACACAAACCAGATTGGGCGTGTAGCCCACAAACCACCCGTCGCGCGAAGTGCCCGTCTTCCCGGCGATCGCTGTTCCCTTCACGGAACCTCGAGCCGCGCGCGCCGTTCCGTGATCGATAACGGCGGCAAGCATGTTTGTGATCATGTATGCCGTCGTCGGACTGATGACTGTTGAAGCAGCACTGTTGCCGTTGCCAAGGTGGACGCCCGGCGGTTCTCCGACACTTGAAATGGCTTTCGGCTCAACCCGATGGCCACCATTCACGAAGGCCGCATAGGCGGAAGCGAGTTCGAGCGGGGTCACTTCTTTGGTGCCCAGGGCTAGCGATGGATAGCGCTCCGGCCCCGGCAAGCCAAACCTTTCCGCGAGATGCGCGATGCGCGCCAAACCAGTTTGCAGGGCAATATCGACTGTAACGACGTTGAGCGATTTGACCAGCCCCGTGCGCATGGTCACGTCGCTCATTGAGTAACCGCCACCGAAGTTCGCAGGACGATAAACTTTATTCCGATCGTAGATGAATTCGCGCGGCGCGTCCGCAAAGGTTTGCACGGGCGACATTCCGTCCTCGAGCGCGGCCGCGTAGACAAAAGGCTTGAAGGTTGAACCGGGCTGGCGTCGCGCGTCGGTTGCGCGGTTAAGCTGCGACTCGGCGTAATCCCGACCACCGACCATCGCCAGGACATTGCCAGTCTTCGGGTCGAGAGCGACAAGCGCGGCCTGTGGCTTCGCGTCGCGTTTGTTATACAGGGTATCGAGACGAGCCAATTGTCGTTTCAACGCTGCCTCGGCGAGTTGCTGAAGGTCGAGATCGATGGTCGTGTAGATTCTTTGGCTGGCAGGCGCGTCAAGGTGTGATTCCGAAGTTCGATTAACGTAGTCTACAAAATAGGGCGCCAGCGAATTGTCGGAGTTTGAAGCAGCAGTTACGCCTAAGGGTTCCTTTGATATTGCAGCGGCCTGTTCCTTCTCAATCCAACCATCGCGCGCCATCGCCTCCAGTACCACGTTTCTGCGTGCTTGTGCGGCTTCGGCATGTTGCGTCGGCGAGTAACGATTGGGCCCCTGAATCATTCCGGCTATTGCCGCCGCCTCGGCCAGGGAGAGATCCTTCAGCTGTTTGCCAAAGTAAATCCGTGCTGCTTCTTCCACGCCACGCACAGTGACGGCGCCGCGTTGCCCCAGGTACACTTCATTGCAATAAAGGGCGAAAATGTCTTCTTTTGATAGCCGCTGCTCGAGAGCAACCGATAGCATCGCTTCCGAGTACTTGCGTCGAAAAGTTCGCTCTGGAGAAAGGTAAGTATTTTTTACGAGCTGTTGAGTAATCGTCGAGCCGCCTTGCCCAACTCGTTCATCGCCCGCGTTAAGAATTAGTGCCCGCGCGATTCCCAACAAATCTACGCCGGAGTGTTGAAAAAAACGGTGGTCTTCAATCGAGAGTATGGCGTGGACGAGTACCGGCGGTATTTCAGAGTATTGAACGGTCGCGCGCTTTCCAGCTTTTGAGAAGGGATCATTGGAGATGACTTCAGGCTCGAGCGCGTAGGAGTCGAGGGCAACGCCGTCGGCGATCAATTCTGAGATTCTGTAATGGGCGTCGGAATTTATGAGAACAACAGACGGCCCCTTTTGATTGGCACGGCTGGGGCGAATTTCAATTCCCAGATCTGTTTCACGAAAGCTTCCATTCCAAACGTTGCTGCGTTCCGATTCGACGTATCCGGCACGCCGTAAGACTTTTATCAAATCAGCGCGCGATAGTTTCTGGCCCGCCTGGATAACACGTGGCGCAGCATAAAGACCGGGGCGACTGGTCAGGTAACCACTCTCCAGCCGAGCATCAATCAGGCGCGAGTAGTATTTATAGGAGCGCAGAAGAGCGTCGCCGCCGGTGACCAGCGCGATTGCAAATATGCCGCAGAGGGAACGGCAGAGAAGCCGTCGATTGCTTAGCGGCTCTTCTTGAAGGAAGAGGTGAAGACCGAACGCGAGCCGGCGCAGAGAAAGTCTTTGATGCTGCTCCGCTATGGATGTGACTTCTATGGCCATAAAAGACAAACGAATGCAGAAATAGACAGATCCTGAGCAAGGTAAATCGGGGGATTCTTCCGCCGTTGCCCTTCAGTGCTTCACAGTATTCCGAATGCTTCTTATATATTGCCAATCGACGGGGAATTCTTGAGAGAAGACGTTTTGACACGCGAGCTTTACGAATTTATGGATTTTAAAATTTGGGAACTTCGTCTTTGCGCTGACGTAGTCGTTCTTTATAATGCGGCTTACCATTCGCAAGGCAAAAAGGTTAGTTTGCGCGGTGTCGGATAAACTTTGTTTTGCCGTGCCACGCGCGACTGCAAACTAACCGGGGTGCCCAGACGGGCAGCCCGCGTGGGGGGTGGTAGCAGCTTGCGGTACATATGTTCTAGCTGTTCTCTCTATAAATAACTCTCCGGCAGAATGTCGATCCGGTCATTCCCCGTTCGACTTACTGATGGAACGGTCGCGAATTTAACTTTGGAGTTTACAGATGCCTAAGACAAATCACGTCAACGCCAATTCCGGCGATGTGCTACTGCTGGCCGGCACGATGAAAGGCGCTTTTGTGCTTCGTTCAGATAAACAGCGCCGGCAGTGGGATGTCGGCGGACCGTATTTTCCCGGTCGAGCGATCTACGCTCTCGCTTACGACGACCGCAACGGCCGCCAGCGCCTGTGGGCCGCAGTCAACAGTTCTTACTGGGGTTCCTACCTGAGTTCGTCGGAAGACTTCGGGAAAACCTGGACCGAGCCGGAGACCTACGGCGTAAAGTTTCCCCAGAGTGAACCGGCCCCGGCGGCACCAATGCAGGACGCAAATCCCGCCAGCAACGCCACTGCTAACGCTGATCTCTCCTTGAAACAGATCTGGCAAATCGCGTTGGGCCATCCAGATGAGCCCGACACGCTTTACGCCGGAGTCGAGCCGGCGGCGCTGTTTAAGTCAACGGACGCGGGTACTACATGGTCGCTAGTTAAAGGTCTCCACGATCATCCGCACCGCTCGCAGTGGATGCCGGGGGGCGGCGGGCTTTGCTTGCATACGATCCTGCCGGACCCATCAAATAACAAGCGCTTGTTTGTAGCAATCTCCACGGGCGGAGTTTATCGCACCGACGATGGCGGCGAGAATTGGCAGCCACGAAACCAAGGCGTGCGGGCGCAGTTTCTGCCCGAGGGTCAGCAGTATCCGGAATGGGGTCAGTGCGTTCACAAGATCGTCAGTCATCCTTCAAATCCGCAGCGCCTGTTTCTCCAGAACCACTGGGGTTTGTACAAGACCGAGGACGGAGGCGATTCCTGGACCGACATCGCTAATGGCGTGCCTTCCGATTTTGGTTTCGCGATGGAAGTGGATCCCAATGATGCCAGCAGCGTTTACATAATCCCGCTAGAGTCAGACGAATTTCGCTGCACGCCCGAAGGAAAGTTGCGGCTCTATCGCACGCGGAACGCCGGCGAATCCTGGGACGCTGTGGAAAACGGACTACCGCAGGAGAATGCGCTGGAGACAGTGCTGCGGGACGGCCTGTCGGCGGACAGCCTGCAACCCACCGGACTCTATTTCGGCACGCGCAGTGGCAAGTTGTTTGGATCTACAGACAGTGGCGAGTCATGGAGCCCGATACTCGAGAGTTTGCCGCCGGTGGTTTGCGTGAAGGCGGCGGTTGTAAACTGATTGGGATTTCAGCAGATCTCGATAACACCTCCGATCTCAACAGCGGATAGGAAGAACTCATGAAACGATTTTTTGCCGGCGCCTTACTCTTCGTTTTGCTTATCGGACTCCCGGCGATTGCGGGGGCACAAGAGAAGAAGGAGCCCGAACACAAGCTGATCGAGTTTCATATGGCATTGTTGAAACACGGCCCGAACTACAACGCGTCGGAAATGCCAAAGCAATTACAGTCGGAGCATGTGGCGAATGTCATGTCGCTGCTCGAATCCGGGAAGGCGGTCATCGCTGGGCCGCTTGCCGACTACGGCGACATTGCCGGCATTTTCGTTTTGCGCGCGAAGTCGGCAGCGGAGGCGCGCACCTGGGCCGAGAGCGATCCGGCGGTGAAAGCCGGATTCTTTGTCGCCGAGATGCATCCCTGGTGGTCGGAAGATGTGATGAAGAAACCCTCTTCTCCAATCAAACTAACAACTGCTTACCTCGCCTTACTAACGCGCGGCGCCAAGTGGACGCCGGAAAAGACTCCGGCGACCGAACAATTGCAAAAGGCGCACATGGCAAACATTCATCGCCTGGCTGACATGAAAAAGTTGGTGGTTGCCGGGCCGTTTGGCGATGATACGCCTCTTCGCGGTATCTTTGTTTTCAAGGTGGCATCGATTGATGAAGCACGCGCCCTGACCGAAACAGATCCGGCGGTGCAGGCGGGACGCTTGGCAATCGATCTTCATCCATGGCTGGTCCCGGAAGGAATTCTTCCTTAGACTCCTGCCTGGAGCTACGGTCTTCGTCGTTTTAACCACCTGGTGCCCAATCATGATTACTTTCAATGTCGCAGGGTTTTTGACCGACTTTACGAATGGGCAACGCCAAATTGTCGTCGACGCTTCTGCGACGACCGTTGGCGAAGCCCTGGATAGTTTGTGGCGGCAACATCTCGGCCTGCGCGATCGGGTGCTGAATGAACAGGGGAACTTGAGACCGCATGTAAACATTTTTCTGAACGACGATAACGTTCGGCGCAAACGACTCCTCGACACCGCGCTTCCGGAAAATTGCGAGATCACGATCCTGCCTGCGGTTAGCGGCGGATGTTAGTTACTGATAGGTATTTAGAGGTCAATTGATGAGAGCAATCTGGAACGACGAAGTGATAGCGCAGAGCGACGATACCGTGGTCGTTGAAGGGAATCACTACTTTCCGCCCGATTCAGTTAACAAAGAGTACCTTCAGCCTAGCAGTACCCATACGATCTGTCCCTGGAAAGGTGAGGCCAGCTATTACAATGTTGTTGTTAATGGTGAGACCAATAAGGACGCAGCATGGTATTACTCCGAGCCTAAGGACGCTGCGGCCGAGATCAAAGATCGCATTGCGTTTTGGCGCGGCGTGAAGATTGGCGAATAAGGGGAAAGGGTAAGGGGAAGAGGTAAAGCGGAAAGGGGAAGGATTCAATCCGAAGATTTTCCATATCTCATTTTTCATTTCGCCATTGAGAGCACCACGCACTGAATCAAATGGCAAATGAAAAATGTTAAATGATATATGGAAAATCTAATTTAAATCATTCCCCCTTACCCTTTTCCCCCTTACCCGCTTTCTCCTTAACCAGGGAACTTCGCTCCGAACCCTGCCGTATAAACCAGCACTATGTATTGTCCCACCTGCGGTTCAGAGGAACGACAGCACAGCCAGTATTGCCGCGCCTGCGGAACTGATTTGCGAGTTGTGCGTCGAAGCCTGGAGCAACCCGACACGATTACGGCGTCAGCCGTTTCCGCGCGAGAACAGATCAGCCAGGCGATGGCGGAGAAGATCCGGCAAATGGAATCGGCACAGGATCTGAAGAGAGTTGCCGAAGACGTGCTGCCGCAGATTGAAAAGTTTCTTGAGTCGCCGGAAGAGAAACGGTTGCGGCGCGTACGTGCGGGAGTGATCACGGCCCTGGCTGGTCTTGGCGCGGCACTGGTGATCTTCCTGGCCAGTCTCGAGGCTCACGATCTTATTCCATTCATTGCCCTGGGCCTTATCGCTTTTTTTGTTGGCCTCGGTATTGTGATCAACGGGCTCATATTCACCATCCCGCGTAAAATTCTTGCCGATCGTTCAGACGAAGCGCAGTCCCAGAAAGAACTAGAATCGCGAATGCAGCTAAATCAACTTTCACCCTCGTCCCAAACCACGAGCGACCTGCCATCTTCCGCCGAGCAGCTTGTGGGTCGGCCGTCAGTAACCGAGCACACGACGCACCAACTCAGACCAAACAAATCTTAGACTGTTAGCCAAAGGAGCGGGGGGCAAGCCCACCCTCCCAACCTGAGAGACCTTGGCTTAGGTCGTTAACTTGCTTGCCCGCTCTTTTCCTTATCACTAAAGGTCGAAATCTCTGATGTCCTTAAATGGAGTCTCACGATTATTGAAATCGGGACGGTAGTAGTAAGCGGCGCCATCAAACTCCTGCAACCAGCCTTCTTCCA
>DASXQM010000101.1:0-20413 GCA_036507195.1 Pyrinomonadaceae bacterium | reverse complement strand
CACGGACCAGGTCGCTACCGCTCCCCGTTCCGTATTCGTCGACCCACGATGCCAGAGTTTTTGCTTACGCGGCTTTCTCTTCAGCAGGAAGCAAGCTGCACCGATGCACAAATACGGAACCAGGAGCGGTAGCGACCGGGTCCGGTAACAATAAGCTCATTTGTAACGGCCACGGACCAGGTCGCTACCGCTCCCCGTTCCGTATTCGTCGACCCATGATGCCAAATGCTACTTCAATCCCAGCGCCTGTAGATATCCCTGGTTGATCCGGCAATTCGCGAATTTGATTCGCTCAAGATAATCGCTCAGCGCCTTTTGTGCATTATCTTTTGGTGGCCGGTTCTTTCTCACCTCTTCAAACGTCGTACGCGGGCCGTTCGCAAAGGTGACAATAGCCTCCCATTCCGCCGGGCGATTTATCGATGCGATACACGAAGTAGCGTCGAGTTTCTTGTAAGGCCAGAAACACCAACCAATGTTGTTCTGTTCCAGCAGCGCTCTGAAGGAAGCGATCCACTCATCGGTGTTTTCACCCGACTCTCCCATCCAAACCGGCACGTTGTATTTGTCACGGAAATCAAGATATTCCTGAATTGCGCCTTTGTTTACGTCCATCCAGTACTTGTGAAAAGTATAGGAGAGCTTATCGTCAAACGGCGGCCCAAAGACTTTGAAGTTGCCGTCCCACTGAGCGCCGCCGAGAAAGACGACGTGATTTTTGTCGACCTCGCGTATGCCGGCGACAACCTTGCGGTATAGCGGTTCCAGCTTTGGATTCAGGTAGGCGGTATCGAAGTAGTGCGCGATCGGTTCGTTGAGTAGATCGTAACCGATGACGGTTGGGTCGTCGTGAAAACGCGCGGCGATCTTTCGCCAGAGGTTGGCCATCAATGCCTGGCTCTCGGGGCTTTCAAAAAGAAACGGGTAGCCCCAGCTATCATCGATGTTATCTCCGGTTTGTCCGCCCGGGGCAGCGTGCATGTCCAGAATTACATAGAGACCTTCCTTCCTGCACCAATCTACAACGTGGTCCAACAGCTCGTAGCCATCACCCTCCAGCTTTTGCGGCTCACCTTGTGAGACAAACAGGCGATAGCTGAAAGGCACACGAACTGAGTTGAACCCCGATTGCTTTATGAAGTGGATATCTTCCCTCGTGATGTAGTTTTCACGATAGGATTTCCAGAATCGCCGCGCCTCGTCTTCACCTACCAGCTCACTGACGACCGTCTGAATCAAACGGGGAGAACTGGCGGTCTTGAACTTGAACATGTAGCCCTCAGGTAGCAGCCAATTGCCCAGATTGGTGCCTTTCAAGAGCAGCGGTTTGCCTGCGGGCGAAATGAACTCTTTGCCTCGTGTCGTGACAAACTGCGACTGTCCACTGGTGGCTGAGGACGCAATGAGGCCCAATAGAACGACAGCCAGGAGGACAACAAAACTTTTTCTTCTGTTCCTTATCATCAACATTTTCCCACTCACATGGCTAACTTGTTTGGAGTCCCATCCACGGGAGTGCGTGGGTCCTCATGTTCCGCGGTCATGAGTGACGGCTCACCGCATCGTGGCATTCCTGAGTTTTCAAACAGCCTCTAGGCAAGTCTTCGGTGGTCGCGGAAGCGTATCAGAAGCCAGCTTGTTGGGCCAGAATCGGGACAGCGCAGTACGTGGAAGTTGGAATTTCCGACCTACTCAAAGGCCTCAGTCCGCCGTAGTCATTGTGGTGGCACGATTGCCCGCGCCTGGCTGTTGATCGCCAATCGACTCAGAAGTGCGGCCGTTTCCAAGCTAAAGGGAATATATTTTTTTGGATCACTTCGCTTTTTCGGATTCATAATTTCGTAGACGGACACCGTAGCGACAATTTTTCTTGCGTAAATCAAGCATAACCGAGTGTGCAACCAAGAGGCATAACTCTTGCGAGCAGCGAACAACCAGAAGTCCCACTTCGGTGTCTGCAACACACCGTTCAAGATTAACGAACGTTCGCTCAAAGAGGGCCGCAATTTTGTTCAAAAAGTTCTTGACAAAGAATCTGAATCGTAATAGTAATACTTTTGTTAGGTCTTGCAACAAACTCTCGGTTTCATTTTTCGCGGGTCTGGTTCTTGTTTCCGTCTGAAAGCTTGGAGAGAAGAACTCCCTCTAAGTCTATTCCGTGCGCCGTTAGGATACCTGCTTTTGGCTTCTTTTAGGCGGCGCCATAGCTACGGTTCTCGCACGCAATCGTTTACGTAGGCAGTCAATCAACACTGATCAGTCCGTCGGAGGATGCCCATGTTTAACATGCCAAGAATTCTTTCCGCTCGAAACGAAGATAGAGAGGTTGACTTCAATATGAATCCAAAACGTAAGCGTAAGCTTATCCATCCGACTTTCCTCTTCTTCAGCTTTGTGATTTGCCTGGCATTTGTTGCCGGCGCGCAATCGTCATTCGCTCAATCGACAGGTGGCGGGACGCTGCGCGGGACTGTCAGAGACCCGCGAGGTGCATTGGTCCCAAACGCGACCGTAACTTTGACTAATGAGCGAACGAGCGACGTGCGGAAGACCACCGCGAACGACGAAGGCGTTTATGTTTTCTCCGCTTTAGCTCCCGGCAGCTACACGATGAAAATAGAGGCGCGGGGTTTTAAGACCACTGAGCAATCTGGCATCGCGGTGGAGACCAGCAGCACGCGCGCCCTCGACGTGGGCATGGAGGTCGGGCAACCGACCGAGACGGTCACAGTCACTGCGAACGCCGATCAGCTGCAGACGGAGACCGGGGCTAAGGAGAATACCATTACGGCGAGCCAGATTGACAATCTGTCAATCGTCAGTCGCAGTGCGATTGAGCTGTTGCGTATTTTGCCGGGTGTGGTTGCTCCCGACAATACATCGCTTGAACAGGTTTCGTTCGTCGGCGGCGCTAATTCTACCAACCAATACCATGTGAACGGTTTGCGCGGCGAGCAGAACAACGTGCTGATTGACGGCGCGCGCATGATAGATTTTGGTGCAAACAATGGAAGCGTCATAACTGCAAATCCGGACATGATCCAGGAGGTGAAAATCCAGACCAGTAATTATGCCGCCGAGCACGGTACCAGCGCCGTTCAGATAAGCGCCACCACGAAAGGCGGCAGCCGCGACTTTCACGGGTCCGTCTACGACTACCTGCGCGATTCTCGCTTCCAGGCTAATGATCGCTCCAACAGCATCAACGGGATTAAGCGGCCACTGAGCAAGTATAATTATCCCGGCGGCAACATTGGCGGGCCGGTTCTGCTTCCCTGGACCAATTTCAACCGCAATCGCGACAAGCTGTTCTTCTTTGCCGGCTTTGAGTATTACTACCAGCGAGTTGACGAAGGTTCGTTTCTGGGCGTCGTACCTACCGTGAAGCAAAGGGAGGGCGATTTCACTGGGTTCAATGTCCACGTCCCAGCAGGTTGCACCGTCAATGGTGTGGGTCCTGGAGGTGCGACCAATAGCCTGGTGCCCTGTGCCGACCCCCTCGGCAAGGCGCTTCTTAATCTCTATCCGCAACCGAACTTCAGCGACTCAAGTGGACACAATTACGTTTACAGTGTCCTCAGACCGAACGACAGAAACCAGACCACTTTGCGTTTCGACTACAACCTTAGTGACAAGACGAAACTCTATGTTAAGCTCGCCCGCGAATACGAGGAGCAGGGCTTCCCCCGTGGGCTTTGGTGGGATTCGGCCACTTACGAAATTCCGGGAAAACTGACAGGCTATAACCTCGGACGCTCCGTCGTTGGCAATCTGACCAATATTGTCAGTCCTACGATGACCAACGAAGTTCTGTTTGGCGCCAGCAAGTTGAAGCTTTATTACGACTATGCGGATCCAGATAAGGTTAGCTATAAGGGTTTGGGGTTGACGGAAAAGGTCGGATTCTTCCCCGGCAACAATCCTTACGTCCCGATAGGCGTCATTGAAGACTGGTCCCGTGAACTACTTACGGCTTACGGCTATCCGATCTTTTCCCCGTATTCCAGCTTCTCCGTTACCGATAACCTGACTAAAGTTCACAATACACATACGCTGAAGTTTGGAGCGTTCATTGAGCAGGGTAACAAGACGCAGCAGTCCAACCACGACACCTACATAACATTGGCCCAGTGGGGGCAGTCGAACGGCACTGGCACCAACTTCGGCGACTTGTATGTTGGGCGGCCTATTGAGTTTACGCAGGCGACAGATCGGCCTCGCGATAACTTCCGCTTCTACAACTACGAGTTTTACGCGCAGGACAGTTGGAAGGTGCGTCCAAACATTACCCTCGAGTACGGGTTGCGCGCCGGCTATCTGCCGAACAACTACGAGAAAAATGGGCTTGGGGTGTTGTTTGATCCCTCGGCGTACGACCAGAGCCAGGGAATCTTCCTTAACGGAGACAAGACAAAGCCTAACGGATTTAAGCTCGCGGCTAGAGGGGAAATTCCCAAAGGCGTCGTGCCAAACCCCGGCGTTGCCTTGATGCCGCGATTGAATGTCGCCTGGGATATTGGAGGAAAGGGCAATTGGGTTGTTCGAGCCGGTGCGGGCCTCTTCTACAACCGCGTGCAGGGGAACTACGACTACTACTCCAGTGGTCAAATGCCCAACACGTATAGTGCAACGGTCGACACACCCTGGAACTCGGTAAACGGTTCGGATGGTCTCAGCTTCAGTAACCTGAAACTTGTCGATCCCTTTTCCGCGATTTCCAATGTCAACGTCAGCTCACGCGATATCAATTCAAACGATCTTCCCAGGGTTGCGAACATGAGTCTGACGGTGGAGAAGAGGCTGCCTGGAAACAACATCCTGGCGGTCGCTTACGTTGGTACTCAGGGAAGACATCTGCCTCAGCAAAGGTCGATAAACATCATCCCCCTCGGGACGTTGCTGAGTGGAACTTTAGCCGCCGGCACCGCGAATCCTTCGAACCTAGCGATTCCAGTAAACCGCGCCGCGGCCGCTCTTGACAGCGCTATACTTAAACGGTTCCGGCCGTTCCAGGCATACAATACCATAGGGGTTTACCAGTTCACCGGAACCTCTACTTACCACTCACTCCAGGCGACGTTAAGCCATCAGTCTGGAAAGAACCTCCAGTATTTTGCCACTTATACGTTTGGCAAAGCGCTCGGCACGGTAGCTACTAACGAGACTGACGGGTCCGCCTGGGCCGACCCGATTGACACACGCGGGAGAAGCTGGGGCATCCTGCCTTTTGACCGCACCCATGTCTTCAATCTGTCGTACAACTACACGATGCCTAAACTGGCACGCGGGTCGATGGAAAACAAATTCACTCGGGGACTGTTGAATGGTTGGCAAATGTCCGGCATTACCACGTTCCAAACCGGGATACCTATCCGGCTCAGGTTTAGCGGTGACATAGCGGGCACCGGCGCCGCAGTAGCTTGGTACGGCTCCGACGCCTTCAATGTTCAGGGCCAAAGCGTCGGCGCGATTACACCAGTGTACCTTAAGAATCCTTCCGTAAGTGGCTCAAACCTTGGTGATAAATTGTTTGATATCAGCGCCTTGCAGATCCCGGCCTTCGGTCAGACCGGGCCCTCGCAGCCACCGTTCTATCTACGCGCTCCGAGCCGGAGCAACTTTGACGTTTCGTTCTTCAAGAATTTCAACTTCAGCGAGTCCAAGAAGCTCCAATTCCGCGCCGGATTCTTCAACATCTTCAATCAGGCGTATCCGAACAGATATGATGTCGCCAATCCCAGCAACAGCGACATCTATCTGACACTGAACACGGTGTCTCTAGATAAGGATGCGAACGGGAACTGCAAGACTACTGCTCCTGACGGGAATGGTGGTACCAGGAGCGTGTGTGATCCGACTAAGGGATATGCGTTTACGTCGGACACGCTGAATAACTTCGGCAAGATCACGAACAAGCACGGTCGCCGAATAGTAGAATTCGCGTTTAAGTTCTACTTCTAGCCAGAACTTGGTAAGAGGTGAACCAGAGAACGGCGCGAGTGGCGACAAATCGCCACTCGCGCCGTTCACATTTGCGGGCGCGTGGTGCTCGATGTTCAAAGTACGTTTGAATGAGAGGTTGTTCAGGGAGGGTTCCATGATAAGGAATATTGTTCGACCTTGGCTTGGACTGGCTCTTTGCCTGATGCTGTCGGCGATAGCAGCAGCGCAGGATATGGAGATTGACACCAAGTACAAAACCGCAGACACAAACAATGCTGTGATTGAAGGGCGCGTAGCTCTGCCTTCCGGATTCTCAGCCGAGCGAAACGTTCGGATTACGGTGAGAAACTCTCAGGTGGTGCTCTTCACTCGATATAGCAACAACCATGGTGAGTTCCGTTTCGATAACCTTAGTGAGGGTGTGTATTACGTGGAAGCTCAAGTTGACAGTCAAGATTTTGAGCCGGTGGTGGAAAGGGTTGCGCTTGGTCGCGGAATAGTTTGGCAGGTCCGTCTCCAGTTGCGGGAAAAGAATTTGCCGCTGGCCTTTAGTGCCTCGAGGGTGGTTTCTGTTGCCGAGTTACATCAATCGGTTCCTTCCGCGGCAAAGAAGGCGTACGAGTTGGGACTAAAGCAGGTGAACAAAAGCAACATAGCAGAAGCTGCCCTGCACTTTCAGGAAGCTATCAGAATCTATCCTGAGTATCTTGCCGCACGAAACGATCTCGGTGCCCAGTATCTCAAGCTTAAGCGCATCGATGAAGCCGAGAAGCATTTTCAATTGGTGCTTGAGAAAGACCCCAAGAACTTCAATGCGAAATTTAATCTCGGGCTCGTGGAGGTCGAGCGGAAGAATTATTCGGCTGCGATATCTCAGTTGAACCAGGCGATAGTTATCGACAGCACGCGCCCGGTGGCGCGCCTATGGCTTGGTTTCGCTTTGCTGGAGACGGGGGACCTGTCGAGTGCCGAGCGAGAGTTGACGAAGGCACTGGTGATGGGTGGGGCCGAGTGTGTAGCGGCGCACTATCATCTGGCCCGAGTCTACTTGAGGCGGGGAGACAGGACTGAGGCCTTGCGCGCCGTTCGAGCCTACCTCCAGGAATCTCCTAAGGGTGAATACGTGCAAGAAGCGAAGCAATTAGAAGCGCAGCTTAAGGCGCAACCGTGAACCGGGTAGAGCGGCTGACACTGTTCTTGCCTTCACCAGCCGTCACCTTCAATTCGTAAAGTCCAGGCGGAAATCTTTCGAGCGGGAACGAACTCGCATATTTGATCTGTCCCTGTTCGTCAGCAGCCGGCAGTTGGCCAGGGGTTTGTGCCAATCGACGATTGTTTTGCAGAATCTCGACCACGAGCTTGGGGATCGTTTTGTCTCCCTTGGCAGGCCAGGCCGTGAAGAAGAAGGCCAGTTGGTTGGTTGCGGATTTGTGAACCGCCTCACCAAGGTTGGGATAAACAAGCAAGTCGCCGAACTGGAACGGTTGCTCTTTCTTCTGTTCTTCCGGAGTCAATCGCTCGGCGCGCTTGAGGACTGCGACACTGCTGAGCCTCGGTTTCGCTTCATCAATACCTGGTATTCCAAGCTGGCCAGTACGAACACTGCATTTGCCCGTTGATCCATCGTAGGCGATCAGTTCAACGGTGTAGTCACCAGGCGGGAGTTGCAGCTCGCGGTAGAAGAGCAAATCTCCCTTTTGGGCGGCATCGAGCTGGTCAAGTGGACCACTTAGAGGATAATGCTGGCTCGACTTCTGGATTACTTGAGAGGATTGATCCTTAACCAAGGCCACGATCGAAAAATCGGCGTTGTAGGTTTTTTTCTCGTTGTTCGGCGCAAACGTAAAGGAGGAAATTGGCGACTCGGCAAGAATCAGTGCCAGACCGGTCCGGTTTGTGGCGGGAAAGCTCAACGCCGCCCCTCGAAACGCAAATGGATTCGAATTCGAGTGCGCGTTGCGCGCGGCGGCAATCGCCGGCGCCTCGTAATCGAGCACCGGCAAGTGGCTGACTGATTCAACTGCATAATATCCTTTGCGGGTTTGCGCTTCGAGGCTTGGCCGAGTCAGTTTCACGCTGATTCGTCGGAAATGGCCATTGTAGTCCTCATTCTTCGGAACATACGTCACCATGTAGTATCCATGCATGTCATCGTTAATGCGGCGCAACCCGGCTGCCAGATCATTGGTGTCATAAATCAGGAACCCGCCGGTCTCGTCAGCGAGTTCACCAAGGCCACTCCGCGGGTCAAAGCGCAACAAGTCTTCATTCCTTTCCAACGCCTTCATATAGGGTCCATTGCTCCCGCGGTCACTCCCGCGACTCTGTTGCTGCAGGCGTTGCGATGCAAGCGAGTTGAGTTCGCGGGCGGCTTCCGCTGTTCCACTCTCTGTTCGGAGGCCGGCTGAATCAATCGTATATATGCTGACATTCGCGCGATTGGCGGCGCTGATCACCGCAGGGAACTTTGTCTGCACTGATGGCGGAAGCGCGATTCCTTCTGAGAAAAAGATAATGGTCTTCCGCCCGGGAAGATTGCGCATCGGGTTGATCACCGCGAGGAGCCCGTTGATCGTGGCAAACCCTTGCTGGTCCCGTTCGAGCGCTTCAAACTGTTCGAGTATGTTGGTCTCCATCTGGATGAGCTGTTGCTCGGCTGCCGCTTGGCCGGCGGCTGCGCCGGCTGCCGACGCGCCGGCGCTATCGCGGCTTGCGCCCGCCGTTGTTGCGGCCGATTGTGACGAGTCTATTTGCCGTTCCAGCACGGAGCTTCGGTCAGAGAGATCTCTAACCCTCCCAGCGCTCGACGCATAAGTTGACGAGCTCGCACCGGTCGCCTGTTCGATGGCCTGTTTAACCATTTCGGAGCTGTCAGTGAACGGTTGAAGGGTTCGCAGCGATTGATCGATTCCGAAAACGCCGGTAAAGTCACCGGCTGCCATGCCCTCTTGCGCGTAGGCGATGCCTGCCTTGCGCGCGAGGGCGCGCGCTCCAGGCGAGAGACGATCGAATACCAGGGCTGTAACTCCAGGAGTCGCGCGGTTCTGCGCGGTTGGTTGTGGGGTTGGTTCAGCTTTGGCTTCTTTCCGATCCGGGCTTCGATCAACGCTGCCGGCGGTTGTTGCTTCGCTCATCACGAAGCGAAACGACTCAACTCGCTGGGGAACGCCATCCTCGTAGACCTCAAAGTCTGAAGCCGTCAGATCTTTTACAGGGCGACCCTTCTTGTCCTTGACCACAACATCGAGCTTTACTTCGTTGGTTCGAACGCGAACTACATCCGCCTGATTCTGCGGCGCAGGCTCCTGTCCGCTGGCAGAAGGCAGCGATGAGAGGCTGAATGCGATCGCAAGTAGAAGGGTTCCGGTTGTCTTCATTGCACAATCTCCCTAAATCACAGCGGCGATAACTCTTGCAAGTTTGTTTCGAGTGATGAGCGAAGTATAGATGTCTTCGTTATCAAATACCAGCTTGATTTCCCGTTCGTTCAAGACAGACATTTGGAAGAATGGCGCATCTATATAGTATCTCGCGACCGAGTAACGGAAGGCCCGGCGTTTTCGGGATCGCTGTTTGTGCTTAGCGGCATTTGCATCAGAAATCCCTTAGAGACTCGATGATTGTCTCTATTAGCGAGCCTCGCGGCTTCGGGTGGGCTGTTGTATACTGCGCTCAGATTTCTCGTATCGATCTGGAACAGGCAAATGACAAGAGCGTACCGACGCTGGCATTTTGAGAGCACTATCCTTACGCTGTTTGCGTTTGCGCTATTTGCTCCCGCTCAAGTGGCGGCTCAACACAACTCGGCCGACGTAGAGGGCGACTTTGCGCACGCCACGCAGTTGCACGAGGCCGGAGATCTTGAGGGCGCGATCCGCGGATACCAAGCGATTCTTGTTTCTCATCCGGAGAGAGCGGACGTGCGCTCGAACCTGGGCGCCGCGTATTCGCGGCTGGGGCGCTACGAAGACGCGATTCAACAGTACAAACAAGCGCTTGCGCTCGAAAGTCGTAACCAAACGATTCGTTTCAATCTCGCCCTGGCTTATTACAAAGCCGCCTGGTTTGCTGACGCACAAAGGGAATTGGATCAATTTCTTGCCGCAACCGTGGAGAACGCGCCTCTACGCCGCAATGCAGTGTTGCTATTGGCCGACTGTCAAGTGAGATTGGGATTGTACAAGAGAACCATAGACCTGTTGTCGCCATTAGCGGAGACTGAGCCTAGTGACCGGACGATCGCCTTCCTGTTAGGTAGCGCCCTTATTGGTGATGGCCAGCTGCATAAGGGACAGCTCTTGATTGATCGCGTCTTTCGTGGTGAAGACTCTGCCGAGGCTCGGATGATGATGGGATCGATTCTCCTGGTTGCAGACGATGGGCAGGGAGCAATCAAAGAGTTTGAGCGCGCGCTTGAGTTGAATCCCAAACTACCCACTTTGCGCTCGTGGTATGGGCGTGCCTTAATGCGCATGGGGGATTCCGAGAAAGCCAGGAGCGCCTTCAAAAACGAGTTGTCGGATAATCCCAATGACTTCGATGCAAACCTTTTCATGGGCATATTGCTTAAGCAGGACAAGTCTCTTGATGAAGCTTTTGGCTATCTAACCCGAGCAATGCGCCTGCGCCCACGAGATTCGTATGCTCGGTATCACCTGGGTGCGCTCTACGCCACCATCGGGAAGCTGGGCGAAGCGAGGCCGCTGCTGGAAGACGTGGCGAAAGAGCACCCCGATTTCGTCGAAGCGCGCGCAGTTCTGGCTAACGTTTATTATCGGTTGAACCGCAAACAAGACGGCGACCGTGAGCAAGCTGCTGTGCAAAGGCTGAACAGCGAGCAGCAATCCAAACAGCCGGGGTCGCAAGATCGGCCTGCCCGGACCGAGCTCGTTAAACCGCCAGCGGAGTTGAACGTATCTAAACCTCCCCAGCAATAAAAGGAGCGTTATAGTTTTGTTGATTGCCTCTAGATTCAATCTGAGAGTGTGGGCTATGACTGTCGCGGCAGGCTTGCTGGTGTCGACGGTGTGCGCCCAATCCCCGCGTCGCTCGAGAGCCAGGCAAGCACCGGCCCCGTCTAAAAAGGTGCAGTCGACCGCCGAATTTGATCAGACCGTCAAACTGGGCGATGAAGCGCGTCTCGCTGGCCGCCTGAGCGAAGCTCTTGATCTCTATGCAAACGCTCTGCGAATTCGGCCCCAATGGCCGGAGGGCTGGTGGTATGTCGCGACCATCTTCTATGACGGCGACCGATTCCTGGAAGCACGCGACGCTTTTCGGAATCTTGTTGTCCTTGATCCAAAGAATGGCCCAGCCTGGGGAATGCTGGGGCTGTGTGAATTTCAGACGCGCGAATATGATCGAGCGATTGTCTCTTTGCAGCGGGGCCGTGCGCTTGGGTTGCGAGGCAATAGAGAGCTTGAGTTGGTAGTTCGCTATCATACAGCGCAGCTCTATATTCGCTTAGAGGAATTCGAAGTAGCCTTTGAGATTCTGAGCGAGTTCCTGCGAGTTGGTAATGAAAGCCCGAAGGTCATCGAGGCGTTTGGGCTAACGATGCTGAGAATGCCGTTCCTGGCCAGCGAAATTCCTCCCGACAAACGTGAACAAGTGCTGATAGCGGGAAAGGCTGGATTCAAGATGGCTGCCCGGCAATTAGATGAGTCGCGCGCCGCACTCGACGAGTTACTGGCGCGCTACCCCGATGCTCCGAATGTTCATTACGCGTTTGGCGTTTTTTTATTGAAACAAGATGCTGATGCCGCGCTCGGAGAGTTCCGCCGCGAACTGGAGATTTCACCCTCGCATGCGCCCGCCATGGTGCAAATGGCGTTCGAGTACCTGAAGCGCGGCGAACATAGCACCGCGCTTCCGTTTGCGGAGAAAGCGGTGCAGCTTGCGCCAAAGTTGTTTCCAGCTCGCAATGTGCTTGGACGTGTTCTGCTTGAACTGGGGCAAGTAGATCGAGCTGCCAGGGAACTTGAGGAGGGAGTTCGGCTCGCGCCGACAAGCCCGGAAATGCACTTTGCCCTGGCCCGGGCTTATACCAGGCTCGGACGCAAGGAAGATGCCGCGCGCGAGCGTGAGATCTTCAAACGACTACAGGATCAATTTGATGCTCAACGCAACGCGCGCGCAGGCGTTGGCGATCTTACTGATAGCAATCAAGTCAAGGCAAAGCCTTGATTTTCTAACCAGGGAAGAGGACTGAGTAACGATACCAAGGTTCCTCGAAGCCGGGACTGTGCGATGCCGAATCACTCTTTCGGGAAGAATGCTCTGAGTTGCGCTGTCTTGACATTGTACGTGCTCTGGTTTGGAGTCGGCTCTTGGTCGTCCTCGATCATATTCTCTCAGAACGGTCCTGCCGAGAGATGGCTTCCAAGAAGAGTTCCAGCGGAAGCAACTTTCGTTGGCGACCAGGTTTGTCTGGTATGTCATCGGGACAAAGTTTTATCGCTGTCGCAGAGCGGAATGGGGCGGGCGCTTGAAACTGTCACCGATTCGCGAGTGCTGATTGCAAACCCGAAGATGACCTTCAGGACCAATCCCTATTCATATGAGATCAGACGCAAGGACAAGCAAAGCCTTTACAGCGTTACTGATGGGCGGGAAACGATCTCACTCCCGATTCTATACGCTCTCGGACAAGGCAAGGCCGGACAAACCTATGTCCTACAGTACCAAGACGGACTATATGAAAGTCGCGTTAGCTTCTATAAAGAAGTTGCTGGATTGGATTTCACTATTGGCCAGCCGCGAACCGTTCCTTCCTCTTTGAAGGCAGCGCTTGGCAGACGCCTCTCAGACCAGGAAGTGCTGAATTGCTTCGGTTGTCACGCAACCGGCGCCATCAATGGTGGTTTGATTCATTTGGACAAAATGACCCCCGGTATTCGATGCGAAGCATGTCATGGTCCCGGCGGTCAACACGTGTCGGCGAGCAATGCGATCCAGCCCAGCGCCGAGTTGATTTTTAACCCAGGCCGGCTCGGCGGCGACGAACTGTCCCAGGATTTTTGTGCCTCCTGTCATCGGGTCAACGATGAGTTTTCTTTACTGAAGAGTATGGAGGTTGACAACGTTCGGTTTCAACCCTACCGGATCTTCCTCAGCAAGTGTTACTCTGACGACCGCCGCATAAGTTGTACGGCGTGCCACGATCCTCACGAACCGCTAAAGCGGGATGCTGCTTATTATGATTCGAAGTGCATGGCCTGTCATTCATTGAGAGGCAGTCCGGCAGCGGTTAAGAGGACAAAAGCCCTGCCCACATGTCCCGTGAGCACGAAAGACTGCGTATTGTGTCATATGCCGAAAATAGAGCCACCGGGAGCGCATTTCAAGTTTACGGACCATTACATCCGCATTACCAACCAAAAGGAAACATATCCGCACTGAGCGTAGTTGTTCTTAGGCTTATTGCCGTTGGAGTTACCGGAACATGCGATATTTTTTTCTAACTACGCTACTAGCTGCAGCAATCACCACGAGTCCTATATTCGTACCGTCGCAGGAGCCCGCTAAGGCGACGACCCCAGTAGTTTTCGTAGAGGTGCCTCCGTCAGAGAGTAAAATCACCTGGGTGCATGACAACGGGCGCTCGGAAGCTCGCCATTTACCTGAGACCTGTGGCGGTGGTGGGCTCTTCTTTGACTACGACAATGACGGATGGCTGGACATTTATCTGGTAAACAGCGGCCCATCAGATTTCTACTCGCCGAAGACACCGATGAGAAACGCGTTGTACCACAACAACCACGACGGCACTTTCACCGATGTCACAGAGAAAGCGGGAGTCGGGTGCGGACAGATGGGTCAATTTGGGATGGGGGCGGCGGCAGCCGATTACGACGGCGATGGCTGGGTCGATTTGTATGTCACTAATTACGGCAAAAACGTTTTGTTCCACAATAACGGAAACGGAACGTTCACCGATGTCACAAACAAGGCTGGAGTCGCTGCTCCGGGCTGGTCGACCCAGGCGACGTGGTTCGATTACGATAACGACGGCAAGCTCGATCTGTTTGTGTCGAGCTTCGTAGAGTACAGCGCTGCGGGCACGATCTTCTGCGGCGACAATCGTGCTGGGCGCCGCTACTACTGCGTACCGCGCGTGTTCAAGCCGCGGCCGAGTCACCTGTTTCATAACAACGGTGATGGGACCTTTACGGACGTTAGCGAACAATCGAGCATCGCCAAGTCACCGGGCAAGTCTTTTGGTGCGGTGGCCACCGACGTCAACAACGATGGCTTGATGGACTTGTTTGTTGCAAACGACACTATGCCGAACTTCCTTTTCATTAATAAAGGAAAGGGCAACTTTGAAGAGATCGCCCTCCCGGCGGGAGTGGCCTACAGTGATTCGGGAGCTCCGCGCTCCGGTATGGGAGTGGACGCGGCAGACTATGACGGCGATGGCTGGCAGGATTTGTTCGTGGCCAACATAGATCAGGAACTCTTTAGCCTCTATCAGAATCAAAAGGACCTAACATTCATCGACAAACCGGGTGAGATCGGACAGGCCACGCGCTTACTCAGCGGCTGGGGTTTGAAGTTCTTCGACTATGACAACGACGGCAATCCGGACCTGATCCTGTGCAACGGACACCCTGACGACATGATTGAGATCCAGTCGCTGAGAGTAAAATACAAGGAACCTCTGCTGCTGTTTGAAAACGTCGATGGCAAATATAAGAACGTGAGCGGGATTTCTGGCCCGGTCTTCAGCAAAGATTTTCCCGCGCGCGGCCTCGCTGTCGGTGATTACAATAACGACGGCGCTCTCGACGTCCTTATCATCAACAACGGCGCCGCGCCGATATTGCTTAGAAATGAGGGCGGGCATCGTAACAACTGGCTTGGCCTTCAGCTTGTCTCAACGCGGAGCAATCCGGGCGCCGTCGGCGCGATCATCACCTGGGAAGTGGCAGGCGTGAAGCGCAGCCGCCTGAAGACCAGCGGCGGCAGCTATCTTTCCTCGCACGATCCACGTGAAATCCTGGGCGTAGGGAAGGCGACGAAGATCGAACGCGTTGAAATCAAATGGCCCAGCGGGCGAGTGGATAAACTCACCGACCCGCCGCTCAATAGATATGTCAAGGTGGTCGAGGGCCAAGGTTGGTCGAATTACCCAACCACAAAATAGTTGACTAATGTACAAAGTAGCTCGGATGATACACAAGACCTTACTGTGACAAGAGGATCCCAATGCCGACACGAAGACGCCACGCTCTTCGCTTAGCGACCTTACTGACACTCTCTGTAATTTTCTGCGCGCCTCAGGCAATAGGCCAAACTCTGAGCAAGAACGATCGTGAGGTAGGCCGAATAATGCTGCGGAATGTGAAGGACTCAATCAAGAAGAACTACTACGATCCCGAGTTCCACGGCGTTAATATTGATGAGACCTTCAAGGCCGCCGAAGAAAAGATCAATGAAGCCACATCAAACGGACAGGTTTTTGGCATTATCGCTAAGGCGGTACGCAGTCTGAATGATTCGCACACCTCCTTTCGTCCACCTCCGCGCGCCATGCGCATCAGTTACGATTGGCAAATCCAAATGATCGGCGATCACTGCTACATCATGGCAGTTAAACCGGGCACGGACGCGGAGGCGAAGGGGCTAAAGCCGGGAGACATCCTGCACGTCGTTGATGGCTACAAGCTGACTCACGAAAACTTTGAGTCGTTTAACTATCTATATCACGCTCTGCAACCGCAGCCGGCGTTGAGCGTAGTAGTACAGAGTCCAGGCGAGCAACCCCGGAAAGTTGACTTCAACGCCACTACACGTCAAGGAAAGAAGGTCCTGGACCTGACGTCGGCCATGGGAGGGGATTTCTACGACTTAATCAGAGAAAGCCAGGAATACGATCGCATTTACGAACACCGATTCAAAAGCTTTGGCGATGACTTGTACATCTGGAAGATGCCGCAGTTCGATATGCCGGTACTCCAGGTCAACAAGTTCATCGAAGGCGCGGGTAAGTACAAGACGTTAATACTCGATCTGCGCGGCAACCCCGGTGGGTACGTCGACACAGCCCTGCAGCTCATTGGCAATTTGTTCGATCATGACGTGAAAGTGGGTGACAGAAAAAAGCGCAAAGAGACCAAGCCTCTGCTTGCCAAGACGCGTGGTCACGATATCTTCAAGGGCGAACTCATCGTACTGGTTGACAATGGCTCCACATCGGCGTCCGAAATACTGGCGCGGGTCGCGCAGATCGAGAAACGAGGGACAGTCATCGGCGATCGCAGCGGCGGTATGGTGATGGAGTCCAGGTACTATCCTTTTTCGATTGGCGAGAGTAGCACCATCTTCTACGGCGCAAGCATCACAGACGCCGACATTATCATGACCGATGGCGCGAGCCTGGAACATGTTGGAGTGACGCCGGATAAGGTCATGCTGCCCACCGGCGCTGATCTGCGTGAGCAGGAAGATCCGGTGCTTTCATATGCCGCGTCCCTCGCCGGTGTGAAGCTGAGTCCCAAAGAAGCTGGAGCGCTTTTCCCCATTCGCTGGAAGTTGAAACCTTAAGGCGATTCCTCGGCTCCTAAAGGTCAAGTGTAACGATCCTTCATTTCACAACGTTTACTAGTTTCTTCAGTTTGATGTCCGCTGAAGAACTCCCGATCATAATCTGAGCCGAACCATTTTCTACGACAAACTTATGGCGAGACACGTCCCAATATGCAAGCTGTTCGCCCTTTAGTTCGAGCGTTACCGTCCTGGTTTCTCCGGCCTGTAAAGCGAGTCGCCTGAACGCCTTTAACTCCTGGTTTGGCCTCTGTACGGAGGACGTCAGGTGCTTGACGTACAACTGGACTACCTCTTCGCCGGCGCGGCTGCCAGTGTTCCTGAGATTTAAGTTTACGAGGATTGAACCGCTCGCAGACAGCGACCTGGCACTGGTACGCAGGTTGGAATAAGAAAAGCTCGTATAGCCCAAACCGTAGCCGAAGGGATACAGCGGTTCGCCTTTGAAGTACATATAAGTCCGCCCGTGACGAATGTCGTAGTCCATCATCGGCGGTAACTGCCTGAGCGATCTGGGCCAGGTTTGCACCAGCCGTCCAGCCGGGTTGTAGTCGCCGAATAGTACATCGGAGAGCGCGTTACCTTCTTCCTGACTGTTCAGGGCAAGGTGGAGAATTGCCGGGACGTTATCCTGCGTCCAGTTGATCGCATATGGGAAACTCGAGATAAGCACAACGATGGTTCTGGGATTCGCCTGGTAGACTTGCTTGACCAGTTCTTCCTGTTCGAGAGTGATCGATTGTCTGTCGACCGCTTCACGTCCTTCGCTTGGCGTTGAGACTTTACCCCAAACAGAGTCGTTGCCTCCGTTGGGATGGTTCCCGACACAGACAATTGCCACTTCAGATGCGCGCGCGACTTTTACCGCGGCGTCGTCATCATTGTTCGCCGCAAAACCGACGTTCACCCCAGGACCGACGCTGCTCTTTATTCCTTCGAGCGGTGTGACTCTGTAAGGTGGCGTGCCGCTGTACCAATCCAGCAGAACTTCGTTTGCGCGCGGGCCGATGACGGCGATTGACTTCACTGCATGCTTATCCAAGGGCAAGAGATTTTTTGAGTTTTTCAACAAGACGATGGACTCTCGCGTTGCCAAACGAGCGACGGCTTTGTGCTTTTCCGTCAGCCACGGATCTTCAGGCTCGCTGCCGATCTTTGAATAGGGAACCATCGACGGCGGATCGAGTAAGCCGAGCCGAATCATCACTCTAAAGTTTCCTTTGAGTGCTTCGTCAATGTCAGTTTCTGTGAGTAGGCCTTTTTTCAACGCACCACGTACGGCATCGGGATACTTGTCCAGGAACTGGCCGATTCCGGCTTTCACGGACGAGGCGGCGGCGTGATCAAAGTCCGGAGAGTATTTCTGGGTTATGACAAGGTGGCGCATTGCGCCGGCATCAGTACAGATGATGCCATCGTGGCCCCATTCTTTACGTGCGACCTTCTCCAACACCGGATGTATCGTCATCGGCACGCCATTCATCTCGTTGTAAGAAGCCATGAAAGCTCTCGAGCCGCCTTCGACAATTCCCATCCGAAACGGCACTGAGTAGTATTCTCTAAAAAGTCGCTCATCGAAATCAGAAGACGTTTTGTCGCGATCGTCCTCGTTGCTGTTCGCGAGGAAGTGTTTCATCAGCGCGGCTGCCTGCCAGTATTTCTTATCATTGCCTTGCAGGCCCTTTACAAAAGCGACCACCATCGTGCCGTTGAAATAGGGATCTTCGCCGTAGCATTCTTCAGTTCTACCCCAGCGTGGATCGCGACCCAGGTCAGCGTTAGGCGACCTAATGACGATTCCGCCCTGATGGTATTTGCTGCTTTGAAAGACGTACCGAGCTTCATAACCTTCAATCGCCCCTGCCTGTCGCAGGATGTCCGGGTCCCACGTTTCGCCGAGCCCAATGCCCTGGGGAAAGGTTGTCGTCGGGATCGTCAGCGGCCGGCCCCATTTGCCAGGCCCCCCTTGCGTTAGGCCATGTATACCCTCCACGTGGCCGCTACCTTTGATTCCGAGACGCGGCACACTGGGATTCGTCCCCAGACACGCGACCTTTTCATCCAGGGTCATCAGCGAAAGTACGTTGTTTACTCTATCCTCAAGAGGCAGGTCGGGATTCTGAAATGGGTATTGATATGTCGGCGTTTCCTCTGAAAACCGCGAGCTCATTCTTGCACTGGTGACGACACCTCCGAAGAAAAGAGCTAGCAAGAGTGATAACACCATAACTACCAGGCAAAATCTAATTTGAAGGTTTCGTTTCATTACTTGCAAATGAAATCAGCTCCCAACTGCTGCTTTGCCTCATCGATCAAGCGATTGTTTTCTTCGTAAGAGATTTCAGGCGTAAGTGTCGCGTGGGTCTCCCGGGGCGGGTAACGATGCACAGCGTAGACGGGGTAGGCTTCCGTACGCAGGTGCGCGAGCATGTGGTGACCGCGACGGATCGCGCGCTCGTGCCGCAGCGCCGAAATATCCACTGGCGCGACAACGATCCTTTCGCCTGGTCCTGGACTGGCCTGCGCGAGAATGCGTCCGTCGAAATCGATGACCTGACTGCCTCCGGGCCATGAGTATGGCGGATAATGTTTCAGACTCGCACCCTGGTTGGCGGCAACCACGTAGGCAGTGTTCTCAAGCGCGCGGCAACGATTCACAATGGTCCACCAGTCCATCGGCTCGGTTGCGCCCCATGGGTCCATGTAAGCGGAGACGCGCACCAGCACCTCTGCTCCGTTGGCCGTTAATTGACGGATGGCCTCCGGGAATAGCCAGTCGTAACAGATTGCGCATCCGATGCGCCCAATTGGCGTGTCGGCGACCGGAAACAAAGGTTCATCATAGCCTTCCAGATCATGCGGGCTAGCGTGTACTTCATAAGGAATCCACGTGTTGACCTTGCGATACTTGTACAGAATCCCTTCCGGCCCAATCAGGCACGTTGCATTGAAGACAACGCCCGGCCACTTCGGATCGACTTCCAACATCGAGCCACTCTGGATATAGAGGTCATATTCGCGCGCCTTCTGCCCGAGTCGCTCCGTGTGCTCGTTTGGGATTTGCACGGCAAGCTTTTCGATCAACTCCGCAGCGGTGGGAAACACCGGAGCGGCATGGGCGAATTCAGGGAAAACCACCAGACGAATAGGCAGGAACGGAGCGCTGCCTGCGACTGCCGAATCTACCATCGACAAGATCCGATCGGTGTTCGCGCGCATCGCGCGACGGTCAACCGGATTCGGTAAGTCGGTCTGACAGGCTGCTACTGAATATCGAATCTGTGTCATGAGTTTTTCCGCCGTTCATTAAAGTCCGCACGTTCAACGCCGCGATGTGCTCCTGAAAACTGAGGTACTAGTCAGGACTGTATCAATCGACGGAATCTCAGCTGTCACCAACCGTGTGTTGTATCGGTCGATGTAAGCGCGTTTTGCCGCGGTCATTGGATACGCCTCAGGCTCGGAGTACGGATACCTGGTCATCCCATGAAAGGGTAGCGGCAATACTTGATCGGGACTTGCGGAGTTGATGTCCATCTCTTTGCTGAAACCATCAGAGTAGAGGAGGAAAGTACGCGTCCAGCCGGCGGGCAACGGCGGCAGCTTGCGGGCGTCAAACGACAGACTGATCTCGTCGCCGGGTCGCGAGATAACGAACATATCATCGGATTTGAGCAGCAACTCGCGCACGTCGCCCTCGCGCGTATATCGTCCCGGCATCACTTTCCAGGGTGAAGTGAAGGACACTTGTTGGTAGTCATAGCCGAACGGTTCCCGTCCATCGCTGGATCCTTCGCGCGAGAAGCCGCGCCAGCGCAAGGTCGCGCTAGTCGGATCGAGCCGCGTCATCCGCACCGGCAACTCGCCTCCGGACGTATCGACGAGAATCTGGTCCCATAGAATGCGCATGCTGGTCACGATG
>DASXQM010000100.1:0-7087 GCA_036507195.1 Pyrinomonadaceae bacterium | reverse complement strand
CACGGACCAGGTCGCTACCGCTCTCTGTTCCGTATTCGTCGACCCACGATGCCAGAGTTTTGCTTACTCGGCTTTGTCTTCAGCCGGGAGCGAGCTGCAGCGAAGCACAAATACAGAACCGAGGAGCTTTGCTCGTCTGCGCCAAGCAGATAACGAAATGAAACTTTTCGCCTGTAATAGAATCAACGACTTACACGTCAGTTTCTAAGAAGGAGCGGTAGCGACCGGGTCGTCCGCACAACAGTCAACGCTTTTTTTGGGAAGACTGGTTAGCTTTTCTTTGTGCAATTGAGTGTCTCGGTGACAACCCGGTCGCTACCGTTCCTCGGTTCTGATGTGTGGGTGGAGCTGTCTCATTTCGCTTGCCGCTTGACAATGAGCGACCTAAAGGTTGAACTCTGAACTCGCGACCCATAGCCGTTTGATGCAACAAGATGTCGGATCAGGAATCAACAACTCCGTCCAGCGCTCAATCGCCCGAAGAGCCCTCTCCGGTTCAGATCAAGCCTATGAGCAGAGTGGCGGGTGGTGTTCCCTCAATTATCGCTACTGCCAGGGCTGCCTGGAATGAAATGGGAGTGGCCCGCGGAGTCCGCACGCTGCTGAAGCTCAATCAGCAGGCTGGTTTCGACTGCCCAGGTTGCGCCTGGCCCGAGCCTGACGGCGAACGTTCACACGCGGAGTTTTGTGAAAACGGCGCCAAGCATGTTGCCGATGAAGCCACAACAAAACGCGTGACACCGGAGTTTTTCCGCAAGTGGAGTGTGGCCGACCTCTCGGGCAAATCTGACTACTGGCTGGGCAAACAGGGACGCATCACCAATCCCATGGTGCTTCGCCGCCGGGCGACCAATTATGAACAAATAACCTGGGACGAGGCTTTTGCGCTTATCGCGGGCGAGTTGAATTCACTTAACCACCCTGACGAAGCAGTTTTTTACACCTCAGGACGGACGAGTAATGAAGCCGCTTTTCTCTACCAGCTTTTCGTGCGCCAATTTGGTACCAACAATCTGCCTGACTGTTCAAACATGTGCCATGAGTCGAGCGGTTCTGCGCTAAGTGAGACAATTGGCGTCGGCAAGGGGACGGTGACGCTTGAAGACTTCAATCTTGCCAGGGCAATCTTCGTCATCGGACAAAACCCGGGAACAAACCATCCGCGTATGCTGAGTGCACTGCAAAAGGCAAAACGCAATGGTTGCAAGCTGGTGCATATCAACCCGCTTCCTGAAGTTGGCATGACGCAGTTCAAACACCCGCAGGAGGTTTTTGAATGGCTTGGCGAGGGCACGACGCTTGCCGATTTGTTTCTTCAGGTGCGCATCAATGGCGACGTCGCGTTGCTCAAGGGAATTATTAAAGCGGTCTTCGAAGCAGAGGAGCGACGCCCTGGTCAGGTGTTGGATCAGGAGTTCATTAAAGGTTACACCAGCGGATTTGAAGAATTCGCCGCTGGAATCAAAAAAGCTTCATGGGATGAAATCACCAAGCAGTCCGGCATTGCGCGGCTGCAAATTGACGCTGCTGCCCAGGTATTTATTGAATCAGAGCGTACCATCTTTTGTTGGGCCATGGGCCTCACGCAACATAAAAACGCCGTAGCCAATATCCAGGAGATCGTGAATCTAATGTTGTTGCGAGGTCAGATTGGAAAACCCGGCGCCGGATTCTGCCCGGTTAGAGGGCACAGCAATGTTCAGGGTGACAGAACGATGGGAATCTGGGAACGCCCGACAGATACATTCCTTGACAAGCTTGGATCTGAATTCAACTTCGAGCCGCCGCGGCGCCACGGTTACGACACGGTGAAGGCAATCGAAGCGATGCATGCGAAGAAAGCTCGGGTCTTCTTTGCACTTGGCGGGAATTTCCTTTCCGCCACACCTGACACTGAATACACGGCTGAGGCGTTGCGCCAGTGCAAGCTAACCGTGCACGTTTCGACCAAGCTCAATCGCGCGCATTTGATCACGGGCGAGCAGGCGTTGATTCTGCCCTGTCTGGGGAGAACCGAAACTGATGTGCAAGCCTCTGGCCCTCAGTTTGTGACCACAGAGAATTCAATGGCTGTTGTCCAGGCGTCACGCGGTTTCCTGCGGCCAGCCTCGGAGGAACTATTGAGTGAGCCGGCGATCGTTGCCGGGCTGGCAAGCGCTACACTGGGGGAGCGTTCGCAGGTTGACTGGCAAGGACTGACATCCAATTATGATCTGATACGGGATCGTATAGCGCGAGTGGTGCCTGGGTTTGACGATTACAATGCGCGCGTAGGCCAGCCGGGTGGCTTCTACTTGCCAAACGCCGCCAGACAAAGAACATTTAAAACCGCTAGTGGCCGGGCGATTTTTACCGTTCACGCGATGCCAAAGCATGACCTCAAGGCGGATCAGTATTTGATGATGACGATCCGCAGCCACGATCAGTTCAACACGTCGATATATGGACTCGACGATCGCTACCGAGGCGTTTACGGTGGACGAAGAGTTGTTTTCCTTAATCGAGATGATATGCATCGCGAAAATTTCGCCGGTGGGCAGATGGTTGATCTATTTAGTCATTTTGAAGGAGAAGAGCGCGTTGCGCGCCACTTTGTGGTAGTACCGTACAGCATTCCGCGATGCTGCGCTGCCACTTACTTTCCGGAAACCAACGTACTCGTTCCACTGCGCAGCGTGGCCGACAAGAGCAACACGCCGGCTTCGAAATCGGTGGTGATTAGTATCAGGCCATCGGTTGAAGAACGTAACGCAAACAGTTAGTTTGCGATGGTGATTGAGAGGCAACGCGCAAACTAACAATTTGGGTTACAACTGGTCCTCATATGACTTTTCAAATCGCCAAACAAGAAACTCTTTCCAAAGCCGAGTTGTATGCACATTTGCAATCGCAGCTTCGCAGCGTGCTCGCGGGCGAGCGCGACTTCATTGCTAATGCGGCATACCTCTCTTCGTTGCTGTATCACTCGTTGCCTGACCTGAACTGGGTGGGATTCTATTTGAGCAAAGGCGAGGAGTTGGTCCTTGGCCCGTTTCAGGGAAAACCGGCGTGCGTGCGCATTCCGATAGGCAAAGGAGTTTGCGGCACGGCCGCGGAGCAGCGTGAGACGATTCTGGTTGACAACGTTCACGATTTTCCCGGCCACATCGCCTGCGACAGCGCCTCAAATTCCGAGGTCGTAGTTCCGCTGATCAAGCATGAACGATTGCTCGGCGTTCTCGATCTCGACAGCCCCTCGTTTGCCAGGTTTGATGATGAGGATGCGCGCGGCTTGAATGAATTGGCACAGATCTTTATTGACTCAAGTAGTCTAGAGTCCAATTAGTTTAGAGTTCAAGCTTTAAGCTTGCGTTGATCCGAAAGCAACAACCTGAAGGTTGAACTCTAAACAAGGTTGAGCTCTAAACAAGGAACCCCATGATCACGATTCGCAAAGCACAGGAGCGCGGTCACTTCGATTTCGGCTGGCTCAACACCTATCACACTTTCTCCTTTGATCAGTATCACGATCCGAAGCACATGGGATTTCGTAGCCTGCGTGTGATCAATGAAGACCTCGTGCAGCCGGAACATGGATTTCCAACCCATGGGCATCGCGACATGGAAATAGTTACCTATATTTTGGAAGGCGCTCTGGAACATCGCGACAGTATGGGCAATGGATCGATTATTCGTCGCGGCGATGCACAGCGTATGAGCGCCGGCACCGGCGTGAGACATAGCGAAGCCAATCCTTCTCGAGACACCCCGGTCCATCTGCTGCAGATATGGATTTTGCCAGAGGAGCAAAACCTTCCACCGGAATATGAGGAGAAGAAATTTTCCGATGACGAGAAGCGCAATCAGTTGCGTCTGATTGTTTCGCCCAATGGAGACGACGGTGCAGTAAGAATTCATCAGGACGCGAAGATTTATGCGTCAGTGTTGGATGAAGGTCAGGAAGTGGGGCACATTTTGGCAAACGGACGGAGTGGCTGGCTCCAGGTTGCTGCCGGCTCCGTAACGTTGGATGACGTTGCTCTCAACCGGGGCGACGGCGCTGCCGTTACCGAAGAGTCAAACCTTCGCATCATTGCGAGCGAGCCTGCGGAAGTATTACTGTTTGACCTTGCGTAGGTGAAACATGGCTAATGAAACCGCCAAGGAAGTACTAGCTGCCTGGGAAACCTCCTCCCAATACTGGAACAAGCACCAGGCCCTGATTGAGAAGATGTATGCGACTTTGTCGCGTGCACTCATTGAGGACGCTCGCATTGGTCCAGGCCAGGCGGTTCTAGATGTTGGCGGGGGCACTGGCGAACCGTCGCTGACGATCTCGCCAATAGTTGGCGAATCGGGATCTGTAACTTTTACCGATCCTGCTGCCGGGATGGTTAAGGCTGCACGCGCTGAGGCCGAAAGGCGTGGACTAGGGAATATCCGCTTTCAGCAATGTCCCGGGGAGTCCCTCCCCTTTTCTGACGATTCATTCGACGCGGCCGTCAGCCGTCTGTCGGTAATGTTTTTTCCGGATGTGTTAGCTGGTCTGAGCGAGATGCTGAGAGTGGTCAAGCCCGGCGGCTTTGTTTCTTTTGTGGTCTGGGCGGGGAGGGAAGTCAATCCATTCTTCAACGTTGTTACCGAGGTGCTGGACAGGTTTGTGCCGGCTGATGCGGAGGACGAAGACGCGCCGGGAGCTTTTCGCTTTGCCAGGCCGGGAAAACTTACGAACGCTTTGCAGGAAGTGGGAGCGGTTGAAGTAACAGCGCGCGAATTGACATTCATGATAGAAGCGCCGATTAGCGTTGAGCACTTTTGGGAGTTACGCACGGAAATGTCAGACACATTCCGAAGCAAACTCCAGAGGCTCGTACCCGACCAAGTGGCAGCGATTAGATATACAGTTCAGAAGGCTGTAGCCGCTTATTTCAAAACCGGTGGGATGAGTTTTCCTGCAACGGTGCTCGTAGTTACCGGCAAAAAGCCAACCGTTTAGAAACAGCGCGTAAACTCTTTGGAGTGCGGTGACCTGTCACCGCTTTGGCCCGCGGCGGCCCGGCGCCGCGTTCTTTCTAACCAGTTAATCAAGGCGCGGATGGCTGCGACAGGTCGCAGAAGACCAAAGCGGTGCCAGGCCACCGCACTCCAAATTACGGAACCAGAGCGCGGGAGTTACCCGTCGGTTTTGTCAGCGCAACCAGCAGCGGCAAAAACGCAACATACATGGTGAATCCGCGCAGCCAACTGAGTCTTTGCCAACGTCGTCCGCGCGCCAGCCAATCAGTTGCAAGCACAGTTGACTCAGGACTGTGCTTGAAGAGTACTAGTTCAGGAACAAAATAAAAGAGCGAAGCCAGCAGCACTATCACGTAGACAACAAAGCTTATGGCGATGAGTTTGCGTCGCGAGCTTGATTTCCAGTTGAGCACGAGGGCAGCCACGAGTGAAAAGATTAGCAGCGGATGGATAATCACCCAGAAAATCCCGTCCTTCATAGCGTAAGGGCCATTTACCACGACGGCTGAACCGGGAAGGTCAGAGAGGTAAACCGGGAAATAGACAAGGTGGGAGTAGGCAACCCCGCCGAGCAGCGTTCCCCAGAAAACAATCGCCAGCATGAGTAAAGGGGTGCCGAGCTTGCGTGTGTCCATTTTCAAGTCTCCTTATGATTGCACAGTGGGTTTCAGGTTAGGTTACTTCTTCAAGTGCTCTTCAAACCAGTCGACTATCCCCGGATCAAGAGGATTGCTTCATGAATCCCGGAAGATTGAGCAAGCAAAAGCCGGGCGAAAGTTATCAAACAACCTCAATGCAAACAAGCATCAGAAAACTTGGGCGCTGATGCAGTTTGAACCGTGCGCATATTGACAACGTGCGGTCCCGTGACGTCAACACCACCACTGGGTAGCGGGTGGGCTTTGGGTATTGCCAATTGCCGACTGCTGATTGCCGATTGGTTAAGACTAATCCCCAGCAACTAGAATCGACTGGCGGAGTGATCAAATCGACAATCGGAAATCGGCAATTGGCAATCGTCCGACCCACCCGCTACCGCGAGGTGGTACTGACCTCATGACACGGCAACGCGCCTTCTGTGAGACGTGAAGATGTTGACTGCGTCAGCAACAAGTGTGCGCTGGCATCCGGAGGTATGCTAAGGCGTGTGCAGAACCGGGCGATCTTCAGTCACGTACGCTTACGAAGGGTTACATGCATTGCCCTCGCGCCCTCGATGCGCCCCACACATTCATATCCAAAAGCCGGCAGATTCAGACCACCAAGCAAATGCTCCCCAGCACCGAGCAAGACTGGCACAATTGCCAGATGTAACTCGTCAATCAGACCAGCACTCAGATATTGCCGAATCGTTGAGACGCCGCCTCCCAATCGCACATCCTGGTCGCCCGCCGCATCCTTTGCCTGCTCGAGGGCTGACTGAATCCCTCCAGTAACGAAGTGAAATGTGGTGCCGCCCTTCATCTTGAGCGGAGCCCGAGGGTGATGGGTGAGCACAAAGACTGGCGTGTGATATGGCGGCTCATCTCCCCACCAACCTTTCCACTCATCCGGCCCTTCTGACCAAGCTCCTCGCACGGGACCAAACATATTGCGCCCCAAAATATACGCGCCGATCCCTTCGAAGCCCTGCGCCGCGACTTCGTCGTCGACGCCCATCTCCCCATCTTCGTTGCCGTGCATCCGCTGCCAGGTGCGCGTGGGAAAGAACCAGTCAAACACTTTGAGCCCGCCAACTCCGAGCGGATTCTCAAGATCCTGATTCGGCCCCGCGCCAAAGCCATCGATTGAGATAGAGAAACTGTGGACGCGAAGTTTAGACATAACCTTCCTCAGCCGCGAGCCGCTTGCACCCCTTTCACCCTCGTCCCATAGTCAAGCGATGCATAAAAGCTGCCGCGTCCCTGCGGCGTCAGGTCCATTACATTCCAAATCGGATTCAACTCATCAATGCCGCGCTCTTTGACGTCGTCGGCCAGCAATGGATGGCCACTGTAAAAATGGCGCAACGTGCCATCACTGTCTCGCGTGAAAACTGATATCGTAGTTTAATTTTGTAATTGGGTATTTTAGGTTAAGAGTTTTTTGTTTA
>DASXQM010000099.1:0-2494 GCA_036507195.1 Pyrinomonadaceae bacterium | reverse complement strand
CCGAGGCCCAGCACATCCTGCAACGGAACAACCGCCGTATTCGCGACCGACGCCAGCACCGCGCGTATGAAGTCCCAGTTGATTTCTTTGCCTTCCGTATTGAGATACTTCAGACAGAATTCTCTTTCGCGCTCGATTTGTTCCGCATTGCGAGTCGATCCTTCGCCGGCCACACTGTTAAACCAGCCAACCGCCGTATCGTTATCATGGGTGCCGGTGTAGACAAAAACATGCCGGTGATAGTTGTGCGGCAGATCGATATTTTTCGTATCGCTGCTGAAACCAAACTGCAGGATGCGCATGCCGGGAAACCCGAAATCGTCACGCAAAGCTTCGACGTCGGGCGTGATTACGCCCAGGTCCTCGGCAATTATCGGCACCTCACCCAGCGCTGCTCTGATTGCCGTGAACAGTTCCCTTCCGGGCGCCTCAACCCAACGGCCACGTTCCGCGGTCTGGTCGCCGCCGGGGATTTCCCAACAGGCTGCGAAGCCACGAAAATGATCGATGCGCGCGATATCGAATGTGTCCAACGTCGCCCGTATGCGCTCGATCCACCACCTGAATCCTTCGCCGCGCATTCGCTCCCAGTTGTAGAGTGGGTTCCCCCAAAGCTGCCCGGTGGCGCTGAAGTAATCAGGCGGCACGCCGGCAACGACGATCGGAGTTCCATCGTCGTTTAGCTTGAACTGATCCGGATTGGTCCAAACGTCTGCCGAATCGTGGGCCACAAAAATCGGAATATCACCGATCAGCTTGATGCCGCGCTTATTGCAGTCGGCTTTGAGAGCAAACCACTGCCGGAAGAAAAGAAACTGATAAAACTTTTGCGCCCCAATTTGTTCACTGAGTTGACTCTTTGCTGCTTCGAGCGCCGCAGGATCTCTGCGAGCCAGCGCCGGCTCCCATTCATTCCAGGCCACTCCACTATGTGCATCCTTCAGTGCGCGAAACAAAGCATAATCGTCGAGCCAGGAAACATGACGCCGGCAAAACTCCGCGAAAGCGTTGCCGAGTTTAGAATCAGCTTCTCGACTGAACGAGGCAAACGCCTTATGCAGAATTGAGTCTTTGTATTTGTGCGCAGCTTCAAAAGCGACTCGCTCGTTAGTAAACTCCGCATTGGTAGCGAGGTCGTCTTTCGCAATCAAGTAGTCGGCAACCAGTTGTTCCGGACTGACGAGCAGGGTGTTGCCCGCAAAAGCTGAATAGCAAGCGTAAGGCGAATCACCATATCCCGTTGGTCCCAGGGGCAACATTTGCCACAGGCTTTGCCCCGCCGTTTCGAGGAAATCAGCGAAGGCATACGCTTCTGGTCCGAGATCTCCGATACCGAACGGTCCGGGCAACGAAGTCGGATGAAGCAGGATGCCGCTGGATCTGGGAAAGTTCATTAGTTTGTTTTTCTTATTTCAAGCTCCGTTTAGACAGCGCACTTGTGCGCCTGTCTTGCGCCAAACGCAACTCTTCTTCAGTCCACAATCATCGCTTGTCTACCTCGATTGGCACACTCCCGGGCTCATGCGGTAAATACGCTTGATAGCTCGACCAACGCCACTTTGCTGGATGATCGCATAAGCCAGCTCTCACGGGATTCATGTGAATGTAGTCGAGCTTCTGACGAATAAACTTCCGGCTCCAGATATCAACCGCCGAGAACTCTTTCATCCAAACGGCGTGAGTCTGCCCAGACTTGAGCCGCCGCCCTGGCAGAGCCAGCTTGGCCAGCGATAACAAATGCCCTTCTGCTCGCAACCAACTCAATATAGCGACCGCAGCCCTGCCTTTAATCCTTCCCACCACAATACTGATATCGAGGTTGAGCGGATTCGCCAGTAAATGAAAATGATCGGGCATGATGACATAACCTATCAGTTTAAAAGGCTCTTTTTCGCGAGTCGTGGCCATGGAATCGACTAAAAGAGAACAGGCGTGATCATTGCGAAAGACGGGCATGCGATTGAAGGTCACAGCTGTCAATGAACGAGGTTGGGTTCTCGCGATTTGAACAGATGCATTTTGCCCGGACGCTTTTGCAAGATTAATTCACTCCTCCTATCCATCCTCCTGCTTAAGCGGGCGCACAAGTGCGCTCTCTAAACAGATCTGGGATGCTTTTCGCGCACTCGGGCGCACAAGTGCGCTCTCTAAACGGACCTTACTTGTAGGCGACAGCAGCCTTCGGCGGAATGTTTACGGTTGCACTGCCATTCGCAATGAGACTCGTGTCAGACGTGCCAATTAAAGGGGCCAGCCGCACGCCATCCTTCAGGCCAATCGCAGCCGCTGGAATAGTCACCTGCTTTTCTTGCTTCGACCGGTTCATTGCGACGATTACCGTTTCGCGGTTGGTCTGACGCGCGAACACGTAAGCATCGTCGTCATAAAAGAGATCGATCAAGCGGCCACGCCTCAGCGCTGAATGTTCCGCCCGTAAACGTATCCAGTTGCGTGTCCACTCATGCATCTTTTGCTCTCTTGGCTTACGTCCCTC
>DASXQM010000098.1:0-4188 GCA_036507195.1 Pyrinomonadaceae bacterium | reverse complement strand
ATCCTCGTCGACGTGGTCGAGAACCGTTTGGGAATGAGCACGCATCCGCCACTGATTGAAGGCGGGAGTCTACCACTGGAGAATGCGAAGACGCCCCGTTCGAGCCCGGCCGTCAACTTTCTTATTGATACTTCGCGGCGCTTCTCGAAAAACAATCGGCTGACGGTGCTGATGATCGGCGCGGCCACGGACGTAGCCTCAGCAATACTCACCGATCCGACGATCGTCGAACGGGTGCGCGTCATCCAAATGGGCTTTAACGACGAGCAGGGCGGCAACGAGTTCAATGTCGCCAACGACGTGCACGCGGTGCAGGCGATCCTCGACTCAAACGTGCCCCTGGTCGTCGGAACTGGCAAAATCTGCCGTGCCAGCCTTTCACTCACCTTCGATGAAGCGCGCGAAATGTTAGCGAAACGCGGAGCCATCGGCGCCTGGCTCTGGGAGGAATATCAAGCGTGGTACTTCCGCTACGTCAAGCCGCTCAGGGTGAACGACTTTTCTAAGCCGTGGGTGATTTGGGATAACATTACACTCGCCTATGCCCTGGGGATGACCACGCAGCACACGCTGCCGCGGGCCAGAATGCGTGACGATATGACTTTCGAGCAAGTCAAGACTGATCAAACGGTCACCTGGATCACGGATGTCGATGAGGAGCGAATGTGGGCTGACTTCCTGAATCTCGTGGACGAGTACCAGAGAACGCACGCAGTGGGCAATAGACCAATGGACCACCGTTTGACGTTCATGCTGCCCTGAACGGATTAGCCCGGGGCCGGCCGCTGCGGCGGCTCATGAGGTCAGTGCCACCTCGCGGTAGCGGGTTGGGTAAGCGATGCGCATCTCTCGACGTACTGACCTCATGAGACCGCGCTTTGTGTGATTGGTAGCCAATTGATTCTAAAAACCGCAGAGTGAGGAGAGCACTTAAATGAGCAGGAAGATAACGAGACGTACGTTTGCAAAAGTGGCAAGCACGGCGGCGCTGGCCTCCACTACAACGACCGCTCTGAGCTCTGTCGCGTCGCAACCGGGAGCGTATTCAGGCGCTTCAGGGATGGGCGCCCCGCCGACAGGCCGCGAATTTCCACAAGGTTTTCTCTGGGGTTCGGCAACTGCTTCATATCAGGTCGAGGGCGCCGTCAATGAGGACGGACGTGGGCCATCGATCTGGGATACCTTCTCACACATTCCTGGCAAGGTGGTGAACAACGCCACCGGTGACGTCGCAGATGACCACTACCATCGCTACAAAGAAGATGTTCAACTTATGAAGGCGCTGGGTGTCAAGTCGTATCGCTTTTCGATCGCGTGGCCGCGGGTGTTTCCGCAAGGCGGCGGCACGCCAAACCCGAAAGGCCTCGACTTTTACAACCGCCTCGTCGATGAGCTGCTTGCCAACGACATCAAGCCATTTGCCACTCTTTATCACTGGGATTTGCCGCAGGCGCTGCAGGATAACGGCGGCGGCTGGGAGTCACGCGACACCTCCAAAGCATTCGGCAATTATGCGGGTTACGTTGCCGAACATCTCTCTGATCGAGTTAAGCATTTTTTCACGATCAACGAGTTCGGGGCGTTCGTTGAGCTTGGATACCGGATCGGGATACACGCTCCGGGCCTGAAGCTGCCCCCGGGCCGTTTCAACCAGACTAGGCATCACGCAGTACTGGGCCATGGTTTGGCCGTGCAGGCGATCCGGGCGAAGGCGAAGCCGGGTACGAAGGTCGGATTGGCCGAGAATATGACGATCTGCGTCCCCGTCATTGAGACGCCACCACACATTGAGGCGGCAACGCGCGCCGCGCGAGAACTGAATGCGCAGTACATGACTGTGATCCAGGAGGGAAAGTATACGGACGCCTACCTCGCTGCGGCTGGGCCTAACGCGCCGAAGTTCACGCCCGAAGACCTGAAGATCATCTCCAGTCCGCTCGACTTTGTCGGCATCAATATCTACACGCCGACCTACATCCGCACGGACAGCTCGCCGCTGGGTTTCACCGTCGTACCAAACCCAGCATCGTATCCGCACATGGCGTCGTGGTGGCTGAATATCGGTCCGGAGGCGCTCTACTGGGGACCACGCCATGTCGCGAAGATTTGGAACGTGAAAGAGATCTATATCACTGAAAATGGTTGCTCCTCGTCGGATGTTCCGGCAGCGGATGGCGTCGTATACGACACGGATCGCGTCATGTTTCTCCGCAACTATCTAACGCAACTCCAACGAGCGACCGCTGACGGCGTACCAGTGCATGGCTATTTTCTGTGGAGTCTGATGGACAACTTTGAGTGGGCCGACGGCTACACCAATCGCTTCGGACTGCACTACGTCGATTACGCATCGCAGAAGAGAACGCCAAAACTGAGCGCCGCCTTCTATCGCGAGGTCATCTCTCGGAACGCGGTCGCTTGAGATGCTCGGTCAATGGTCTTTGGTTTTTGGTTTTTGGCCTTTGGTCTTTGAGCTTTGATTGATGCCAGCGTAAAGGAAACTGCCAGGTACCCAGCACCAAGACCAAAGGCCAAAGGCCAAAGACCTAAAGACAAAGACCGAAGTCTTTTAGCCTGCCACCTCTTTTTCAAGTTCGTCCTCACTTAGACGGGTGAGCCGGCGCTCGCGCCAGATGAGGAGTACGTGCAGCAGCAGCATGACCACTGATGCGGCAATGACCGCTAGCAATCCCGTTCGTACGTCCCCTACTTCTCCTCCAACGGCGGTCGAGATGTAACCGACGGCTGGCGGGATTAACAGAAGTCCTGCAAACCCGACACCCATCACCAGGCTCATCGCGGTGCCGGCCATGCGCGGCATCATCACCGAAGCGAGGCCCACGGAGGTGGGAAAGATTGGCCCCATGCCAAAGCCCGCCGCAATCAGTCCCATCCGTACCATCGAATGGTTGCTCGTCGTAATTGAGACGATCAGGGCCAGGGTCGTCAGCAGTGAGCCAGCGGTCAACAACAGAAAGCTGTTTATGCGAAACACGCCGAGCAGCAGACTCGACACCAGCCGGCCGGCCAGCAATGCGAAGGCGAAAATGGCGAGTGTCTGCAACGCATAAGTGGCTATGCCGATGCCAATCGGGTCTTGCTCAAAGAAGCGGTTCAGCGCATCGGGTGAAGTCAGCGCGAGTTCCTGCAACCGTTGCGGGTTGAGTCCCTGGCTTCTCAGCATGGGCACATCACGTTCCATGTAAGAGACTACCCACTTACCGACCGATACCTCCGTTCCGACGTACATGAAGAGCGCAACTGCTAAGAGCCAGAACGAAGGGTTGCGGAAAAGTTCTCTAGCACCGCCAAATGAGGATGACTCCAGTTGTGAGGGGCGGGGAAAGCGAGGGACCAGGATCAGCACAAACAGCACGACCGTGATGGCGCCCAGCCACCAAAAGACCGAGGATAACCCGCCGTGCAGTTGAACGCGCTGCACGACGAGCGGCAGCGCCGCCAGGCCCAATCCGAAGAAGATATCAAGCAGGTTGAGCGCAGCATTGCGCCAATGCGCGGCTACATCCACAACCAGGGCGTGGCCGGCGGCGACGATAGCGTTAGCGCCCAGGCCGAGAACGAGTGAGCAACCGAAGATCAAAAACAATGCCGACCCCGGACTGACCTTCGTGACTGCCAGCGCAAAGCCGGTCATTGACGTGATGACCAGCGCCGCCCCACTCCCGAGCGCAAACTTCTTACCGATGCGATCAATAATCGGCCCGCTCACGACGTAGGCCAGAACGGCTCCGGCGGCATTAATTAATAGGAACGTGCCAACCGCGCTGTCGTTCGGCAGGTAGTGATTGCGTTCAAGAGTGGGAAGCACCGAACCGGGAAGCGCTGCCAGGAGCCCATAAACGAAGATGCCGAGAAAAGCGATGAGCATTAGCCCTAACTCACGTGCGGCAAATGCCTTTCTGTGTTGTGTGACCAAGCGCTAACCTCCGTCGCGTTGCATTGAATAGAGCGGGAAGTATGAATCGTCTGTGATTGAAACTATCGGCTTGCGGGGGCGGATATTATCACGAATCTTTACCTGCGCGATCCAGTGTGCTAAAAGCGTTACTGGTTCAGTTTGATCTCCGATACCTTTAGCTTGTCGAGGCCACGACTAAAGGAAGCTCTGAACAAGCCTATCTAAGGGGTAGATATGCCTTAGCCCGGGGAGCGGGCGAGAGCATAAAG
>DASXQM010000097.1:0-4675 GCA_036507195.1 Pyrinomonadaceae bacterium | reverse complement strand
TGTTACCGGACCCGGTCGCTACCGCTCCTGGTTCTCTATTTGTTTGGCGCTGCAGCTCGCTTCCTGCTGAAGACAAAGCCGGGTAAGCAAAACTCTGGCATCGTGGCTCGACGAATACGGAACAGAGAGCGGTAGCGACTTGGTCCGTGATCATTATAAATAAGCTTATGTTACCGGACCCGGTCGCTACCGCGCTTCTTAGAAACTGACGTGTAAGTCGTTGATTCTATTAAGGCGAAAAGTTTCATTTCGTTATCTGCTTGTCGCAGACGAGCAAAGCTACTCGGTTCTGCATATTGCGGCGGATACGCGCCCATCCTCGCGGTGTCTCTATTGGCATCCTTATTCCGCAAACTGACCCACTACCGGACTATTGGTGATGTTCGATGATCGTGTGGTCGAACATCACCAGGACTATTGGTAGTGCTCCGTTAGCACTAACGGAGCACTACCGGACTATTGAAGTTATTGACACGTCCAACGAAAACCTATATACAGTGGCCCTCAGTCTAAGACTGGTCTGATGCCAGTGTTTCTCGGATTCTGGACCAGGTACAATCCCAACAGAAAGGAAAACTCGAAATGGCCGACGTACTTAAGGGCGATGATCCCAAGAAGAAGAAGCCCAAAAAGAAAGCTGCTCCAAAGAAAGCCACTAAGAAGAAGGCTGCGAAAAAGAAATAGCCGAGCCTTAAGTCCAGGCAATTCTCCTATTCAAGACCGCGAAGGTGACCAGTCCACTGTTCATTTTTCGCGGTCTTCAGTTATGGCCAGCATCGTCGTGGGTCTGCGGTGATGTTCACTGAGACAGTCCGATCTTCTGCAAGAGTTCAACTACGCGCGGGTCTTTACGCAGTTCATCGAGGCGCGGGTCCATCTTAAGTTCCGCGACGGGCATATAGTGGTCCTCAGCAGCCCTTTGTAGGATCGCAACCGCCTGCTCTTTTTCCCCGAGCAGCGCATACAGGTAAGCTGCTTCTTTTCGCAGATACATATTGTTCTTCCCCGGTTGATTCAACTCATTTGAGATCTTCAGGGCTTCCTCTTTCCTTCCCATAAGCGCGTATGCCTGGCCGAGTGCGTAAGTGATCTCAACATCTTCGGGGTCTGCCGCATGGGCCTTTTCGAGTTCGGCGGTGGCCTCCGGGTATTTCTGTTGTAATTCATAGATTTGGGCAATATAAGTAAACATTGCACCAAAGTGCGGCTCGATCTCCAGAGTCTTCCGGCACTGTTCCAGCGCTTTATCGTAATCGCGCGCATAAAGGAGTATGACGGCGAAATCTTTATTGATGCCAAGCGAAAGAGGATCCAGTTGTTGCGCTTTTTTGATTTCCTGGAGCGCCTGATCCAGCCTGCCTTGTAACAACAACTGGGCCGCATACCAATGATGGGCAGTAGGATACTTTGGATTTAACTCAATTGCCCTGCGATACTCATTCTCCGCCCCCTGCCAATCCCAATCCGTAACGGCCTTGATTGAGGCCAGCGACGTGTGTGCCTCCGCGAGACTCTCGTCATATTTGAGTGCCAGCGTGACGGCGCCCTTCGCCAAAGCGTAGCCTTCTTTGGGCGCGAGGAAGCCGTAATCACTTCGTAGGGTGTAACAATCCGCTAGTCCGGTATACGCCAACGCATAGTTTGGATCTTTAACAATCGCTTCCTGAAAAAAATTAATCGCCTGTTTGAAGCCTTCATCGGTGCGCTTGTTCCAATGGTAGCGCCCCTTCAAATAGGCCTCGTACGCCTCGCCGCTTTCAGTGTAGGTCTTAGACAGTTGGGTCTGATCCGCCCCGGTCAATTTCAGGCGCAGTTTTTCGGAAACATTTCTGGCGATTTCTTTTTGGACAGTCTGGATGTCGGCGGTTTTTCGCTGATACGTGTCGCCCCAAATTGAACGGTTCCCTTGTACGTCCATTAGCTCAACAGTGATCGTCAGTTCATCACCCGCTTGTTTGATCTTCCCAGTCAGCACTGCGCGCACATTGAGTTCACGCCCTATTGCTTGAACGTCGAGGTCCTTCCCTTTGTAGCGAAAGACCGAACTACGCGCGATCACTTTCAAGTTGGCCAATTGAGATAGGTTGTTAATGATGCTCTCAGTCATGCCGTCGCTTAAATACTCGCGATCGGGATTAGCCATCAGGTGCGGGTCGCTCGAAGCATAGGTGAACGGCAAGATCGCTAAGGAGTCCGAGTGCTCTGTCGTTACCCACCGGCTAATTGCAACCGCTAACAGAATGAGTGCAAGCGCTGACGCCAGGACCGCCCACTTGTTGCGCCGGGCTTTGCTGAGAATGCTGTCAGCTACCTCTTCCGTCGGCGTGATCGCTGAAACCTCTTTTGTCCGTCGGCCGTCCGCCTGGGTGTCGTTCGCCGGAAGTTGGGCCGGCAACTGTCTTAAGTCCGTGAGGAAGTCCTGGGCACTTTGATACCGCGCCGCTTTGTCTTTGCTGAGCATCTTGCTCAAAAGAGCTTGTAACTCTCCGGAAACTTGAGCTTGAAATTGCTCAGTCGGTATGGGTTCGCCGAGCAATATCCGAGACATAGTGACGGCAGCGCTCTTATCCTTGAAAGGGTGCTTTCCGGCCAGCATTTCATATAAGGTCACGCCGAGGCTGAAGATATCGCTGGACGCATCGAGTGGTTCGCCCTTCACCTGCTCCGGCGACATGTAAGGCATCGTCCCGACAACAAGGCCCGGCGAACTCAACAGAGTGGCTGTCGGCGCTTCATTGTCCACGGTATCGCTCGAGCGCATTTGTTTAGCCAGGCCAAAATCCAGGATTTTCAGCTGGCCACGCGGAGTGATCATCATGTTCTGCGGTTTGATGTCGCGGTGAACAATGCCATGCGCGTGAGCGTCATCGAGTCCTTCCGCGGCCTGCTCGGCTATAGCCAACGCATTGCTGACTCCCAGCGGTTGGCGCTCCATCTTTTCGGCGAGCGTTTCACCTTCGATGTATTGCATCACAATGAAAGTGAACGAGTCTGCTTCGTTAACGTCATAGATGGCGCAGATGTTGGGGTGGTCCAGCCTGGCGGCGGCCTGAGCTTCTCTGACTAATCGTTTCTTGAGGTTTTCTTCGGCAAGGAAGTCTGGGGCCAGGACTTTGATTGCGACCTTGCGATCGAGCTTAGTATCCAGCGCCAGATAGACTTCACCCATCCCGCCTGCGCCTAGCTTTTTGATTATCCGATAGTGCGCGATGGATTCAGCAATCATTGACTCTGTTTTGGGAACTTCGGAACGGATGCTGGGACAGAATCCTGCCAGGGAGTGGATTAAGAAACGGTGCCCGCTCGTAGATTCGAACTACTGACAACTCGCTGCCAAACACTTTGGCATCTTACTGGAAAGGGCCGGCTTATGCACACCGTGGGGCTCACCATCACGCGTTAGCCTATTTTGAAAGTAAGTGGATTACAGCATCTGCTGCTACGTCTGGCCTTTCGCGATGAGGAAAGTAACGCTGAAAGCGTTCGCTAATTCGAGCCCAGGGTTGAGCTTTGGCAACCCTGGGAACAAGCATTCGTCCATCGACGACGCAACTCTGAAGAAGTTACGTCGCTGTCCGCTGAAAGCAGTCGCAACTCTTTCAGAGTTGCGACCAACAAACGGCGTCCGACTTATTCCCCACGGTTTCAAAGCAAACCCCGGGCTGGAATTAGTGAACGCTTTCAGCGTTAGACTCATGTTCATTGATGTCGCTTATACCCAGGTATCGCAAACATTGACGTCCATATTAATATGGGAGGATCAAGCTAATTAACGGAACATGAATAACGAAGAGAACATCTCACAGCCGTTGCCAGGTTCGTCGCCGGACGAGATGTTCCCAGTTCTCACGCCGGAGCAACAAGCACGGGTGTTGGCACACGGTCGATCGAGACACGTCAACAGTGGCGAGATTGTCGTTGAACCCAATGCGCAAGGAACTAAGTTCTTTGTAGTAGTCGCCGGTAAACTCGATCTCCTTCAACTGTCAGACGACCGAGAGGCAGTTGTCGCCGTCTGTGGACCCGGGATGTTTACGGGCGAACTGAATGTACTCTCGGGACGGCGCGGATTGGTTCGCATCCGAGCGGCTGAAGCTTGCGAACTCATTGAGATCGAACGTGAGCCTCTGCGCGCTCTGATTCAAACCGACAGTGAACTGAGCGACATCTTCTTGCGTGCTTTTATCCTGAGAAGGCTGGAGCTAATTGCGCGTGGAATCGGCGATCTGATTTTGATTGGTTCGAATCATTCGCTCGACACCTTCCGCATCAAAGAATTCTTAACCCGAAACTACCAGCCGTATTCCTACATTGATCTGGAACGTGACGTGGAAGTTCAAGAGCTACTGGATCGCTTCAACGTGGCGATTACGGATTTGCCGGTGCTGATCTGTCGCCGCAACGTCGTGCTGCGAAATCCGACCAACCAGGAGATCGTCAACTGTCTTGGCTTCAATGAAGGGATCGATCAAACACATATTCGCGACCTGATCGTGATCGGAGCCGGACCTGCGGGTCTGGCAGCCGCCGTGTATGGCGCATCGGAGGGCCTCGACGTTTTAGTGATCGAATCGAATTCTCCGGGAGGACAGGCAGGCGCGAGTTCGAAGATTGAAAACTATCTAGGCTTTCCTACCGGCATCTCAGGCCAGGAGCTCGCCGGAAATGCCTATAC
>DASXQM010000096.1:0-24586 GCA_036507195.1 Pyrinomonadaceae bacterium | reverse complement strand
TGCCGCTCAGAAACGGTTGAGATACTCGCCCGAAACAATAAATGATCTAACCATCTGTGCGGCGTGAAAGTCGCCGCCGTGGTTATTCAATTTCTGCAACCAGAAATCATAACCGGTATAGTCTGTGTCCGGGCCTACGTTAGGGTCACGCCGCAAGTAACCAAGGTATTGCATCAGCACGAACGCTTTGTTTTTCTCGGCGCTAACCAAGTCCGAATCTTCCGCGACCGCCCTAACCACTTGCGCCCGCGTAGCACCTGACGTCAGATCCGCAACCAACTGATCACGCTGTGGTGGCGACAAAGGATTGCCGGAGTTGCTGTTCAAAGTATCGACAAACTGCCCGGGGGGCATGGAGGAAGGAAAGGCCGTTGTGAAACGGGTGCGGGAAACAAAGTCCGCGGCGTAGGCCACCTTATTGGCCTCCAATTTTTGCTGGTCGCCAGGTTCTCCGATTATTACTCCGTTTGACAGCTGCAACGTGTCCGGCAGAAATTCGCTACGCCGAACGATTGGCACCGGGAGTGTATGATTGCCGCCAAAGGTGGATGTGCCATTGAGGTTATCGCCATAAGCCACTTTATACATGCGTTCGACAAGATACCCGGTCTCTTGAAATTCGATGGAAAGGAAGAAGGCACCCGAGGTATTGTCACGCGCGCCGGCGATGCAGGTAGCGTCGCCATTACACGACGTGATCTGGTTTACCCAGAAGTCAAAACCGCTCTGGTTCGGGAAGCGGCTCAGGAAGTCGACGTATTGCTGGTTGACGAAGAAATCGGCGTCGTTGATGGTAATTGGCGTGTTCGTGCCGGGTCGCAAGCGCAGGGGCTTAACCTTCGTGGTTCCGTAGTAGAGATCGGACGGGAGATTGGGAATCTCGGTAACTACGTGCAAGGTCGGTGCCTGCCCCCAGACAGTCAAGGCAGCGAAGGCTGTTATCAGTAAAGCGACGGCAAATCTCATCTTATTGCTCCTGGCGTAACATAACTTCTGAGGAAAGGACCTCGAAATGAGGGGTTCGTCGAATACCAAGTGGTTAGACGCACCGACAAGGGAGAAAGTTTAACTCCTGGCGCCAAGTGACGTCAATCTTGTCATATTTAGGGTGGTGCCCTATTCTCATTTTTCTCTGTGCAACCTCCGTGTTCTCTGTGTCTCTGTGGTTAACAATTCCAGCAAAAACTCACCACAGAGACACAGAGAACACGGAGGTTGCACGGAGAATTCAAATTAGGTCACTACCATATTTAGATCGTGTCCTAATTTGTACCGCACGCCTGTTAGTTTGCGGTGATTGAATGGCATTCAACGAGCGCGCAAGCTAACCGCTTACGTTACAAAAAACCAACTTAGGACACTAGCCATATTTCGAGCCACAAACGGTAAAGCGTTATCCTGTTGGGGCTGAGAAGTAGGAATCAGCTTGTGGGTTGCTCGAAAGTCGAGCCGAAGCCAAAACAAATGCGTGTAGGACTAGATGGTCTCCCACTCACGTCGCTTAAAACGGGAGTTGGGCATTACACATTCGAGCTTGCCCGCGCCTTGGCTAGCGAGGAGCCCTCAACCGCGTTTGAAATCATTTACCCCTCGACTTACCCGCCAATCAGTCTTGTCGACAGCGAAAAGCGAATGTCGCTTCCAGAGAATCTGGAACTCGAGCGCATACGAGTTGGGCCGCTTGGGCGTCATTGGTGGTCTACGGGACTGCCACGTTACCTCCGGCGCCGCAAAGTCGGCCTCTTTCATGGCACAAACTACGACATTCCTTTGTGGCGGCCGTGCGCCACAGTGCTGACTATTCATGACCTTTCACAGCTCCTTCATCCGGAGACTCATCAGAGGCGAAGCGTGAAGCGCGCGGGCCGGCGACTGCCGGTAATGGCCCGCGCCGCCGACGCCATCATCACACCCTCTGAAAGCGTCCGCCGCGAAGTTTGTGAACGGCTCAAGACCGGCCCCGAAAAGGTCTTCGCCATACCGGAAGCGGCGCGCGCTTGTTTTCGTCCGCTGGCTTTTGCCGAGACTGTAGACGTGCGTCAGAGGCTGGGCGTTGGAGACAACTTCCTGTTTGCGGTTGGCACGCTCGAGCCGCGCAAGAATCTTCCGGTGCTAGTAAGCGCCTTTGAGCAACTGACGCGAGCGCGGTCACAAGAGAACACCCAGCTTGTTATCGCTGGTGGCCGCGGTTGGTTGAGCGGTCCACTCTTCGCCGCTCTGGAGAAGTCCCCGGCGAGAGGTCATATTCTCCTGACCGACTACCTTCAAGACGAGGATCTGCGCGCCCTCTATGCCGCCTGCCGCGCTTTCATTTACCCGTCGATATATGAAGGCTTTGGCCTGCCGCCACTGGAAGCAATGGCGTGTGGCGCCCCGGTTATCGCGAGCCGCACTCCGGCACTAGAGGAAACGACCGGCGGGGCGGCGCTGCTTTTTGATCCACAGAATGCTGACGAGCTGGCGCAAAAGATTCTCGAATTGTTAGCGGATGAAAATGCACGGCGCAAACTTTCAACGGCCGGGCAGCAACGAGCTGCCGAGTTTTCGTGGGCGAATACCGCGCGATTAACCTGGAATGTTTATGAGAACGCTTTGCGGCGTTTTTGTCACAACGGGAAGCGGCCCGATATGGCTTTGCACAAAAAGTAAAATAAACGGCCATATCAGAATCGGACGATCGCTAGGGCGAGCTTGCCCCCACTCTTTCGTGTTCACTCATGTTCCTTATAGAGATAAATAGAATTGCCAAACACCGCTTCGGGTTTGTGGTCGCGGTAGCGCGCAAAGTAGTTGTGCTGCTGTTCAGGTGTCTCACGTCCGCTGCCTTCACTCCAACCCGGCACCGTCGAGCCGTTGAGGAAGCTCGTGCCGAGCGCGACGTAACGTGTGTCCTCCAATTTGACTCCGGGCGGCGATAGCAGGTCAACATACTCCATTCCGTAGAGCGGCAAGACCACTGAGCCGCCCAGGAACGCCGCGCGCACGCGCGTTTCATTCTTCGCTTTCAAGTAAGCCGCCAGCGCTCCAGCGTCATCGCCCCACTCGATGTTCGAGTCTGAGAGGTAAGCCCAGGCGGGCCGCCTTGATGCAAGCTGGTTCATGTAAGAAATGTAGTCTGGGTAAGCACGCACGGTTTCCAGGGCACAGGCGGCTACGATGATGGTCACCAGCGCGAGGGCGAGCGGCCGGGCCCGCCGAGCGCTTAGCAAACGGTCAAGCAGCGCGCCCGCCAGGATGAAAAGAAACGGGAAGACAGGAAGGAAATGCCTGATGCCAATGTTGAGGCCGGCGAGCATTGCAGGTACTGCATAGATCACTATGGGAGCGAGGAGTATCAAAAACTTCACCTCCCGCCGGATTGCCCTCCACACTGCCCAGGCTAGCGAAACTATCGTAAGAAGTAGAAAAGGAATCGTTGTCTTCAGCGCGAACGCAACCGGAAAGTAGTACCACCAACCGTGCTCGCTATATTCCCCTAACAGAAACGCTGGATGGCCGAGATCATTATGGATAAAAGTATCGTACGCCCCCAACACGAAGTAGGGAGGCGCGAAAACCGACAAGGGCGGCAACAGAGCAAGCATTGCGTTCGAATAGGCAGGAGCGTTTTGGGCGATCGAGTTAATGTCGGGAACGGATAATGGCTGATGATGAAAGAAATAAGCCGCATTTAGCGCCAGCAGAGCCACAAGCGCGGCGGCCATGATTTGGAACACGATCGATCGCCTTTGCACACCAGGCGGTCGGCGAAGCATGAAGACGCAACCGTAGATCAGGAGAATCGGGAAAAGAATTAACATTGAATACTTGACGACGAGCGCCAAACCGCACGCGAGCCCAAGGAGGATCGCCCGCCGCAGTGTGGGCGCCGAGCCATAGATGTAAAGCGCGAAGAAAAAGAGCAGATAGGCGAAAGCTACATGAATGTCTTTGACAACTCGCCCGTGGGCCAGGATCGTTGGTTCGAGGCTGAACAGAGTCACCGCCAGCACGGCGGCGCGGGCATTGAAAAGGCGTCGCGTAAACATGAAAACGAGCACGCCCAGCAAGATTGTCAGGACAATCATCGGCACCCGCGACCAGAAAAAGATAGCTCTAAAATGATCGCGGTTAACGGTCCAAAATCGTGCTCCTGCCGTCACCGTTTGTTGCGAGGAAGGTTGGTTGTCAAGGTCATTGAGCGACGGTGCCTGCACCGAAAGAAACGAGAGCGGCAAGGCGGACAACATGCTCGGCAAAGGCGGCTGTTCGTGTGCAAGGTGGAAGGCTTTGCCGTTGAGGTAATAGTAGCCGGCGGGAATGATCAGCGTTTCGTCGATTGTAATGCTCTTTCGCGCTACAACTGTGAGGAGGTTAACAGTCATTACCAGCAACAATCCCGCAGAGATTAAGTGCGGAGCATAATCCGTCGCAATCCGGCTGAGACTTGCGCCTGAGGTTACAGAGAGTCGCGAACGCCGCCGGCTCTTGCGCAACGCCTCCGCGGTTTCTGCTTTGCTGTTGTTACCGTTGTTCGGTTTCACTTCGCTACCTTCATAGTTTTTCAACTGTCTCGTCATTGCCACAGCTGGCAATTCTTTTTCGCGAAACAAAAGATTGAGCCGAGCGCCCTCATTTTACGCGATAGACATAGATCGAATTTCCCAGGACGGCCTCGGGCTGACGCGTGCGGTATGCGGCGAGGTAATTTACGCGTTGTTCATCAGAGATGGTTTTCCCATTTTCATCTGCGACGACGTAGACGGTGGAGCCGTTAAGGAAACTCGCGCCGATCGCCACATAGCGCGTGTCCGGTATAACAACCCCCGGCCGCGGAAACATCTCGTGATATGCGATGCCGTATTGTTCCAACGAGCCCCACCCACCGGACAGCGCCCCAACCACTTCGCTCTCTCCATGCGCGTGAAGGTATTCCGCGAGGGCGCGCCCGTCATCACCCCACTCGACATTGGAATCAGATAGATACCACCAGTGTGGGTGACCTGTAGCGAGTTGATTCATGTAGGGAATGTAATCGGGATAGGTCCTCAGGGCTTCAGCGGACATCCAACCAAAGGCGACCACTACCAGCGCAATTGCCAGATGACGCGGATATCGCAGGTAGAGTAGCCGATCGAGAAACGCGCCGGCAGCAATAAAGAGGAAAGGGTAAACGGGAAGAAAGTGCCTGATGCCGATGTTAATGTGGCTGGTCATCGAGAGCGCCGCATAGATGCCGATCGGGATCAGCAGCCACAGAATGCGTTTATCTCTTTTTCGCAACAGTCGCCACAGGGTCCAGCTGAGCGCGGCCAGGGTTATTACGAGGAATGGCAGTGACGTTTTTAGGGCAAAAGCAACCGGAAAGTAGTACCACCAGCCCAGACTGCTGTATTGCCCCAATAGCGACGCGGCATGTCCGTCCCGGTTATGGAGCATGACGTTATATTGGCCAAAGAGGTAGTAAGTGGGCACGATCTTTGACCCCACCCGGAAGAACGTCATCCAGGGCTCGAACGTGCCGGGCGATCTCGCTTTCACCCACTGCACATCACCCGGTACGACTGGCGGGCCCTGAAAACGGTAGGCGGCATTTATCATCAGCAAGACGAAACATGCCACGATTGCACCGTGCAGCAGTAGCCGCTTTCGACTCTCATGCAGTCTCGGCGCGAACGCAAATCCGGTGACCACCAGGCAGGCGATGGCCGGCAGGAGCACAATCATGGAAAACTTGGTGAGCAGTGCCAGACCACTTGCCAGTCCGAGGAGGAGAGCATTCCGCGTCGTCTTCGCTTTCAAATAGATTTGTAGCACGAAAAAAAAGAGAAGAAATGTGAGCGCGGCGGGAAGGTCGTTATGGACTAAACGCCCGTGGCCAAGCACTGTCGGCTCGAGCGTATACAGAGCAACCGAGATTACGGCTGCACGGGAACCGAATAGTGAGCGTGCATATACGAAGATGAGGACCCCGAGACCGAGCGCAAGGACGATCATCATCGCCCGTGTCGAGAAGAGTATCGTTTCGAATTGTTGCCGGTTGGCTTGCCAGAAGCGGTGCTCGTAACTCCATGTCAACGCGTCGAAAGTACCCTGTCTCTCTTCCGTTGTCGGTGGCGACTCGTTGGGTTGAATGAAGAGTAGCGGCAAAGCAGCCCACATCTTGATGAGCGGTGGATGTTCATTATTGAGTTGAAAATCACCTGCGACCAGATGATAGTACCCTGCTGGGATGTGAACAATTTCGTCGTTCGTGATGCCTTTGTGAGAGATGGCTGCAAGCATGTTCACAGCCATAAGGATCAGCAGACCGGCGCACATTAGCTCAGTCTGGTGTGAGTGGAGGTACTGGATAAATGCTTCCGGCTGCCGCCCGAGCGACCCGACCGTCCCAATCTCAACGGCTTCAGACTCCCGATTTTTTGGGGACTCTTCCATACGACCTTGTCCGTGGATAAGACCCTCCGTCCCGAGTGTAGTTTGCTCGGCTTCATCCTCTTGTCATCTACGCCGCAAGCGCATGCGAATGACGCCCAGAATGGCTTCAGCAATAATGCCCCAGTCCATCTTTGATCGCCCCAGCCGACGCTCGGTAAAGACGATCGGGACCTCCACAATCCTGAAATTGTTCTGATAAGTCCGGTAGGACATCTCGACCTGAAACAGATAGCCAGTGGAAAACACTTTCTCGAGATCAATTGCCTCCAGCGCTTCACGCCGCCAGCACTTGAACCCGCTCGTCGCATCCGTAAGCGGCATCCGCGTAACGAACCGGACATAGCCCGACGCCGCCCGGCTGAGTATCAGCCGCTTCAAATCCCAGTTGACCACACTTATGCCCTGAAGATAGCGTGAGCCGAGAACCAGATCGTTCTCGCCGATTGTCTCGAAAAATACTGGCAGGTAGCTCGGATCATGAGAAAGGTCCGCGTCCATCTGCACCACCACGTCATAGTCACCTGCCAGTGCAAATTTGAAGCCGGCGACGTAGGCGCGCCCGAGTCCCTCTTTCCGCGGCCGGTGGAGGACAAAGATTTTCTGCGGTTGTTCTTTGCTCAGATCGTCTGCCAGCGCGCCCGTCCCATCTGGCGATTCGTCGTCTACCACCACGACGTGAGCTGCTGGAGCGTGCTGCTGGATGCTCTCGATAATGGCTCGGAGGTTTTCGCGCTCGTTGTAGGTGGGCAAGACGATGAGGCAACGCATCTCAGGCCCGGCTCTCCTTCGCGGCGACGAAATACCTATTCACTGCGGGTTGTTTGAAGTGTCGCCGGCGGAAGCGCCGGCTCATGCCCATGTTCAGCATCTTCTCTCGGAGAGCCCAATCGTGAGTGTCACGGTTTATCATCGCATACGAAAGATATAAATGGAATTGCCGATAAATGCTTCAGGTGTGCGGTGACGGTAGGCGTCAAAGTAATTGACTCGTTGCTCGGTAGTCTCGCGACCGCTGCCCGGCGGACCAGGCGGAACGGTGGATCCATTCAGGAAGCTCGCGCCAATCGCGATGTATTTGGTCTCAGGCTGTGCCGCGCCGGGCGCCGCTAATGCATCTACGTACTCTATGCCGTAGCGGCCCAGCGGCCAGGCGCCCAACACCGCCGCACGAACTTTGGTCTCGCCCCGCGCGTGCAGGTACGACGCTAGTTCGGACATGCTGTCACCCCATTCGACGTTTGAGTCAGACAAATACCACCAATGCGGCCGCGAGAATGCCAGTTGATTCATGTACGGAATGTAGTCGGGATAAGTCCTTAGCGTTTCAGCGGCACACCACACCAGCACTACAGAGACGACGCTGACTCCTAACAACTTGCGTGTGCGAATTCGGCTGAGCCGGTCCAAGAGCGCGCCAGAGATAATGAACAGGAATGAGTAAGCCGGAAGATAGAAGCGGACTCCGATATTGATTGTGCTTTCCATAACCAGGGCGGTGAAGAGGAGGAACGGAAAGAGCACGAAGAGTGGGATCCGGTCGCGCTGTTTCAGCACGCGCCACAAACCCCATATGATCGCCACGACCGAGGTAAGGAGGAAGGGAATGGTCGTCTTCAGTGCAAAGGCCGCGGGAAAGTAGTACCACCACCCGAATCTGCCTTGCTGGCCGAAGATCGAACCGTCATGCCCCACCGAGCTGTGCCAGATCTGCCAGTACGTCCCCAACAAAAAATCCGTCGGGACGATGTATCGCAAGAAGTGTGCTCCCTTCAAAGCCAGCGCGGTGCGCGCGGGAAACGAGGTTACGATCCAATTGTTGTCAGCTTCGGTGAACGGCCGGTGGTTGAAGAAGTATCCCGCGTTGATGACTAATAGCGAGGTGGATACGATCGCGGCGGCATGCACGAACGCAACCTTGCGGTTTAGTTTCAGGCGCGACGGGAAAACCAACAGCACGACCAAGCCCAGGATTGCCAGCGGCGCCACCGCGACCATCGAGAACTTCATCAGCGGCGCCAGTCCTGTCGCTCCTCCCAGCCATAATGCGCGTCGCAACGAAGGTCCAGAAACATACACGTAGAACGCATAAGCCAACAACAACAGGGCGAAAGCTGAGGTCATATCGGTGTGGACAAGTGGTCCGTGGGCGAGCACCGTCGGCTCGAGCGTGAACAAGGCGAGTGAGATCACCCCCGCGCGTTCACCGAACAGCCGCCGCGCGAATAGAAAGATAACTATGCCGAACAACACTGTGAGGGCGATCATCGGTATCCGCGTCCAGAATGAGACGGTCCGAAAGAGAGAGTCGTTTGGGGTCCAAAATCGCTCGCTAACCACGAAAACGAAGTTGTCATCCCGCGGGATCTTATTCTGCTCGATCGCAGACACTTCGCCTGGTTGGATGAAGAGCAGCGGCAAAGCTCCGATCATCATCGGCACGGGCGGGTGCAAGTTAAGGAATTGGAAGTCGCCGACAACGAGGTGGTAATATCCCGCGGGTATGTGAACAACCTCGTCAGTGCTGATGCTTTTGCGCGAAGCCGCTGCCAACATCTGTAAGCTCATGACGCCGAGCAATGCGGCACAAATCAGCTGGACGCATCGTGCGCGCGCCCAACGGCGCGCCTTTGCCAGCGCTCGACGCGGCTCAATGTCAACGAACTTGGCCTCAGGGGTAGCCTCTTGACTAGATGACTCTGCCATTCAACCCTCGCTTGAGGATAAAGACTGATTTTCTCGCAGCACTCGGAGTTACCCTGCTGCCGCTCATTTATTTCTTCCCGGCCACGCGCGGAAATCTCATTATCTCTCCAGACGACGGCGTAATCTTTAATATCCCTATCCGCGTCACCGTAGCCAATCTAATCCAAGCCGGGTATGTGCCCCTTTGGAACCCCTACATGTTTAGCGGCATGCCGCTGTTCGGAGCGGCCCAGGCAGGAGTGCTTTTTCCGCTCAACTGGTTTTATCTCCTTTTCAGTATACCTGTAGCAACGAATCTGATGATGCTCTCGACTTATATGGTCGCCGCACTCGGCGCCTACCTCTACGCCCGACGAAGCGGATCGAGCATCGCAGGGTCTTTGGCGACGAGCCTGATATGGCAGTGGAGCGCTTTCATGGTGGCGAAGGTCGGTCAGACCAACGTTGTCCAGACGGCGGCGCTGCTCCCCTGGGTGTTCTGGGCCGTAGACGGATACGGGATGAGCGGGAAAAGAATGCGCGGCGTGATACTGGCTCTACTCATCGCGCTGCAAATCTTCGCTGGTCATCAACAGACATTCGCCTATTCGTTTCTGCTTGCCGCAGCTTACGCAGTTGTCATGGCGCGAGCCTCCTCGGGCCGCGAGCGCACCTCCTACCTCTGGTCAGTGGGTTTGTTGATGGCCGGGGTGGTCGCCGCGGCAGTTCAGATCCTGCCGACCATTGAATTGCTGCGCAATAGTCTACGCGCGATGGCCTCTTATGATTTCTTCAGCTCATTCTCGATGCCACCGCGGTTCGTGCTGACTTTCTTCGCACCTTTCATTATGGGCGGGGGCGACGGACGATTGTTTCGCGCGCCTTACATTGGACCGGCGTTCGTCGGCGAATACATCGCGTATGTTGGAGCAGCGACCATCATGCTGGCAATTGTTGCGCTTCTGCTGAAGCCGGATACGCGTACGAAATTCTGGGCACTTGTGGCTGTTGTTTGCCTGGCTCTCGCATTCGGGCGCTTCCTCCCACTCAATCTCTACAAGCTGGTTTACTACGTACCCGTTATCAACCTTTTCCGTGTACCGGCCCGTCACCTCATGGAGGTGGAATTTGCGCTTGCCGTACTCGCAGGCAGAGGGTTAACCGCAATCGCTTCCTCGCAGACCAGCGCTAAGACTTTACGTTCCGTGAGCGTCGCGGGCGGGTTGGTTTTTCTGCTGACGTGTCTTGCGGTGAGTTGGTGGCGACCATCCGGTTTTAAACTGGGGAGAGGTGCACCCGTCAGCATACTGCGCGCCCCCGAACTCTTTCTTCCGATCCTGATCGCCGGGCTGAGCGCCCTGGCACTTTGGATCTTTGCTCGCAATTGGGAACGCCGTTTCGGGCGCAGTCTCGCCTTCCTGCTTGGCGTGCTAGTTCTTGACCTTTGTCTCTGGGGACAGGCAAGCGGCTGGCGACTTTCGCCCACACGCGCGCATCCCCTCTGGCACGAACCGGAATCCGTCCGAATGCTCCGCAACCTGCAGCACGATCAGGGAAACGCGCCCTACAGAATTCTCACGGAAGTTCAGCCCTTCTTCATTAACACGGGCCGGGACGAGGAGGAGAAATTCAGACTGGGCGAATTCATGTTGTCGTTGCAGCCGGACACCTACATGATGCATGGGGTCGAGAACGCTGCGGGTTACGATGGCTTTGGCTTGACGCGCTATAGCCAGCTTGCAGGAGATATGAAGCTTTGGGGTGAACTGACGGACCCCGCGCGCAGTGTGCGTGGGCCGGGACGCGAGTTTGACATCCTCAACGTGCACTATTTGCTCAAGCAGAGTCCCCAAGGTGAAGCACGAAGACGGGCGGCAGAGCGCGGTCCGCTGGCTGCCGCGCCGCAATCGGACGCGGGGCCCGCGACAATAACCCTGGGCGGGATCTCTTTTGCCAAAGAGGAGCTGGGGGCACCGTCGCTGGTTAAGAGCGAACGTCTGGTGTTCGTAATGCCCGCTATCGAAGCGAATAGCATCGCGCTGATTACGAGTCTTGCCTGGGCAGCCGAGGTGAAAGACGGGGAAGTCGTCGGGCACGTGCGCTTACGAACTGAGAATGGAAAGAGTTTTGAGTTTCAACTACGCGCGGGCGAGCATACATCGGAATGGTCGCATGACCGTCGGGACCTGCAGATTCTTCACCGGCGCGCGCCGGTTGCAACGAGTTCTGCTGTTGTCGATCTCTCAGGGACTTTCGATAGTCACACCTACGTCGCCAGGTTTTCCTTACCAGAAACAGTCCGGGTGGTAGGCGGTGAAATCGAAGTCGCTGGAATCCAGGGCATGCCGAACCTGACGCTCGATGTGAAGCGCGTGTCTCTTCTTAGGGATGGCGCTGCCGAACCTCTGCGCGGCGAATGGGTTGAAAAGCTTCCGGCGCGAGAGGGCGACGCAGACTCGGCGACAGTGGGCGGTTCGATGTCTATAGGTGAGCGACGATGGCGCCTGGCAGCCGAAAACGACTATCTAATGATCTACGAGAACACACGCTCGTTGCCCCGCGCGTGGCTGGCTACTGCCGAACTCGTGACCGCTGAACAGGAAGAGCTGGGTATTATTCGAACCGGCAAGCTTCCCAGCGGACAGTCCTGGGAACCACTTCAGACAGCGCTCGTCGAAGCGCCGACGGGAATCAACTCAGGCACAATCGCAACACCCGGTAGCGCGGAGGTAACGCGACACGAACCGAATCGAGTCGAAGTGAAAACTGTCTCCACGGTCCCCGCGATCCTGGTGTTGAGTGAGAACCATTATCCGGGCTGGCGAGCTTACGTAGACGGCGGCGCGGTCGATATCTTGCGCGTAGATTACAACCTGCGAGGCGTCACCCTCCCCGCTGGTAGTCATCTCGTTAAGTTTGTCTATCAACCTAAGTCAGTGCTGATTGGTTCAATAGTTTCATTGTTAATGCTGGCATGGCTATTGTTATGGGCAGCTGGTGTGCGTGCGCGCCTGTCCCTAAAACTGCGAAGCAGCGGTCAGCATAAAACCTGAGGCGTGAGCCCTACGATCATCTGCCGCCCGCCGCGGGGCTGGCCGAGTGGTCCGGTGCCGGAGACATGAACATGAGTGAAACGATTGAGAGCGATTCGCTCCTTGAGCGACCGCGTTTTGTTGACCGGCTCGAAGACTGCTTTTTCTATCACGCGATGGAGTTGCCGGGATTTGGCTTAGTGCGAGCACACTGGGATCTGCGTGGAAGGTTTGAGGAATACGTTGGCGGAGTGGACGTGGCGGGCAAATCGGTTTTGGACATTGGCGCGGCCACTGGCTTCCTGAGCTTCGAAGCGGAGAAGAGAGGAGCCGCACGCGTGCTGTCGTTTGATATCAGCGACGCGCGGCAGCAGACGTTCCTTCCTTTCAAAGACAAACTTTATTATCGCGACCGCGAGCGGTGGGCCGAAGTGTATGGTGCGGAACTCGAGCAATGGAAAAACGCCTACTGGCTTTGTCACCGGCTGCTTGATTCGAAGGCCGAGGTTTACTACGGCAACGTCTATGACCTTCCCAGGGAACTGGGGGAGTTTGACGTTGCGATTGTGGGTGCGGTGCTGGAGCACTTGAGCGATCAGATCACGGCGCTGGCTTCAATCGCTCGGCTGACGAAGGAGACGATCGTGCTCATCTCGCCGCTGCTTCCGACCGATGAGCGAATCGCCAGGTTCGAAGCCCTGGCCAGTAATCCTGAAGCTGACTTCACCTGGTGGACCTACTCGCTCGGCGTTTATCGCGAAGTGTTTGCCATGCTTGGGTTCAGCATCGCAAAGGTGAGTCACTCGAAGTATTACTACATGTATGGAGACAGGCTCGAGGAGAGATCGACGATCGTTGCGGTGCGAGACTGAGCTCAAAAACCTCTGATCGAGTAGCGAAAGGTTGATGGTTCAGGGGTGAGTCTTGGCGGACCAGCGGGGGCAAGCCCGCCTTCCTAACCACGAGCTTATAATGCTTGAGTTTTTATTCCTCAGTGAAAGTCATTCAAGGCGGGAATCACCGAACTACTAACCGCATCTCTCAGGTTAGGAAGGCGGGATTAGCACCCCAGCGGGGCTGCCCCGCTGGGGACCCCGCCTTGCCCCGCTGGTCCGTTCGCTCTGTCTATTACCTCGAAGGTGAACAGAAGCGGCTCGGATCCTCTTTCTTCAAACCAACAGACATGCTGGTCCACGAGATCGATCTTGATGGTGTAACTACCCGAAGTTAACGGCACCGGGCAAGGGATGCTGATAGCTATGGTCTGACCGGGCGCGACCGCGCGTGGCAGCATCGGGTGGCCATGGACCTCACTGATGATTTCGCCCCGCTCGTCAATGACCCTAACGCCAGGCATTACTACGCCAGCGCGCAAGGTTTGCCCGCTGAGCCAGAGCGTATCGCCGCCATTTCTAATTGTTATCACCAGGTTGAGTTTCGTGCCTGATTCGACGTGCCGGGGCGGGTTATCACAGAGGGTGAACTCGGCGCGCAGCACGCCTGGGCTTCGGCTATCAGGCACGCTTGTCGCCGGCGCGCCATCGGCGACTTTAATGCAGGTCAGGTAATGGTAATCAGTGGCGAGCGTGCGCAGTGGTAACCGATCGCCTTCGAGCATCTCACGTTCGAAAAGACCATTGACGCTCACGTAGTCTCCAACCACCGCCAACCCATACTCGTCGAGCAACGCGCACAGGTATTCGTAACTGAAAGGCGATTCGAGCGTTCCATACCGCCGCATCACATCCTGCAACTCATCTTCGGTTGCCGAACCTGCCGACGGCTTGTGGCCTTCAAGAATGAATAGCAAACCGCCCACGTCCAGCATCGCAGCGAGGTGACGAAAAACTCTTCGCTCATCTTCTAAATGATGCAGGGAATCGTAACAGATCACCGCGTCAAATTTTTCCGGGAGCGGTTCTATTTCGATGTCCTGGGTTAGAAAGCGGCAGCGGAGCGGCGTCTCATGATCCACGTTATAAGGAACGCGCTCAACACGGTCGCGGGCCATGCCGATTAGATCGTTACTGATGTCAATTCCCGTTACCTGATAGCCGAGACGTGCGAAGTATTCGCTTAGCCATCCCGAGCCGCAGCCTACATCGAGAATCCTGGCGCCGGGGGGGAGCGCGAGTACGCTGGCCATGTTTGCGAAGTCGGTAAAGTGACGATGGGTTTCGGCGTCCATGCCATCGCCAAGATGTTTGTCAGGCTTATTAGCAAGGTTATAAAAGGGCTTCGTCCGCAGATAGTAGCTGCGTTCCGCATCGAGCAGGCTCGGATAGTTATGGGCGGCGCGCTTGTAGTCTATGCCTTCGAGTTTTGGCAGCCTGCCCTGGAAGTTGGAGTCGGAGTTGTAGGAGGAGTCGACCGGTTTGGGCGCCGCCTTAGGTGTCACCTGGCCGTTGCCTTCGGCGCTATTTGCTGAAGCTATTTGGGCCGGCCTGCCGTTCCCGGAATTGCTGGCAACCGCCTGGACAACTGTCTTTGTGGGATCCGCAGCGGGAACAAGGACGGCGACTTCCGTGGCGACCTCACGCAGCAACTTCTCGTCGTTTGCGCGCACACCGAGTAAAAACATTTCATCCGCGATGTTCCGAAGAAACTGCTTACGCGGGCGTAAGGCGATGACCTCACGGATGAAGGTGAGATAGCTGGCGGCGCCCTGTTGAATGTCGTGTCTCGCGAGAATGTGCTGGCGCGCGTTCCGGCCAATCCGCTCGCGCAGACTCGAGTCCTCAATTAGCCGGCGCAGATAAGCCTGAAGCAGTGCCTCAGCATTCTCGTCCTGATCTATTTTCACCACGGCGTCACCGGGCAACTCAGAAAAAGCCCCGACGTTGAAAACGATCGCCGGAACGCCGGCGGCCATGAGGCGACAAAGGCTGGCGGATGTTTCGCCTACTGTGCGCTCACGCAGATTGAGCGCGATGTCAGTCGCCGCGATGCGCCGCTCAAACTCATCCAGTCGCACATGACCCGTAATCGTTACGCGGCCGTCCATGCCGTGTTCGCGCACCAGCGCGCGGACGTCGAAGAAAGAATTAGGCTCGCCCACCAGGGTGTAATGAAAGTTATGATCCGCTTTGAGCGCAGAGAGTGCGCGCAAGGCTTTTTCAATGCCTTTGGCCGGCGTGATCAGTCCGAAGTTGGCGATCTGTACCACGCCGGCAGCGGCGCCATTTACTGCTCGCGTTTCTCTTGCTGCGCGGCCCGCCCGCAGCGGTTTAATCGGCATGTTGATGTGGGCGACAGGGACGGAAGGCGCAACTCTCGCGAAGCGCGCCCGTCCCCATTCCGAATGCACGATGATCCCTTCCGCGTCGCGAGCCAAACGGCAGTTAAGCGGAAAATCTGTTGGCCGCGCTAACAGCGGAGGAGTGCTGCCGCGCTCCAGCGACTCGGCCGCTTCGCGTGTCGCCTCGTAGCCGTGACATGCGGCTACCTCTTCCAGGTAGACCTCAATGCGGCCGCGTGCCTGGGCCAGACCGAGAAAGAAGTCCTGCAAGGCAAAATCGTGAAAGACGATAATGCCCGCATGCTTGCGCGCGACATCAAGCATGCCCGCGTGATAGCGGTGATCGTTGCCCATGTGATAGACGACCGCGTCGTAGTCACCAAGGGTTTGCAGCAGGATAGGGTTACGGCGGTAATCGTGCCAAGTAAACTGAGCGCGTATTTCAGGGTTCGACGGTTCGAAGCCGTCGACGAAAAGCGTGATTTCTGCGTCCGCGGCAAGGTAAGGCAAAATCTCTTCGCTATAGTCGGAAATCCCGGAAGGCTGCGGATTCAAGGGGCTGAAGTACGCGAGTTTCATAGCGAAGCAGTCAGTAGTCGGTGGTCAGTTTGAGCGTGACGGATATGTTTTACAGAAAGCCGTCGTCAGGCTCAAGCAGAGGCGAAGCCTTTTCCGGCGATGGTCGCTGCTTCGTTTGAAAATGTAGATCTCAATATTCCCAGTGCGCTTCGCGCGCGGAATTTTCTCGGGTGTGGTAAAGTCGCACGCCCAGTCGGGATTTGTGTCTGAAGGTGCCGTTGAAGATGCTCGTTTCTGTAATCGTCCCCTGCTACAACGAAGAAGAAGTCATCGTCGAGACTAACCACGAAATCGTCGCCACGCTTGCAGCGATCCAGGGTATAGACTTCGAGATCATTTATGTTGACGACGGCAGCCGCGACGCGACCCCCGAGATGCTGCACGCAATTCAGGCCGCTGATAAGCGCGCCCGCGTGGTTCTTTTGTCGCGTAACTTTGGCCATCAACTCGCCGTCAGCGCCGGACTCGAACACGCCGCCGGCGACACCGCTGTCATCATCGACGCCGACCTGCAGGACCCGCCGGCCGTAATCCCGGAAATGATCGAACGCTGGCGCGATGGTTATGACGTCGTTTACGGTGTGCGGGGCGAACGCCCCGGCGAGACAGCATTGAAACTCTGGACAGCGAAAACGTTTTACCGCTTCATTAATCGCATCTCAGAGATCGAAATACCGCTCGACGTTGGCGACTTTCGCTTGCTCGACAGGAAGGTTGTGGATGTCTTGCTCGCAATGCCCGAGCGGGATCGTTTTCTGCGCGGCATGGTGAGCTGGATTGGCTTCCGCCAAGTCGCGGTGCTTTACAATCGTGCGCCCCGGCGCGCCGGCCAAAGTAAGTACCCGCTCATGAAGATGCTTCGATTTGCAGTTGATAGCGTTATCTCGTTTTCATTTGCACCGCTGCGACTGGCAATTTGGGGAGGTTTTATTGCGCTCGGCGCGTCGTTCGTAGGGATCGTATATGCGTTGGCAATCCGTCTGTACACCACGGATTGGGTAAAAGGATGGGCTTCCATCTTCACGGCAGTGCTTTTCCTCGGCGGCGTCCAACTAATTACGCTCGGTATCGTCGGCGAGTACGTGGGCCGCATCTATGCTGAGGTCAAGCTGCGTCCCCTCTTTGTCGTGCGGGAACGGCTTGGCTTTAATGATGAACCACCAAGATCGCAGGAAACTTCAGCTTCAAAGCCGCGAGAGTAAACTTAGTGTGCGCAAATGCCGGCTCATGCAAACTCCAGGTGAGAATCCACGCCCTGCGTTCATCGTAGAACCCGGGAGATGAAAGCAAGGCTCTCGAGACATATGCATGAAGGACAACCGCCAGATGCAACTGGGTCTGGTGGCCGAACACTGGTCCGCGAGTTACTAATCTTCCTCGCTTTTGTTGTTTTGACGGTGCTCATGACGTGGCCGTGGGTGCTTCACTTGCGCGACGCGGTGTCGGACCCGGGCGACCCCTACCTCAACGCGTGGATCATGTGGTGGGACTATTACCAGACGTTCCACGATCCCGTGAATCTTTTCCATGCTCCTATCTTTTACCCGTATAGCTACACACTGGCCTATAGTGAGAATAACTACGGCATAGCCCTGCTGTTCTTCCCGTTATACGCACTCGGCCTCAGACCGCTAACCGCGGCAGGGCTGGCGACCCTGCTCGGATTTGTTATCTCAGGTTACGGCGCTTTCCGGTTGGCGCGCACATTGACGGCCTCCTCGGGTGTCGCCTGGGTCGCAGGTCTGGTTTTTGGTTTTGCTCTTTATCGCTTTGCTACGATCTCACACCTGAATTACCTCTTCGCCGGGTGGATACCTTTAACACTCGAAGCGCTCGTATTGTTTATGCGGCGTCCGAGTTGGCGGCGCGCGACGTGGCTGGGGCTCGTCTTCACGATGAACGCACTCACGTGTATTCACTGGTTCGTGCTGACGTTGATTCCCTTCGCTCTATCCGGCGCGTTTTTGCTGACGCGTTACGGGCTGTGGGGAAACCGTCAATTGTGGCAGCGTCTCACGGTGTCTCTCACCCTGTCAGGAATCGTGCTTTTGCCGTTCCTGCTGCCGTATCAGCGTGCGGCAAAACTTCAGGGTACAGTGCGGAGCAGTGCGGAGGCTGCAACCTACTCTGCAATAGCCAGAGACTGGCTCGCGGCAACACCTATGAACAAGCTCTGGCGAGGCTTTGGTCCGACGCCGGACACAGGTGAGCGCCACCTTTTTCCGGGTGTGCTGCCAATCCTTCTGATGATGTCGGCCTTTTTTCTTTCCCGATCACGGGGCGCGCAGAGAAACTCAGAGCCGGATAACGGCGTGCAAACCGACCCTAATCAAGGCGACATTGAACAAGATGGTAAACGCGAACCGTCCAGGAAACTGCTGGTCCTGCTGGACGTGCTGGCGATCACCTCCCTCGTTGTGGCCGTGATAGCTTACGGCTACGGAGGCATCAAGCCCTTCGGTTTGAAGCAACTACACGTGCCGGATGAAACCCGGCCCATTGGAGTCTTCCTGTTGGTGTTTCTCGTGCGTCTATGTCTGGCCTATCCGCAACTACTGCGTTTTGGGCGCGACCGTAATCTTGTTGAGACGATTCGACGTCGCTCGGAAGCGTTCTTCCTCGGCTTGCTCTGGACTACTCTAGGATTCTTTGGCTCGCTTGGAATGAACTTCTTCTTTCACCGCCTACTGTTCGAGTATCTCTTCATCTTTCGGAGCATCCGGGTGCCAGCGCGTTGGGCGATGATTGCCATGCTTGGCGTGGCGTTGTTGGCGGGGCTCGGTGCTCAAAGCATCGCGCAGTCGCTTGCCGCCTGGCGACCGCGCATTCGTCCCGCCTTTGTCTATGCGGTACTCTGCGGTCTTTTGCTGTTTGAGGCGCGTTCCGCCCCGCTGCAGCTTTTTAGCGGAGAGGTCGATCCTGACGCTGTCACGCTCTATCTCGCGAAGACGCCCATGCGCGGAGGAATCGCTCATCTTCCCTCGGGTGTGCAGGAGAGTAATCATCGCTATGTGCTGCGGCAGGCGGACCACCGGCGTCCGCTGATAACTGCGTTCTCGGGTTTTGCCACACCGATCGTGAAAGATTTCGAGACGCTCTCGCAGAGCCGTCCCATCCCTGACCGTTTTTTTGATCTCCTCGAAGAGATTCCGGCCTCTTATCTTGTCGTCCACGATTCCTCATTGCCGCCGGGAGCGTTGCCGGCCACCAGGGATATGTTGGCGAGGGGAATAGCAACCGGACGTTTGCGTTTCATCGGAGAGTTCGCCGGTACCGGGATCAACGGCAACGATGGCGCGCACCTTTTCGCGGTAACCAAAACGGAACCAGACGCGCAATCTCTGACGGCTCTGCCGTCGTACCTGATACCGCGCGAACTCAGTGTGGAAGCGCGAAATGATCCGACGTTGCTGGTAACGGAGTTTGAGCGCTGGAGTTTGCCACTCTACCTTTTCTACAAGGTTTCGTATGGCCGTGTTCCACGATACGACGAGTTCATCGCCGACGCGCAAACAACCGGTCGAGGCGTTGTGCTGTTCAAACTGGATTGGGAGCAGCAATTACAGAATAACTTCCGCTCTTTTGCCGACGGCTGGACGGGAAGGTCCGCGTTCAAGAAAGCGTTCGCTGGTAAAAACGCCGAACTGTATGTGGACCAACTATTCTCCAACGCCGGCGTGAAGCCTGACGAGAGTCAGCGAAGCGAACTGGTCAAGGGACTCGAGAATGGGGCGGAGACGCGCCCCTCCGTGTTGTTGAAAGTGATTTCAGAGGAAACGGTGACCCAGCGCGAGCGCAACACGGCGCTGCTTCTGCTACATTATTTCGGTTACCTTAGGCGCAACCCTGATGATCCGCCTGATAAAGGTTGGGACGGCTTCAACTACTGGCGCGCCGAACTGGAAAAAAGCGGCGATCCCGGACGAGTGACACGCGCCTTCATGCTGTCCGGTGAATACAAGAAAATCAAGGAAGGTGAGAAGTGAAAGTGGCGAGGAGCGCTCCTTAACGCGCTTTTAGTCTGACTTAGGTGGTGCAGATTCTGGAGGAACAACTGATAAAGCCAGAGCCGGAAAATTCCGCATGCCTTTCCGTCGTCATTCCGGTGTACAACGAGGAAGCAACGCTCAGTGTGGTGGTCCGCAAGTTATTACTAGTGCCGTGTCTCCTCGAAATCATCATCGTTGACGACTGTTCAACTGATGGAACCGAACAACAGGCGCGTCAGCTTGCCGAGATGTATGAACAAGTGCGCCTCGTTCGTCACGAGCGCAATGCCGGCAAGACCGCGGCCTTGAAAACCGGTTTCGCACTCACTACGGGAGAGGTCGTCATCGTACAGGACGCCGACCTCGAATATGATCCAGCGGACATTTTTGGTCTTATGCAGCCGATTCTCGAGGGCCACGCTGATGTTGTCTTCGGTTCTCGTTTTCTGGTCCGGAGAGCAGCGCGCGTCCTCTATTTCTATCACTACCTCGCCAACAAGTTTCTGACCTTTCTTTCCAACGCGCTAACCAACCTGAACATGACCGACATCGAAACCGGTTACAAGGTGTTTCGCGGCGAGATCATTCGCAACATGGTGATCGTTTCCAGCGGTTTCGGGTTTGAAGTGGAAGTCACGGCCAAGATCGCGAAGTTGAAAGTGGCGATTTACGAGGTGCCAATCAGTTACTACGGCCGCACATACGCAGAGGGGAAGAAGATATTGATGAAGGACGGCCTTATTGCAATCTGGCTGGTGCTTCGCTTCAACCTCTTTTGCAGCCTGCGCTCTTCATTCCGCGAACTGCCTGAGTTGCAGCGCAAGCAAATCGGTAAAGCAAGTAATAAAAAAGTCATGAGTGATGAGTGATGAGTGATGAGTGATGAGTGATGAGTGATGAGTGATGAGTACTGAGTGATAAGTATTGAGTACTGAGTATTGAGTACTGAGTACTGAGTACTGAGAGATTACCTAAGAATCAGTTTTACTGTTTATTGACTGCCGACTGCCGACTGCGGACTGGCTCTCCAACTCATTACTCATGACTCATTACTGGTCACTCATAATCACTTCTGCCGGTACACCCTGAACTGTCCGCGTTCGAGTATCGTTTCACAATTTGTGCAGGGCAACTCGTGGCTGATGACAACAGCGCCGGCTGGCGGTGGTGCATACTTGTTGGCGCGTTGGAAGTTATTCAAGTCCAAGCCGCGAATCGTCGCGTACCAGAACGCGTACATATAAGCGGCGGGAGTTTTTTCGAGAAGATAAATAGGGCGCTCAGATCGCGCCAGTGCGGCGTCGAGCACTTGCGGGTAATAACTATCAAAAGCGTCCACCCGCGGCGACGCCGTATGAAACTGCCACTGAAAAATTGCTCCTTGCACGATCGTCAACGTCACCAGCAGCGCGAGCACTATTCGCCTTGCGCTTTGGCTCGAGCCAAGGCCCGCGACTCTTTCCGCCTGTAGCTGGTTCTCCTGGCCTTCCCCATAAAGAAACTCGATGGCCGGCACTGCAAGCACGAGGAGGAAAACCGGCAGCGCTATCAGTCGCAGCGTGTGAAAATGATCGAGCGTGAGCGATGCCGGTATGGGCGCGACCGCGAGTCCATACAGAACGAAACGCCACCAGGCTTCGCGCTGATGTCGTAGTAGAACGAGAACGAGACCCAGGAGTGCCAGAACGACAACCCCCGCCAGCAGGCTCCCCATGCCCGGTAAATGATGGCGCGGTTCGGGGTCGCCGGCAATTAGCCAACTGCGTGGACTGAAGTTTCCGGCGTAGTTTTTTAGGAAGCGCAAAACAATTTCGCTGCGAGAGTCTCCCGGCTTAACGTAGGTGACATACTTAAATCGTTCGCCGAGCGCGCCCGGGTTGCGCACACTGAAAACTGCAAGTGGTAAAAGTGTCACAGCGAAGATAAACCAGGTGAGAACAAGACCGCCCCAGCGCCGCCGCGTCATGAAGAGAACGAGGCCGAAGGCAAAAAGCGGTGCGAGCAGGCGCCCGGCCGAGTAAGAGTAAGCCATCAGGCCCAATAGCGATCCCAGAGCCGCGACGATACGCCACGACCATTTCTCTTGGGTCGACGCGACGTGCAAACATAGAAGGAAGAGCGCGAGCAGGGCAGGGAACAGTGCCACCTCGAAGACCAGACGACTCACTTCAAAGAGCCAGGGCGTCAGTGCGGAAGCAATGAAGATAGTAAGTCCCGTAATGCGACTGCTCGTTATCCGGGCTGCAAGCAAGCCGAGCAGTACTGCGGCTATTAGCCCGAGGACGACACTCAACATTCTCGCAACGAAGATGCTCGGGCCAGTAATGCGAAAGAGCGCCGCCAGCGTGTAAATGTAGACCGGGCTCTTGTATTCACCAAAGGCCTGAAAATAGAGCGGAAAGTTTTGCCCATGTTCATCTACGCCTTGCCGCGAGATGGTATGGGCGTTGTAGGCAATGGAAGCTTCGTCAATGAAGAAGCCCGGCGGATTCTTCGGCAAGCCTGCAAAATAAGCAACCACCACCAGCAGACTGATGATGAGCAAGAGCGGCTCGATACGACCAGGTTGCGAAGGTTTCATTTAGGCTGGCAGAGTATTTCTTCCTGTAGGCTCGCTTAACTTTACAAATAGGTAACGCCCACCCGAGCTGCATCAACTTCTTCTACTCGATTTGCCGGCGCTCTCCGCGCCCTGGTAGTAAGGATCAAGCTATGGCGGACCAAATCTTCCCCGGTATTCGGTTGACTTGATGAAAGCCTTGACCATATCGGCGCTGACGAAGTTGCCGTTAAACTGATCGAGCTTTGCTAGCCAGAAGTTAAAACCATTCAGGTTGTTGTCAGGGAAATCGTCCGGATTCCTTCTCAGATATCCGAAATACTCCATCAGCACAAAGGCGCGGTTAAGCTCGCCGCTGCGAAAACGGTCGGATTCGGCGATCAGCCGTAGCGCCTGGGCGCGCGTAATTATCCCCGAATCCAGACTCCTGACGATCATGTCGGGTACGAAAAGATTCTGGGGAAACTGGGCGCGAATCTCGCCGTTTGGGAAGTTGGTCGTGTGGACATCAACATAGATGAAACCGCTCGACAAGCTCAGGAGTTGTGAATTGGTAAGCGAAGTTTGGAAGTCGACAACCTGGCCATTGGGCAGGGTCACGATGACGGCTGCGTTGTTGCCCGCAGGGGCCGGTCCGTGGATGTGTGCTTCGGTCTCCGCGCTCGTAAGTCTGTTGAGATAAAGCGAGACGGATACGATAGGTTGATTTACGGTTTGACGCAGGATGACCAAGCCCGTGGCAGGCGAGTTGGTTGACGGCACTACCTCCGTACCGGTGAGCTGCGCGATATAAAGTTCTGCCGTAGTCGAATTAACTTCGGCATTTCCAAAGAGCGCGAACACGTATTGTGAATTCGTCAGGCCGGCGTACTTCGCGGCGAAGGCGGGGCGCCTCACAAATTCGTCGAAAAAAGCCTGTTTATTGGCTTCGAGTTGCGCGTCTGCTCCCGGCGCGCCAAAGACATAATCCTTTTGCAGCGCCTGAACATCCCGCATGAATGGACCATAGCGCGGCAGTCCGCCAAAGGCTGTTTTCTCCGTCAGGTAGGCAAGCATTCCGGTTCTTTGAAACTCAATCGAAAGAAAAAAAGCCGCTGAGACGTTGATCCTTTTGATCTCGATACATTGCTGACTGAAACAGGAAGTGATCTGGTTGACCCAGAAGTCGAAACCCGCGGCATCAGGCTCGCGGTTGAGAAAATCAAGGTAGTGCTGGCGAACGAAGGACGGCGCGTCGTCGATAATGTTGGGCGGTTGGCGCTGCGTGTCAAACTCATTGTCCATGATGAACAACGTGGCTTCGTTGGGACTGACCAGCCCCGCGCCAGTCGGGTTGCTCAACACGAGGGCAAGATCTATCGAGCTGCCGCCACCAATCTGATTATCGTCCACGATGAGGACGCGAAAGGTCTTGCTGGTGTCGCCGGGGTTGAACGTCAGCTTGCCGAGGGCGATCTCATAGTCAGCCTTCTGCGTCGCAAGGCGGTCGACGGTTGCGTAGTTGACGGTGGCTGTTCCTGAAACATCGCCGCTGCGCGTCACCGTAATGTCGATATGGCCGGCGCCTTCGGAGGTGAAGTATTCCCTTTCGCTAAACTTGAGCAGCGAGGTTGGTAGAGGGACAGCCGGTTTTAGAGAACCAAATAGTCCATGCTGCTGTTGAGAAAAAATGTCCGCGGAAAAGTAGAGCGTGTTGGCATCGCCACCGTTTACACCGTTGCCGAAGACGAGGGCCCTGAGCTGGTCTATCTCCAGGGCAGCTCCGTTTTCGTCAACCATGTTTCCAATGAGCTCACCGGTCGCGGGATTGAAGGCGCTGATGGTTGGATTATGGTTTCCCGAAGGGCGGGAGTTGCCCACCAGCAATGCATTGCTGAAAGCGCCGAAATTCGCCGGCGAGACCGCCATTCCCCAGGGTGCAACAAGTGGACCATTGTTAATCGCGAAGGCAGTGTCTCGCACGCCGTTCGTATCAAACTTGCGAACGAAGCCAAGGTCAAAACTCAGCCCTCTTTGAAATTCAGCATAGGTGACATACAACGCGCCACCCAGATTCTGAATATTGAAGGGATGGACGTTTGCCGGAATG
>DASXQM010000095.1:0-31257 GCA_036507195.1 Pyrinomonadaceae bacterium | reverse complement strand
CTAACAACTCAGCTGAGGTGGACAAGTCAAGAAGTTTTTGATTTTTCAACTCGGGTTGTTGGCTGCGAAGTTAAGCAGTGGCGACCCTTTCTTCCTCAAGCCCTCCAGATAGATGACCTCGTTGTAAGGCCTGCGCGTTTGCCAACATTTCCAGATGATGCGGATCCACTTGAAAGCCAAAGCTCTCACTGCGGCGTGATGTTCTTTTCCTTTGGCGCGCTGCATCGCGTAGTAAGCTCTGGCCCAGAATGAGTGCTGGATCGACTCCGCCGCGTATTCATGGAATGACTGGCGGAAGAACTTGGGACAGAAATATCGCCAGCGGATCCACTGCTGCTTGCCGCTCCGTTCAATCACCGGGGCCACTCCGGAAAAACGCAACAACTGATCGGCTGTGGTCCAGCGACTGCGGTCACTGCCCAGGGCGGCCGTCAAGCGTGCCGCATAGACAGGACCAGCACCCGGCAGGGCGGCGAATAGCTGGTAGTCAGCATGAGTCTGGCAGAGCGCTTCGATGTGCCGGTCATACTCAGCAATTGCCTCGATCGTAGTTCTCAACTGGGCCACTAACACTTTCACTGCCAAGCTCGAGGAGCCTAACACGGCGCCATCATTGGTCAACGGAAGAGCGGTCTTCAGCTCCGCTAGCCGTCTTTGGTTGGTTGCCGCCCGCACAGAATGGTGTGAGCGGAAAAACTTCAAGAGCGTCGTCGGCCTGGCCTTCTGCAAGACTGATAGGGTTGGCCAGCGCTCGAGAAAGTCACAGACCAGCAAAGTACGTACATCGTCAAACCAGTCTAATACCTGAGGGAAATAGCCCTTTAAAAGCGCTGTTAGCCGGTTGCTGGTACGCGTCCGGTCATTGATCAGCCGTCGTCGATGCTCCACTAAAAAGCGCAGCGTGCGGGTCTGCACGTCATCCGGGCACCACGCTTGTAGGCGCTGGCGATGATGTTGCAGCAGGTCCAGCAAGTAGTCAGCATCAGTAGGATCATCTTTCCCTAGCGCTGGTGAGAAGGCCTGGCGATACTTGGCCAGAGTGGCCGGATTGATGGGGTAGAGTACCAGAAAGTCATACTGCAAGAGGGCATAGATCAGTGGCCCCCGTGCTTGCTCCAAACAAACAGCCAACTTGCGGCCCACAAAACGCGTGCGCAACGAGAGCACCCATTCCTGCAGCGCTGCCGGCGTATGTTTAACTACGGAGTGCTCGCGCGCTCCTGTGCTTTCATCAAAGAGACAGATGGCATGTTGACGATCGGCCCAGTCGATGGCGATCAAGGCTGCAAATTCTTCCATGTCCGCACCTCCAACAATAGTTTTTTAAAGCCTTGTGCTTCCGGCGGAACATGCTTCGCCTCACCTCTGCGAAAGCGTTATAGTAGAGTCGTCTTGGCTGACAACAACTGAGTATTCGTTAGTGAGACAAGGCAGCTCGCGGGTGTGCGAAGTAGTTGTTTTAAGCGTCGGCAGAAACTGCTTATCGGAATCTGCTCACGCTGTGGCATGCAAATTCGTCACACCCGCGCGCATGTTCCTGCGTTCCTCATTAACTTAGACCGAGTCTCGCTACGCTCAAAGTACTAGCTGAGGAACCCAGAAGCTTGCAGACCTATAAAGGCATGCAGCGGACGCGCAACTAGCATGTCTCTCATGCAAGGCTTGTCGCTGGCGGCGGTTCGTGCGCGCCGCTGATGCCCAGCGTTAGGCGCGATCAGTATCTGACCAACTGATGGATCTCGGCCAGCGGTGGTGCTGAAACGGACGAAGTTTGCAATGCAGTCCGCTGTGGCGAGTAAGGAGTCACCATGAAACAAGACTTCCCCGGTGCGGTACCCGAAATACCTGTCAGTAACGTGGACGAGGCTGCAGCGTACTACGCGAACTGCCTTGGCTTCAGCAAGGATTGGGGTGGCGAGGATGGCGGGATTGGTCAAGTTTCCAAAGGAAGCTGCAGAATCTTTCTGACCAATCGTGTTTTTAGAGAACAGTACGGTAATACTGCGCCAGTGTTGATTTGGCTCAATCTCAACAGCAAGAAAGAAGTAGATGACTTGTACGAGACGTGGAGCCGCCGCGACGGACGCATTGTCGCTAAGCCCGAGTCGAAGCCCTGGCATTTGCATGAATTCACCGCGACGGACCTGGACGGCAATCTGCTTCGTGTTTTCTACGATTTTGCTTGGGAGCTGGCTGATCGCGGAGTATGAGGCTGCAGTGAGATTGGTCATGCAACGCCGAAGAAGCCGTTCAACCCGATTCCGCGCGAAAACGCGCGCTCCGGGTTAACGGCGACGTTAGCCCGGCAAAGGAAAAGTATAACAATGACGAACCAACCCAAGCCGCGTGTTACTTCGCTCGCTCCGCAGTTTCTCGTCGACGACCTTGAGCGCTCTATCGCGTACTACCAGACGCTGGGTTTCCGTTTCGGCGAGCCCTGGGGCGGATTCTACGCTATCGGCTATCTGGATGGATTGGAATTGCATCTGAAAGAAGCGCCCAAGAATCCGGCCGAGCGCCAGCATCGTCGAGAAAACGAGCACCTCGATGCCGCGGCGGGCGTCGACGGCATCGAGGCATTCTACGAACAGTGTCTCGCCAATGGCGCCAAGATCCTCAAGCCGCTGGAAGTGACGCCGTGGGGCACGAAGGATTTCTACATTGAAGACCCTGATGGCTACATCGTCTCTTTCGGCGGCACGGCTGCAGGCTAACACTACAATGCAGCCGACAATCGGCGCTCAGCGATGTTGCTTTATGAAGGAGGAAGCCCGCGCCGCTTCTGATCGTCGAGCCGTTAGACGGCGAAGCGTATCGGCGTGCTTTTGCACCGTTAGCCAACGGAGACGCGCCTCGTGACGAAGCGGCGAAAAGTCATTGTCCACATCGGGACCAGCGCGGACGGTTACATCGCGCGTCCCGACGGGGATCTCGAATGGCTGACGTCCCGCCCGGCACCGAAAGGTTTCTATGGCATGAACGCTTTCATGAAGTCCATCGATACGAAGGTGCTCGGCCGGAAGACCTACGAAATGAGCCTCCGGATGGGGGCGAAGTTCGACTCAAAGAATCCGCACATTGTCTTTTCACGCCACCCGCCTCCAGCGGAAGTCCCGTCTGGAGTTCAGTTCGTGAACGATGCCATCGGCCCATTTGTGCGCCGTCTCCGAGAGCAAGCTGGCAAGGATATCTGGTTGATGGGCGGCGGCGAGATCATCGCCTCCTTTCTTGACGAGCAGGCGATCGACGAGTTTGTCATCAGTGTGGCCCCAGTTTTCATTGGGGAGGGCATCCCACTGATAGCGCGGCGTCCCCGCCACGTACGCTTGGAGTTGCTCTCCATCGAGCGCTTCGAAGATGGTCTGGTCCAACTGCACTACCGCGTACAGAACGTGCAGTCCTAATGGCGCGTAATGCTACGCGAACGAAAGCGGCTAGGCAGGGATGTGGGTCGTTACAATAACCACAACAGACTCCTGCGAGTGAACGACGACGACGATTAGGTCGGAGCCCTTCCAGTGATCTTCATCTCGAAATCATAAAGGCTTCAACCACTCCGGTTGGGTTAGGGGATTCGCGCTCGGCTCATAGCGACGACCGAAGCCAGCTCACTTCGATCGTCGCTATTCGCTGGATATACTTGTTCCGCCGGTGTTGTTCGTTGTATCGACTGCTGCATCAGAATCGGTGATGGTGACCAGAGGTTGTTCCAGCTGGTTCCAGTTGGATCGTCGGACGGCCATCTTCCTGATGCTTTCTCATCTCTGAGAGTCACCATGGACACTACGTCCAGGCTTGTCTCGGATGGAAGCGGAACGCACAAAGCAAGGTTGTAAAAATACTTCTACCGGGAATTCGCAGGGCAGTGGTTTAGCTTAATGGACGTTCTGGACGTGCGGCGAAATGGCGGAGGTCTTGTAGGTGATTGAAATAATTGGCGTCCCGTACGGAAGTCGAACCCGTGTCGCCGCCGTGAAAGAGAAGCGACCTATTGTAATTCAAAGGAACTTAGCGGCATGGATAGCACTTTACCGCATTTGAAGGACTCACGGGAACGCTTATTGGACTCTTAGTGGACTCGCATTCTTGTTCGCGAACGCAGGCGCTAATGACCGTGCCTTTACTCGTTCCTTAGCTTACTCCGGAGGGCTGACGCGCCGCACAAGGTCTGCGAAGCGCGGGTCCGAGCGAAGGCTGTCAAACGTTGGATCCGCTTTGAGGTAAACCAGGAGGATATCCCTCCCGTCATAAGCCGCTCGCGATTGGCGATCGCTGCAGTCTTTCTCGTGGCGTTCATCACCCTCTATCTGGGTGCGCGTTGCGTTGTAGAGCGACGCGAAGGCGTGGTCCTTCTCCCCCAGCCCTCCCTGGATGACCACCTCGAGTGTTGATACTTCGCGATGGCTTCTTCGTACTTTCCTTTTCCCACATAAACAGTCCCGATGGCCCAGTGTGTAAGGCCGGAGTTTGGCTCCATTGCGAGTGCCCTCCGATATTGCTCTACTGCCTGATCGTATTGGCGTTTATAGAGACGTTAGCCCCCATCAGAGGAAGACAGGTGGGGAGTTTTCGTCTTGAACCTTGTTCGAATAGAAAAAAGGAAAAAAAGAGCTTGACAGCTGTTGAAGTTTTGGAGTATATCACCGTCACATTCAGCTATTTCGGTGGAAAACACCAACATACGTTTAATCAAATGCCCAGAATAAAGCATATAGCACCAGCTAAAGCGGGGTGTTTACTGAGAATTAAGAGTGCCGTCGAAGTGTTCAAGCCGGCGGAAAGAGCCGTGGCCGCCTATGTTTTGAGCCATCCGGAACAAGTGATGAACATGTCAGTCTCCGAGGCGGCACGCGACATCGAGGTGGGAGAGTCGACCGTAATTAGATTCTGTCGCGCTCTCGGCTATAAGGGATATCAGGAATTTAAGCTAAGACTCGCGCAGGATCTAGTTGAGCCGGTCGAGTTCATCCATGAAAACATAACCTTCGCTGACAGCGCCGCTGAACTCGCGCAAAAGGTTTTTCAAACCAATATCAAGGCGGTGGGCGACACGATGAAATCTGTCGATCCGCAGATGGTCGAGGTGGCCGCGAAGGCCCTGGCGGACGCGGGACGAGTCGACATCTATGGAGTTGGTTACTCCTCATTCACCGCGCTTGATGCAAAGTTAAAGTTTGTCAGGCTCGGTCTCACCGCTGATGCATATGGAGATGCCCATCTACAGGCAATGGCAGCTGCATCCCTAAAAAAGGGAGATGTTGCCATTGGCATCTCGCATTCCGGCAGCACCAAGGATGTAGTTGATGCGCTGGCGGCCGCCAAGAAATCCGGAGCGGCAACCATTTCCATAACAAATTTTAGTCCTTCGCCGATTACGCGAGCCTCCGATGTAGTGCTCCTCACAGCGTCGCCCGAGTCTCCGTTAGGCGGTGAAGTGCTGACTTCAAGAATTGCACAGCTCTGCGTGCTCGACGTGCTTTCGGTCGCTCTCGCCGTAACGCTCGGCGAAGTGTGTCTCGACTTGATCAAAAAGACTTCTGAAGCAGTGAAGAAGAAGCGTTACTAGGGCACTGCGTCAATCACAACCGGGTGGTAAATCGGTTCTTTGCCTGAACGGGCAGAGCAAGAAAACTCTCAGGTTAAGCCAGGCGAGGAAACCCAGATCCTCATCACCTTGGCCTTAGCCGGCCACGGAGTCGAAGCAAAGACTTTGAGTAATTCAAACCCCTTTACGGGCCTTTGAGGAGACCGCCATGAATTTAAAGAGAAGGTTGACAGTTAGCTCCCTCGCTATTTTGCTCGTTATGTTTTCGCCGGCACTGCTGTTCGGGCAATCGGAGAAAGGCGCAATTCTCGGAATCGTAACCGACAGCACGGGAGCCTCAGTCCCGGGCGCGGCTGTCACCATTACCAACCTGGGAAACAAGACGAGTCAGACCTTGACGACCAACGACGAAGGGCGATACGAGGCGCCGTTTCTCAACCCTGCTGCCTACGCGGTGACGGTGAAGGCCTCCGGCTTTAAGACCGCACTGGTTAACGAAGTCATCCTAAACGTAGGAGGACGTGAGAGCGTGAACGTGCAACTCGAGACGGGAGATATCTCGGCCACGGTAGTGGTTTCGGACACGTCAACGCCACTGCTGCAAACGGAAAGTGCGAGCATCGGCACGGTAGTGACGACCAAACAACTAACCGATCTCCCGTCCCAGGACCGTAACATCTACGGCTTTCTAAACCTCGACTCAACGGTCACCAGCGGGTTTAGTGGCAATGCCGAGGCGTTCCGACTTGAGAGTGGTGGTACGTTCGTCATCTCAGGTACGAGGGCGTCGTCCATAACTTTCAAGATTGACGGGCAGGCGAATACCGATCCCACCTTCGGCACGCCCACCATTACTCCGACGATGGATTCGGTGAAGGAGTTTCAGTTGCAGAACAACGCATACTCCGCTGAGTATGAAGGCATCACTCAAATCAACATCGCAAGCAAGGGCGGCACCAGCGGATTTCACGGCTCGGGGTTTGAGTTCGCGCAGAACGACTTCTTTCAACCCCGCAATCCACTGTTAGCCCCGGATAAGAGCGGCAAACCTGCCAAAAACAGACTGCGCTTTAACCAGTTTGGCGGGACCATCGGTGGCCCCCTTTGGTTGCCACGCTTTGGTGAGGGCGGCGCGTCTGCGATCAAGGACCGTACTTTCTTCTTTTTCAGCTACGAAGGTAAGAGGCTAAGCGGTATTACTGCCGGCTTCGCTCGGGTTTTGACGGACGCGGAACGGAGGGGAGATTTCTCTTCGAGCTTGGGCGCCTGTGTTAAGTCAGGAACGACCGACGTTCCTCTGCTCAATCCGAACGGAAGCCCGTCGGGGCAATGTATCAGGGTTGGTCAAATTTTTGATCCGGCGACCACAGTTAGGAATCCACTATTTAGCGGCACCGCCTCGGCGCTTAATCCGGAATTTATCCGCCAGCCGTTTTTGAATAATCAGATCCCCTCCAACCGGCTAAACTCGGTAGCACAAGCCATCATCAATTTGCAGCAACCTCTGCCTAACCGGCCTGGCACCGACCTGAATTATTTAGGCACTTCGGGGGCGCTGCTTATCAACGACCAGTACTCCGTGCGGGTTGACCACAAGTTTTCCGACACCGACAACATCTATGGACGATTGACGTGGCAGAATAATTTGCGCGACAACGTATCGATTCTTCCGTTACAGCAAAAGAACATAACGGGGAACGGGCGGGTCTTGAACCTGAGTTGGACGCATATCTTCAACGCGGGGCTGGTTAACGAGTTTCGTGCAGGCTACGTCCGCGGAGTCTATGGAGACAGCATTGAAGAGTCAGACCCAAGAGCTGTTGGTGTTAGCAATACTCTGCTCAACACCCTACCAGGTCTCTTATTACCCAACAGCCTTAATTTCGGCGGCTTCACAGCTTCGATCCTCAATACTGTGCAGAACACTTACCAGATCGCCGATAACGTTTCGATGATCCGTGGGCGACACGCTTTCAAATTCGGCTTCAAGATTGACGAGAACCGGTTCAGGAATGGCGAGCAGATCGGTGGCAACGGCGTGGCCAACTTCAACGGGATGTTTAGCACCGGCAACAGCAGCATAGCGACCAGCGGCAACCGCAATAACCATGTCGCTGATCTTCTGTTAGGTCTTCCCAACAGCCATTCGCTGCAAACGAACCAACTAGCCAATCTCCAGAACCGGCCGTGGGCTGGGTACATTCAGGACGATTGGAAGTTTAGCCCGCGCGTGACTGTCAACCTCGGAGTCCGTTATGAATATCACCAACCCTTCAGAGAAAACCTGTTGGGTGGCAGCCGCGTAGACTTTGAAAACGGCGGGCGCCTGATAGTGGCAGACCCGGAGATAGCCAGGATTGCCAATAGTCCGTTAGTTGTGTGCTGTACCAGTCCACGCGTGGTCGATGCCGACAAAAACGATTTCGGTCCGCGCATTGGCGTTGCATTCCAGCCATTCAAAGGTGACCCGATGGTCATCCGCGTGGGTTATGGCCTGTTCTACTCCGACTCATCGCAGTTTTTTCACTGGCAGAAATATACGCCCTTCAGGCGCGGGAGTTTTCAAGGGTCGCTGACCAGTTTCCAGAACCCTGCAATTTCGCTCAGCAATCTCTTTCCCGCTAACCAGTTCACACCGACCACCGGAAGCGGAATCTCTATCGCGCTTCCCGCCGGTGTAAATCCTGCTGCGGTTAACAATCAGCCTCTTCTTAGCGTTTCGTCCCTCGGTACTTACGATACGCCGCAGACACACCAGTGGAGCGTGAGTCTACAGCGGCAAATTTGGGGCGACATGGTCGTGGAACTCAACTACGCCGGTTCGGTTTCCAAGAACCTGCCGCTGCAATGGTTCTTCAACCAACCTACATTCAGCCCGACGACGGCTAACTTTCAGAGCCTGGATCCCGCGGCTAATCCGTATCTGCGAAGACAGTTTGCAAACTTCACTACCGGATCCAATATTGTGGCCAATGTGTTGTCGTCGAATTACAACGGCGGAACAGCGAAGGTCACCAAACGCTTTTCGAAAGGCTATAGCTTTACTTCAACGTACACCTGGTCGAAGAACATAGATCAGGGGGCAGAGATCTTCAGCATTTTTTCCAATCACGCTTTCATCGCCAACAATCTAAACTTTGACGATAGCAAAGGCGTTTCCGCCCTTGACGTTCCCCACCGCTGGGTTACGAGCGGAACAGTGGAGTTGCCATTTGGTAAAGGGAAGCGCTTCTGGAACAGTGGAGGCCTAACCGACAAGCTGGTGGGTGGTTGGCGTCTCGCAGGTGTCGCAACGCTTCAGTCCGGATTGCCCATCAACCCTTACATTTTCAATAGACTAACCAAGACGGGACTCAGTATCCCTGAACGCGGCGACCTGGTGGGGCCTGCATATCTGACCGGTGACGCGTGGGACGCAGCGATCGAGGCCTGGGAACACGGCGGCCAGCGCTTGTTTCTCATTCCCTTCGGATCGATTGGCCTCAATTACGCGCCGGGCACGCTGGGAAATATTCCTCGAAACTTCTTTCGCGCGCCTTATGGACGGCTCTTGAATCTTTCGGCAGCTAAAGTTACTCGCTTTGGCGAGGCGCGGAGTGTCGAAGTGCGTATGGACATGTTCAACGTGACGCGAGAAGTTCTGCACCGGCTCGGCAGCGCCACGAATTACACCCAAGCTAACGCACTGACCAGCCCACTGCTGGGCAGCATGCCGCCGCGCAGCGCCTTCTTCGCGCCGCACATCATTCAAGTTGGTGTGAGGATAACTTTCTGATCTATTAGGTTAAAGTCAGGGCCGCCATCTAAACCGTGGTGGCCCTGATAGCCGTTCGTGCCTCGCCGGAAAGATGAGCTCCGGTCGCTCACTATCACGTTGCAAGATCCAAGATCTGAGGAAGACCCTTGCTAACCGCAGGATTCAGTAAAGTCTGTATCTCTCCTCCGGTAGGCGCGCCGTTGGCCGGCTTCGCTGCCAGGCAAGGTGTATCCCAGGGAATCCACGATGATCTGTTCGCGCGCGCGCTCGTGTTGGCAAACGGAGAAGCCGTTGTCGCGTTGGTCAGTGTGGACCTGCTGGCGTTGCCGGGCGACTTCATCAAACGAGTCCGTGAGAGAATTCAGCGAAGCACCGGGATCGAACCCTCGTCGGTGATGATCGCCTCAACCCACACTCACGCCGGCCCGGTTACGATCACCACCTTTTTCAATCCCGAGGAAAGCGTTGATGCTGCTTACATGGACTCCCTCGCGGAGGCCGTCGAGCAAAGTGTAACCAATGCGTGGCTCGCGCGGTTTCCTGCCACGGTCGGCGTCGGGGTAGCGAAGGTCGACGGAGTAGGGGTCAATCGTCGCAGCCCCGATCAGCGGCCCATCGATGAACAGATCGGCATCATCAAGGTTGATGATTTTAATGGCCGCACGCACGCGGTTCTCATAAACTATTCCTGCCATCCAACAGTACTGGGGCCGGATAATCTGTTGGTCACGGGAGACTTTCCCAATTTCGCTATCGAGGAGATCGAAAGAAACATTGGTCCCGATGGCTTTGCGATGTTCGTCAATGGCACGCAGGGCAATATCAGTATGGGCCATTCTTCGGAATTGAGCGCCATCGGTGTAATCACGCCTGGGCGCACTTTCGAGCGCGCCGCTGAGCTGGGCCATTTGCTCGCGGATGCGACCCTGGTGGCGTTGCCGGTTATCGCCACCAGTGACGCGCCAACTCTCAATACCTTGACGATCCCCGTCAACCTCCCGCTCAAAGACTATCCGCCACTGGAAGAAGCCAACACATCCTTGCGAGATGCCGACGAGCTTCTGGCAAGATTAACCGCGGAAGGTGCGCCCTTGGATCAGATAATGCCGGCGAAGACGCAACGCCTTTATGCGTCAATTACAAATTTCTATGCCCGCGAAACGCTGGCCCTGCCTGACGGACACCTGCCCATCGAGCTTCAGGGTTTTCGTCTGGGCGATGCGGCTTTTGTGGCAATCCCTGGTGAGGTCTTTGTGGAAATCGGCCTGGCTCTTAAACGTCAGTTACCGCACATGACATTTGTGGTAGGAATTGCCAACGGCTACATCGGTTACCTGCCAACACGCGAGGCGTACGCGACTGGCGGGTACGAAGTAGTTTCATCAAAATGCCAGCCGGAAGCAGCGGATATCCTGGTTGAAAAAGTAGCCAGTCTTACCGAGCGGTTGTTCAGCGACGGCGTAAACGGCGGTAAGACATCAACTGCATAATACTTCGACCCGCGAGAGCACAAATGACAGATAAGGTACGCATCGGAGTAGTCGGACTCGGCATCATGGGGGAGCAGTATGTCCGTATCTACAATACCCATCCCCTGGCGACCGTTACCGCTATTTGTACACGCAGGCAGGAACGGCTCGATGAGATCGGAGACAAGTACGGGATCAAGAATCGATTTACCGACTATCACGAGTTACTGGCAAAGTCAGATATTGATGCCGTCTGTGTTGCCACTCCTGATTTTGCACACTTTGAGCCGGTCAAGGCAGCACTCAATGCAAAAAAGCATGTGCTCTGCGAAAAGCCGTTCACGACCCTGCTGAGTGAGGCCGATGAACTAATCTCCCTAAGCCGGGCCCAACAGCAGATAAAACTCCAGGTGGCCTTCAACCATCGCTGGCTCTCATCCTACCACCAGGGCTTTGCCTCGATTCGCGCCGGCGCTATTGGCCGGCCAATTGCCGGCTATGCCCGAAAGAACGACACCATCCATGTTTCGACGGAGATGATCAAGTGGGCCAGCCAGTCAACCCCAATTCACTTCCTGGGAGCGCATGATATTGATCTCATGCGTTGGTTCTTCGACAGTGAGCCGGTTGAAGTGCGGGCCTATGGAGCAAAAGGTGTGCTGACTGAACTCGGCATAGACACCTACGACGTAATTCAGGCTCAGGTCAAATTTGAGAGTGGAGCATTTGCGACCTTCGAAGCGGCCTGGATTTATCCCGACACCTTTCCGACGATTGTTGATTCCTTTGTCGAAGTTATCGGCAGCCACGGCCACTTACATTTTGATCGTAAGCGAGAGTCTATCGAGATGAGCACGCCCGAACAGTTCACCTTTCCCAAGACATTCCTGACCAATGAGATCTTCGGAAAACTGCGCGGTGCCTTTGTCGAATGCCTTTCGGACTTCGTTGATTCAATCATCAACAACACCGAACCAAAAGTAACTGCCTTTGATGGCAGACAAGTTACGGCGGTGCTCGATGCTGTTTCGCGTTCGCTCGAATCGGGTAAGACTGAAGCAACTATATAAATAGCAATGCAGCAAAAAAGTTGAAATCAACTGCGTCTTCATTCTTGCGTTAGCGGCTCGGAGACAAGGCGAGGCGGAGCGGCACAGCCCAGCATTTACTCTGAATGGATGTACTTTCGCGCGACGCCGGTTTCGCTGCGTCGCGCAATCGCTTAGACGAAACAGCCATGCCAACTGGTCTCCATACAGCCGATCACATCGTCATCCTTGGCTATTTCGTGCTGCTTACCTTGATCGGGTTCTACTTCTGGAAGCGAATGCGGCACGTCCGCGACTTCTTTACCGGCGGTAACGCCATCCCCTGGTGGCTTGCCGGCGTCTCGTTTTATCTGACCGGTTTCAGCGCCTTCTCATTCGTGGCTTACTCCGAGATGGCATATCGCTACGGGTTCGTCGCCGTGACGCTGGCCTGGAGTTCCGCGGTCGCAATGGCTGTGGGCACATTGTTCATGGCTTCCCGCTGGCGTCGCGCCCGGATCGTAAGCCCGGTCGAATTTCTCGAAGCTCGTTACAACAAACAAATCCGACAGGTTTTGGCGTGGGCCGGGATTCCTCTCCGGGTTGTCGATGATGGCTTGAAGATCTATGCAACGGGCGTGTTCGTCTCAGTCGGCATGGGCTACGACCTGAAGATGAGCATCATCGTTTGCGGCGCAGTCATGCTTATCTACACATTCATGGGCGGTCTGTGGGCGGTGGTCGTCACCGATTACATTCAGTTCATCATTCTCACACTCGGCGTGGTGGTTCTTTTTCCTCTGGTCTTCGCGCAGGTTGGCAGCTTTGGGGCGCTTGCGCATGGAGCTCAAGCCGGGTTCCTGTCCCCAATTGGAGTCCCGTTTTCTCCGCTGTACGTGTTCGCCTTTTATCTTTTGATTATCCTCAGTTACAACGGCAACTGGGCGTTCGCGCAAAAGTTCTATAGTGTCAGCGACGAACGCGCGGCCCGAAAAGCCGGGATGCTCGCAGTTGCTCTGAAGATTATCGGTCCACCACTCTTTATCTTGCCCGCGATGGCCGCGCGAAGCCTGATGCCAGAGCTAATGCAGCCTCCAAACTCGCCACAGTATACCTACGCGGCGCTCTCACTTAAGTATCTTCCGGCAGGGCTAATGGGTTTGATGATCGCCGCGATGTTTTCCGCGACCATGTCCACTCTAAGCGGGGACTACAACGTGATCGCGAGCGTGATGACCGAAGACATCTATCGCCGGCTCTTTCATAAGGACGCCAGCCAGAAACGCCTGGTGATTGTCGGGCGCATTGCGACCCTGGTCATTGGAGCGATCACAATTAGCATCGGCGTAACCCTCATTGCCTCGGCGCGCAAAGGGTTATTTGAAGTGATGGTTACGGTGTTCGGAATCTTTATTGGACCGATGTTGATTCCGATGCTGCTCGGTCTACTGAGCAAACGTGTCACCTGGCGCGGTGCTGCGGCAGGTATTACTGCCGGTCTGCTATCAGGGCTTTCGTTCTATTTCTACAAGATACTGGTCCTGGCGAAGCAGCCGGGTATTGATGCGAACTGGCTGCGCTACGACTATGAAGCGATCAGCATCATTACTAATTTCTCGGTAACGCTGCTCGCGATTCTGTTGGTGGCCGCCGTGGAGAAAGTAAGGGCAACAGAACGCGCGAAAATCGACGAGTTCTTCGTGCGGCTCTCCACGCCAATCGACGTGAGTCAAACTCACGCCCGAGTAACTGGCGAGATCTTTTCACCTTTTTTCATCATTGGCTGGGTGACGGGCGGCACTGGCTTCCTTCTCCTAATCGCGAGCGTAGTACAGCCTGCCGGTATTGGACGGTATATCAACCTGGCCGCCGGCATAACGATTTGCCTGCTCGGCTACGGCTTCTACCGTCTGCATGGACGAGTGATGCAGAGGCAAGCTCAGCTTGTACGCGAGGACGCAAGCATAGTTACCGCTGAATCTTCCTGAGGTATGGCATCACGGTCGTGAAAGAGAGAAATTCTGAAGGGGCATGAAGATAGCAGTTTTCAAGCACGACGACGGTGAGCGCATCGGCATTGCGTCTGAAGAGTCGAACGGAGTGCTCATTGATATCGTCGTTGCAACTGAGCTGCTCAAACTTGAGAGTTCCGATCTGCCGCGGGACGTCCAGTCGCTGCTTCGCTCGTCACTGGAGCCCGATCATCCCTACACCAAAATCGAGCAAGCTTTGACCCGTAACGATAATGCGATCGCCCAAGCGCGTTTGAATATTAGTGACTTAAAACTCCAGGCGCCGGTGGCGAGGCCCGGTAAGATTATTTGTCTCGCCGGTAACTATCGTGAGCACATCGTTGAAAGCGGTTACGCCGCTCCCCAGGAATCCGCACTTATTACCCAGCAGCTATTTCTCAAACCTTCGAGCGCAATTATAGGCGACGGCGATGACGTCATCATTGGCGAAAACAACCAGACTGTCGGCTGGGAAACCGAGCTCGCGGTTGTAATCGGCAAGGGCGGAAGAAACATCCCAGCCGAGAGCGCCTACGATCATGTGTTCGGCTACACCATCCTTAATGACATTTCCGAAAGGCGTTTGAACTCTCAAATGGTGAATCGCAGCAAACGCGAATTGGATGGGTTCTTCGATTGGCTTGCCGGCAAGTGGTTCGACGGTTTCGCTCCTTCCGGTCCGTGGATCGTTACCGCCAATGAGATTGACGATCCACACAATCTGGAGATCACGCTTACGGTCAACGGGCAAACCCGCCAGCAGGGAAATACAGGCGAGATGATCTTCCGCATTCCCGAGCAAATCGCCTACATCTCTTCAATCATGACGCTGGAACCAGGAGATCTTATTTCCACCGGTACTCCAGTAGGCGCGGGAGTAGGGGGAGATGCCGCGTTGCACGATGGGGATGAAATGGTTTGTGAAATTGAAGGCATCGGAAAACTGCGCAACAAAGTGAGGGCCGGCAATTGAGAACACTGGATTGGGTGGTTGTCGGCCTCTACTTTCTCTTCATGCTGGTTGTCGGCCTCTATTTCATGCGCCGTGCCAGCCGCAGCCTGGCAGACTACTTCGTCTCCGGGCGAGACCTACCCTGGTGGGTAATTGCGCTGTCGGCTGTAGCCACCTATACAGATGCCGGGCTCGCGCCGGCCGTCACTATGCTCACCTATCAGGGTGGCCTGCTGGGCAACGCGGTCTGGTGGATTCCTTATGTGATCTGGATGCCGCTTGGCGCTGTGCTTTGGTCCAAATATTGGCGACGGCTGGGAACTGTAACCTCAGCCGAATTGCTGAACATTAGATACAGCGGCCGATTTGCGCACGCGTATCGCGGTATTTATGCCGTCTTCATGAGTTTTGGTTTTATTGTGGTACTGATGGGCTATGTCTCTGGCTGGCTGGGCGCCGCGTTGGGCCCAATCCTGGGATGGGAGCCGCTGAGCATGATCCTGTTTTCCGCGATCGTGACCGCCGCCTACACCGTAGCTTCCGGTCTCTCCGGAGTCGCTTACACGGACGCTTATCAATTCGGAATTTTTCTAGCCGGCAACATCATTCTTGTTCCCATTGTGCTGATTGCCGCCGGCGGGATGGAACATGTCTATCAGACGATCGAACTGACGCGCGGGGCAGCTGAGGCTGAATCGTTTTTTCGCGTACTGCCGCCGGTCAAAGGACTGGATGCTTTGACCATCTTTGCCTTTATAGTGCAGGGACTCTTTTTTGCCGCTTCACCGACTGGCGGCGAGGGGTTTACTGCGCAACGCTTCATGGCGGCGCGCAACGAATTCCACGCGCAGGTCGGGCAACTCTTCAACGCCCTGTTGACCTTGATCGTCAGGGTGGTGCCATTTCTTTTCCTGGGCGTAATTGCCGCCGCTCTTTATGCCCCGGGAAGCATTGCGGAGCCAGGCGAGATATGGGCGCGCCTGGTTCGCACCTACGCACCGGTTGGTTTATTGGGACTCCTCGTCGCCGGCATTTTCGCGGCCTACATGTCCACTATCAGTACCCTGATGAACTGGGGAGCATCGTACATCGTAAATGATTTCTACAAACCCTTCGTTCGGCCAGCAAAAAGCGAGCGCCACTACGTCTGGGTGGGGCGCATTGGCTCGGTTGTGATCTTCTCACTTTCCCTGCTGGTTGCTTACTACTTCGTTGAGGGACTGCGAGCGTGGTTTCTCTTCATTAACTCTGTGGTCTTCGCTTTCATCCTGCCCCTTTCGTGGCTCAGGTTTTTTTGGTGGCGGCTCAATATCTATGGCGAAGCAGCAGCGCTCATTATTGGACTCCCGCTCAGCTACATCGTGTGGTTTCCGCTGGGGTTCTCAAATGAGCAGGCACATCCGTTCTGGCAGGGCTTTCTCCTTTTGTTCGGTCTGGGTTTCGCAACCATCATTGCAGTGACATATCTGACGAGGCCCGAGCGAATCGAAACGTTGCGCAAATTTTACGATCGTTGCCGCCCGCCAGGATTCTGGGGTCCTGTGGTTAAGGACTTTGAGCCGCAGTTAAGAAGCGAAATTCGACAGGAAACAGTGACGGACGTCATTGATTGTCTGTTGGGAGTAGTCTTTTGCACATCAGCTATCGTCGTGGTCATCAGCCCGCTCGGACGGCATTGGGAGATGTTCGCTACGGCACTGGCTGTATGTCTGATTAGTGGCGGGCTTTTCATCGTTCGCTGGTCGCGGCGCGGAGTCTTCCGCTCGCTTTCGTCCAATGCGAAGTAGAAACTCTTGCAGTATTCCGGCAAAGCGCAGCGGCGACGGCGCTTTGACTTAGATTGGCCACTGAACTTAATAAGAGGATGAAACGAGAAAAACGTATGAGGACAGGAGACCGTGAACAATTTCGCTTGTGCATCTTAACTCACAACGTAACACGCACGGTGAGAAGGGCGGGCGGGGTTGCGGGTGCATTGTTGGTGTTAACAGCGCTCGCTTTGATATCGACCCCTGCCAGGACACCCGCCATTGTCCAGGCGCGGGAGGGTCACGCTGTGTGGGCGCATCCCCCCGATGTCGGTAAGAACGCCGCGTCAGCGCGAGAGTTTGTCACGAAATGTAAACGCGCCAACATCGACACCATTGTGATGGACATCAAGGGAATGGGTGGCGAGGTCTATTGGAAGAGCAAGAAGTTTCCCCAGGCCATCGCGAAAGGTTACGAGTCCTTTGACGTGCTCGAACATCTTACGCGGGAAGCGCACGCGCAGGGCATTAAGGTGGATGCCTGGCTGGTTGATTTCGCCGAAGGTGAACGCGGCGCAGCGTTTCGGGAACATCCCGAATGGGCCATGCTTAATCCCGATGGCACCACCACCGCGAGCGAGACTCTGGGCGTCGCCAAGCGACATTATCCTTACGTGTGGATGTGTCCGGCGCGGCGACCCGGTTATACGGACCAGTGGCTGCTGCCCATGATCGAAGAGATCGCCGCTAACTACGCGGTTGACAGTATCCATCACGACTACGTTCGCTATCCTGGCGACGTGGCGCCGGAGGGTTATTGCTTCTGCGACTACTGCCTGAAACACATTCCGCGCTACGCGATGCTTAGCTACGAGACGCGCCCTGAGCGCTTCCGCGTTAAGCATCTTCAGGAGCGCATCGAGGCCAACTGGTGGAGCGACCCGACTATGATCCCAGCCGACTGGCCACAGCGCGATCGACGCGAGATGGCGGACTACATCCTGAACGGGCGCACTATTCCGGGTGGTCCACCTGACATGCGCTATTACTTTTACGACTATCGCATTCACCAGATAGATACCTTTGTCCGAGAGGTGCGTGAGCGAGTGCGCAAGATCAATCCGAAGATCGAGATCTCGGCGGCAGTTTTTAAGAACCCGGTGCAGAGTGCGCGCTTCATTGGGCAGCGCTGGCATGAATGGTCACGCTGGGTCGATGTGTTCATGCCGATGACTTACCGCAGCCACTTCGGGGGCAGTTTTGAAGACTACCTGGCCCATTTGACCGAGATCACACAAAGGCAGCTGGAGTGGACCAGACACGAGCAGCCGCTCTTTGCCGGCATTGCTTCGACTTACCTGTATCGCGAAGAAATGCAACCGCTAGAGGACCTGCGCGAGCGAGTAGGGGAACTTAAGAATCTACCGCCGACTGCAGAGACCGAGCGCGCCGAAAAGACGCGCGCGATCAACCAGACATACGACGCGCTTCGAGTACGCCTTGCTCAATTCGCGCCCGAGCGGGAGCGAGAGATCGCTTCGCTGGTCGCTGCCGTGACTGCCGGCGGCACTCACGCGGCCTTGCCCGAGGCCATTGATAGGCTGGCGGAGGCACTGAATGGATTGCGCCGTGATCTACCGTCCGGGTTCTGTCCCCCGGAGAAACTCTTGCGCGCCATTGAAGCGGCGCGGCAAGCCAAACCGGATGGCATAGTCGTTTTTTCGGCCGGCAACCTGACGATAGAAAAACTCTGGCCCACACTGGAAACAGCCTTCAAACGGTAGCTTGTAGGCGTCCCTCCGTGGTTAGAGTGGTGGTGTAAATGTGAAGAGGGGCGCCCACGGAGGGACGCCCCTGCAACTGGATCCTCGCTCCGGAGGAGCGAAATGTTTTATAGCTACGGCATTCATGAATGTTCCAGCTCCGTAGGAGCGCAACGTCCGTTCATTCACATCTCGCTCCTCTCGGAGCTTGACCGCCTTAATGTAGCCGTAGCTATAAACATCTCGCCCGCTGTGGATCTCAAAGATTTTCTTATGGTGAATTCGGCCAGGCAAACATCTCAATCAAGTCTGATCACATTACGTTCGTTGAGCTTACTTCTGTGCGCTCTGGCCACTTTCCTTCTGACGATAAGCGGAAGCGCTCAGACCAATGTCCCAAGTCCGAGGCTGACCCAGCCCCACACTCTCCGGGAAGATTTTCAGGGAGACAGCCTGGGCCAGTGGGCCAGCTACCCGCCTGTACAGGATATCGGGTACGAGCCGAGTGTAACTCCGACATCGCAATACAATGCGCCGGGTGGTCGTTCCTTGATGCGAATTCTAAAGCCGAATCTGCCGGGTGCTTTGCGTTTCGGTTTCATCAAGAAGATTCGGATAGTTGTGGGCAACAACGCCACCATCAGCTTCGCTTATCGAATTAACGCGCCCAAAACCGGCGGCCAAATCGAAATTGGATTGGGCGGAACGAATGGGATCCTTTATACGAAAAAGATAACTGCTGAGACCAACCGCTGGACCGTTGCTGCTGCGCGGCTTGCTGTGTTGCAGGACGCGAACGGAAACGCGCCACCATTAGGTCTACGCGTCGAAGCGCTTTACCTGGTGGTCAATCTGGATGAGGCAGACGCCGACACGACCTATCGTTTCATGATCGACAATCTTTCCCTGGAGGCTATGCGCGAGGCAAATTTTAGTGTGACGACTCCAGCCACCGAGGCAATTGACCCGTGGCCGGTGCTGGTGAGCGGCCGAAGTTACCGACCCGGTGACAACGTTGCGCTAGAACTCACGGCGCTGGCGCGATTCACAGCGGTAAATGGCACCCTGAAGAATCCGGAGGGGCGCATCGCCACTCTGGAAAAACTTTATGACGATGGAACACATGGTGATCGACGTAGCGGCGACGGCATCTGGGCAAACAGTAACATTTATTCAGTCAGCTCTGCCGACCGAACCGGCTTGTGGCGCCTTCAATTAGATGGCTCAACGGAAGACAGCAAGACCGTCAGCACCGTTGTTCGCTTGATGATTCATCCGGCAAAGAAGAATGTACACCCTCGCCTCTTTTTTGATGCAGCAGATCGCCAGAAACTGGTTGAACGTTCGCGCGATCCAAAACTAGCGAGCCTTTGGAGTCAGCTCCAGAAAACAGCAAAAGACAGTCGCGCGTCGGGAGATCTGGCGCATGGTGGCGCGATATTTGAGCTTTTGGATTCCGAGTATTTGCTGCCCTCGCTGCTGGCCTATTTCGATGTGCTGAATCGAGCGCGCACCCGGATCGCTCACAACGCTTTTGAGGCTTACGTTACCGAAAGCGCAGAAGCACGTGCGGCGGCAAAATCGGCGATGCTTGACGTTGCCAACTGGAAGCGCTGGCAACCTCCCTGGTTTGATGCGCATGGACAACATACCTATTACCCGGCCGGACTTCTCGCAGCTGACGTAGCGCTCGGCTACGATCTCCTCTATAGCGATCTTACGGAAACTGAACGAGCACAGATCCGCCGCGCATTGATTGAGAAGTCGATCATTCCAACTTACAAGGAATACGTTCTTGACAATCGCGCGATGGCGAACACGAGCAACTGGATTGCGCACACAGTCGGCGGCGCGCTGATCGCCGCCGCTAGCATTGACGGCGATGTACAGACCTCAGCTTCACCCACAGAAGCCGCCAGGTTTGAAGTTTATATTCACGGACTGCTGCTCAAGCTCGAAGACCACATGGCCGCAAGCTATCTTGCGGATGGCAGCTATGGTGAGGGGATTAGTTATCACGAGTTTGATTCTGAAACTCTAGGGCCTGCACTGAACGCTATCCGCCGCGCCTTCGGCATTGACTACTGGGGGCAGACGCACGTTCTCGATTCGCTCAGCTATCCACTCTACACTCTAGCCCAGCCGACCAGCGGTAGTCTTGATATGGGCGACACACATCCGCCGGCGGGTCATGGCATTGCGCCGCTGGTCTACGAGTCGAAGGATCCGGTAATACGCTGGTACTATGGGCAATTCGATCGACCCTCGCTCAGCAAATTTATCTTCTACGACGATTCCGTCGCGCCCCAGCCACCGCTACTTCCCACTTCGCGAATCTTCCGAGACAAGGGCAACGCCGTTTTCCGCAGCGGCTGGGACAAAGACGCGGTCATCCTGCTCTACCGCGCCGGGCCAAACTTCAACCATCACCATGCAGATCAGGGTTCGTTCCTGGTTAACGCTTTTGGCGAGAATTTGGTCACCGAAGCAGGTTGGTCCGACTATTATAAAGATCCGTACTACGCCACCTTCTTCACCCAGGCGATTGGCCACAGCACACTGCTCGTGGATAACAATCCGGAAAGCCAAACGATTCCTGACACGCGGCAGTTTGCCGCACTCAACAATTATCCGCGGATCACTGATGCAGTCACGAGCGAGTTTTACGACGGCGTGGGCAGCGAGTTGTCATCCGTTTATAAAAACCGTTTGACTCATTACCGGCGGCGCCTGGTTTTTGTTAAGCCATATTATTTTGTCGTTTTTGACGATTTGACTGTGAAGGATAAGCCGGCGCAATTTGATGTCCTGCTGCACTTGCCGAACCGCGACAAAATCAAGATCGATGGCTTAACCGCCATTTACAACGGCGAGAAAGCGTCGCTTGCAGTGCGTTCTTTTGCGCCGAACGGAGCGAAATTGAGCGTTGAAAATGGGCGAATCCCGTATCAGGTTTTGTCCGCGCGCACGCCCCCCGAAATGATCGCACAACCGGCGTACCTCGATTTCAAAACCGTAAAACCGCTGAGCGCAGCTCAATTTCTGACTGCGATAGTTCCAGCGAAAAATGAAAGCGCGGCGCAAACTGTAATCAAAGAAATGTCGGAGATTGCCGGCGAGAATCTGAAAGGAATCAGGGTAAGACGCGGCGACGAAGTTGATTTAGTAATGTTTCGCTTGGGCACGGAAGCACAAACGATTCGTCACGATGAGTGGTCGGCAGATGCGGCAACTCTGGCGATTACGCAGCGCGCGAATGATCTGGAAGTATTTGCCGTCCAGAGTGCTCGCCTTTTGCGGCGAGGAAATCAAACTCTATTTTCAAGCGAGTCTCCCTCCAGCGTTGCCGTCCAATTTAATGGCAATCAAATGGAAGTGGCTTGCAGTGCGGAAACGACTGCCAGAATTACTTTGTTCGCCGGCAAACAGCCCTTGCGGGTTTTGCTCGATGGCAAGGAGTTGAGCGCAAGCGCTTTTAGGTTCAATCGCTCTGACGGCACGATCTCGTTAGATATTCCCAGCCGACAACACGAGTTGAAAATTATGTTTCGTTGAAAAGAACTCCATGAAAAAAACAACAACCACAATCGTGGCTTTAGCGTTTTGTCTGTTTGCGCAAAATACGCCAACGGCCCAAACGACGACGCCGATTAAATTCAAAGGTTTCCTGGGAACGTATCATCCGGTTAAGGGAACTGCCTACGGCGGCTCGGGTTGGAAGGAAGGCGAACTGATGCAGCACGCCTTCAATTTTGGCCAGAACGCGATCCTGGTAAAGGGTTCGCACCTGGGTTATACCTTTGAACAAAACATCAATAACAGTTGCCGGGAATGGGATGTCAACCAGGTTTACGGGATCCTGCTGCCGCCAACGGAATTCGGTGCCGTCAACCAACCAAACGATTCTGATATTTGGAAGCCGTTTGAAAAAAAACCGGGCATGATCCAGGGAGCACATCGTTTCTCGGAGCTTTCGAAACGCTGTCCGCAAATCTCGGGGGTTATTATCGATGACTTCTTTAATGACTTTCCGAAGGATATAAGTCTGGAGGATTTGCGCGCGCTTAAAGACGCGCTGCGGGGAAAACGGATTGACGAAAACGGCAAGGTTGACAGCTCGTCCCCGGCCACGACGCCGGATTTGAAACTCTACATTGTTGTCTATGAGCACCATCTCGGGCTGAAAGTTGAACCGCAGACACTGGAGTTACTTGACGGCGTCTGCTTCTGGATGTGGAAGCAAAGCGAGCATTACAAACAGTTTGACGAGTATTTAGAAACCGTGAATCGCATATACCCGAACAAGGATGTGATAGCGGGTGTTTACGTGCGGCATTCGCGTGAGGTTCCGGTAGTTCCCAGCGTACATCACATCATGGAGCGAGCGATTGATTCATACGCGAAGGGCAAGATTAACGGTCTGCTAATTTTTTCTGCGATATGGTTGTCGCGTGAGGAAACCAAGCGAGAGCGTTGGGACGAGCTCGCACTCCCTCAGTTTTTAGGGCGACTATACTATCCGTTCCTGGGTGAAGGGCATGGGCGTGTAGTTGACGCCAGAACGAAAAAGCCGGTCAGCAGCGCGCTGGTTTCGGTTAGCCGGTTGGTGGGCGGAAAGCACCTACTGACGACCCGCAAGCTTACCAATGAACGAGGCGAATATCATTTTGGTGGCTGGGCGGGTGCCGGCCGAAAAGAACGCGTGAATTACGAAATTAGGATTGAGAGCGACTCGTTTAAGCCACGCACGATGCATGTGCGCCTGCACGCCGGCAAAAGTATTAATTTTGCCGATGCACGTTTGCAACGATAAGAAACCTGTCGAGAAAAGAACGTGAAGATCGAGCGCAGAGAGTTTTTGGAATTAGGGGGACTGGCCGTCGCCAGCGCAGCATTGGTCAGCGCACCATCGGCTGGAGCCCAAAGACCTCTACCGAAGAGCGAATACGACTATGTCGATTGGAGTTGGGGGAAATGGCGAACGATAACGAAAGCTGTGCGTCAGCGAGTTTCTAGTGAGCAATCAGGGAAAGCTGAGTTGACTGATTTGCTCGAAAGCGGAAAGAAAAGAATCACGACTGTGCAAGCGTGGCAAGCGCGGCGCGAAGAGATTAAGAATCTTCTATACATGTTCCTTGGGGAACCACCGAAATCGAAGCCCCCATTAACTGCAAAAATTACAGCCGAAACCTCGCTTGACGGCCACATCCTGCGGAAACTGGTTTTTCAAACCGAGCCGAACGAATTTGTGCCGTCGTATTTGCTCGTTCCAGCGAAAATGCGCGGTAAGACGCCGGTAATTGTCTGTCCGCATCAAACGACCCAAGCTGGGAAACAAGAACCTGCGGGACTTTCCGGCAATCCGCAACTGCAGACTGCGCTCCATTTGGTTCAGCGTGGTTTCGTAACCTTCACTTATGACGCAATCTGTTTCGGCGACCGGCACGACGCGTCAAGCGGGCATTATGGCGATGCCATCCCTTTTTACCGGCGTCATCCGCAATGGTCCCTGCTCGGCAAGATGGTCTGGGACTTCAGCCGGGCCGTCGACTACCTGCAGACGCTCGATTTCGTTGACGCGTCGCGGATCGGCTCCGTGGGCCACTCGCACGGTGGCATTACGACGCTGTTCGCTATGGCGTTTGATGAACGCGTCAAGGTGGGTGCAAGCAATTGCGGGTTCGACACTTTCCGCATTGATGGCAATGTCTGGCGTTGGTCGCATGCTACGGCGTTGCTCCCGCGGCTAGGGTTCTATGTTGGAAGTCCGCATATCAATATGGATTTCTATCGTGCGGTGCCGGATTCTGAGGTGATTCAGACGCCCTTTGAAATGCATGAGCTTTTAGCGCTCATCGCGCCGCGCCCGCTCCTCCTTTCAACTTCCGATGAAGACTTCGTATTCCCTAATGCGGGCTGGAGTGCGCGTCGCTCGCTTGCTCGTCTTGAGCCGGTCTATGAACTCCTCAAAGCTACAGGAAACATTGAGGGTCACTTTTTCAAGGGAGGGCATAGTTTTCCTGAGGAAGTTTCGAGTCGCGCCTATGAATGGTTGGAACGGTGGTTGAAACCCCAGTCGAGCTGATTCTGATATGGAGGTTGTACTAGCAATTGATGGCGGTGGTAGCCGGACGCGATGTCTGGCCATTAACCGAGAGGGTCAGGTGGTCGGCGCTGGCGAGAGCGGACCTTCAAATCACCTCCTCGTGCGTCGTGAAGTCGTGCTCGATTCGCTCGCGGAAGCGACGAGGAAAGCGTTGGCAGCAACTGCACTGTCTCCGCCGGATGTTGTCTGCGTTTCTGCCGGCATGGCGGGTGTCGATTACGACAAAACAGGGGCCGGCGAAATGGAAGCGGCTTTTCGAGAGCTTGGATTTACTCGATCTCTGATCACGGGAGATATGGTGATTGCTCATACAGGAGCGCTCGGCGGCCGCCCAGGAGTCCTGGCGTTGGCGGGAACAGGGTCCTGCATTCTAGGCATTGGTCCAAGTGGTGAACGAGTCAAAGTTGGTGGCTGGGGACCGATATATGGCGATGAGGGCAGCGCTTATCGAATTGGACAAACGGCATTGCGGGTCGCTGCCAGGGCTTATGATGGGCGAGGCCCAAAGACCCAGCTTGTCAAAGCGCTACTCAGTGCCCTCGAACTACGCGAATTCCCCGAAACCCTGGAGCACATCTACCTTGAGAAGATGGAGCCACGCCAGATTGCTGCATTGAGCCGCATCGCCCATAAAGTGGCCGAGTCGGGTGATGATCCCGCTCGTGAGATCTTCCTTCAAGCAGGAGAGGATTTAGCTGAAGCCGTAGCGGCAGCAGCCAGGCGGCTAGATCTGCTGGAAGGCGAACTTCTTGTTTCCTATCAGGGTTCAGTCTTCGAAGCTTGTGAACTCGTCCGCGAACGCTTTACGGAAGTTCTGAAACAGACTTTTCCTTCCGTGAAGGTCACGCCGCCGCAGTTTGAACCAATTGTGGGGGCCCTATTCATTGCTTGCGAATCTTTGGGCTGGACCCTGGATCAAAACGCAATGGAGGCCCTTGAAACCAAATTGTCTTCCACGTGAAAAGTTCGAGGTTTCCGCTCAGAAGACAGGAACAACAAACATGGCACTTGAAAGCTACATCGATGGCTTGCAGGCGGTTCTGGAAAGAATCAAACGCGAACAGGCCGGCAAAATTAATCAGGCGGGACAGCTCGTCGCAACTACGCTTTCCGCAGGGGGAGTGATTCATACTTTCGGAACTGGCCACGCACACTTGATCGCCGATGAGGCGTTTTATCGCGCCGGAGGTATCGCTGCCATCAATCCTATCCTTGACGAACGACTGATCTTTCTTAGGGGAGCACTGGAGAGTACGCGCGCTGAGCGTGAGCCTGGACTGGCGCGGGAATTAATCGCCCGCGAGGATGTAAGGCCTGAAGATACCGCCATCATCATTTCGAATTCCGGTCGTAATGCTGTGCCAATTGAAATGGCTTTGGAGATGAAAGGCCGGGGCGTCAAAGTCATTGCGATCACCAATCTTGAGCAATCCCGGGCGTCAACCGCGCGCCACTCTTCGGGTAAGCGGCTTTTTGAGCTGGCGGACATGACGATTGATAACTGTGTTCCAACGGGCGATGCGCTGCTGACGTTGCCTCGAATGGACAGCAAAATAGGTCCGGCTTCGACAGTCGCCGGAGCGGCGATCATTAATTCGATCATCATTGAGGCGGTGAGTGAGTTGTTGCGGCGCAATGAGCCGGTACCGGTACTGCCCAGCGCAAACATCGAAGGCGTCAGTGAAGAGATATTGCGGAAGATCCTGGGTCCCTATAAAGGGCGTATTAGGTATCTCGATCTGGAAGGGATCGTTGCGGTTAACCATGCAGCAAAAGGCTAACGAGAGGAACACGCGTGGGCCAACACTGGAAGTCATAGCCTGCTCAGTTTCAGACGCCGTTGAAGCCCAAAGCGGAGGCGCGGGCAGGTTGGAAATCGTGCGTGACCTGGCCAGCGGTGGTCTGACTCCGCCACTCGAGCTTGTGCAGGAAATTCTCGCTGCGGTGACGTTGCCAGTACGAGTGATGTTGCGCGAAGGCAACAGCTACGAAGTCAGCGGCCACACTGACAGGGACAGACTGTGTGCCGCCGCAACTGCGCTGTCAGGGCTAAACGTCGATGGCGTGGTCTTGGGATTTTTGCGTAGTGAAGAGGTTGATGTTCAGCTAACCGAATCGGTTCTCTCTTGCGCGCCGAATCTGAGAGCCACATTTCATCACGCCTTTGAGGACACTGATGATCCTTTTTCCGCCATTCAAACTCTGAAACGAGTCGCACAAGTAGATCGAATTTTGACGAGCGGCGGAAGCGGAGATTGGACCAAAAAAATCCAACGGCTTGCCAGATACAAGGAACAGGCCGGCCCTGAAATCGAGATCCTGGCTGGCGGTGGTATAGATCAGCAGAGCATACGAATGATTTGTCAGGCTACTGGTATCCGAGAGTTTCACGTTGGGCGGGCGGCCCGTGAGCCGGCCTCTGCGCAGGGTGAGGTGCGCGCAACTCGCGTGAGAGCGTTGGTTGAATCGATCGTCGTGTCAAATGCTTAGCAGCGCTGAGTAGCAATAATAAGTGGCGTGGCCGTGGTAGTCTTTCCGTGGAACTAAAATCAATGAGCCTGACTAAGTTCGGCATTCAACAGAGCGCAAGTGGTCTTAAGGATCGTGCCGAACAATTGCGCGAAGAGTTGGTAACTATTCGGAGGAAAATTCACCAGAACCCTGAATATGGCTTTAAGGAGCATGAGACTGCACGGCTCATCGCGCAAACCCTTTCTAAGTTGGGTGCGCGCGTACGTGAGGGAGTGGCGAAAACCGGAGTGATCGGCGAACTGGGAAACGGAAAGCCGATTGTTGCGATCCGCGCCGACATGGATGCGCTTCCGATCGCGGAAGCCACCGGTCTCGCTTACGCTTCCAAAATCTCAAACATGATGCACGCCTGCGGCCACGATGCTCACGTCGCTTGCGCTCTGGGCGCTGCGATGCTGGTGGCGGAAGGGTTTGGCGGGGAGCCGTCACCGGGCACGGTGAGGTTCCTGTTTCAGCCGTCCGAGGAGCAGCGAGACGAAAATGGCCAGAGCGGGGCCGTACGCTTGATCGAGGAGGGAGCGCTGGACGATGTTGATGCCGTCGTCGCGCTACATACCCGGGCATTGCCTGTTGGCAGCATTGGTGTAACCAGTGGTCCGGCCCTCGCGGCCAATGACACGATCAAAATCGTGATTCAGGGCCGGGCGGCCCATGGCGCGCATCCAGAGGAAGGTCTTGATGCGATCGCGATTGCGGCGCAGGTGATTAGCGCAATTCAACAGATCGTTTCGCGGCGCGTGTCTGCTGTCTCACCCGCTGTAATCAGCATTACCACCATTCATGGTGGAGTGAAGGAGAACGTGATTGCTGAACGAGTCGAACTTGGCGGCACCGTACGCACAACCGGAAATGAGGCTAGGGAACACATCATTGTTGAACTCGAGCGGGCGCTTAACGTCGGGCGGGCCCTCGGTGCAACTTGCGAATTACAGGTCTTTGAAGGTTATGCAGCAACCATCAACGATGCCGAGGTTACCGATGCCATTCGCGTGGCCGGTCAAAAGCTATTGGGCCCGGCCAATGTGCTTGAGATGCCGTTTGATCCATGGGCGGAGGACTTTGGTTATATGACGGCGCGCGTACCAGGGGCGGTGTTTTGGTTGGGCGTGACAAGCGAGCGCGTCCCGCACCCGATATGGCATAGCGCAACATTTGATCTTGACGAAGATGCGTTGCCAATCGGAGCCATGATGCTGGCTGACTCAGCCCGGAGGCTTTTGAAGATTCATGTAGATACTAAAGTAAGTCAATAACCGATACGCATGGTTAATGAGGGTTGGGGAGCGATGTCGAAACAAATCTCAAAGGAAGAATCCGCTGATGAGCGTTTGGCAATATTGGGTGGCCAGCCCACGCTCACGCGGCAGCCGCCCGCCTGGCCAATCTTTGATGAATCAGATCGTAAAGCCCTTAACGATGTAATGGAAAGCAGAGTTTGGGGTGGATATCACGAATCGGTGGGCGAGTTGGAGCAGCGATTTGCGGCATACCACGGCGCCAAGCATGGCATCGCTCTGGCAAATGGTACGGTGTCTCTGGAGATTGCTTTGAGCGCGGCAGGGATTAAGCCGGGCGATGAAGTAATCGTTCCGCCTATTACTTTCGTAGCTTCCGCCACAGCCGTTTCGCGGATCGGGGCTGTGCCCGTATTCGTCGATATTGATCCACAGACTATCAATCTCAACCCTCAGGAGGTTGCCAAGCATATCAGCGGTAGAACCCGTGCAATTGTGGCGGTCCATTTCGCCGGGCATCCAGCCGACCTCGATCAGCTCGCCGAATTATGCGACCGGCATGGTCTGGTCCTGATTGAAGACTGCGCGCATGCTCACGGAGCACAATGGCATGAACGGCGTGTAGGCAGTTTCGGCAGTTTTGGATCCTTCAGCTTTCAGGCTTCCAAGAATATGACGGCCGGCGAGGGGGGCCTTCTCGTCACCAACGATCCGGAGTTGGCCGAACGTGCTCGTTCAATCAGCAATCAGGGTCGGCGCACCGGTGGCGAGTGGTACGAACATGCGAGGCTGGGAACGAACGCGCGTCTAACCGGATTCCAAGCCGTGCTTCTGTTAAATCAACTTCGACGGTTGCCTGAGCAAGTCGCCACCAGGATGGAGCGAGCGCGAAGGCTGCGAGAAGGCTTACTCAAATTTCCGGGGCTTAAGCCAACGCCGGAACAACTGGATGAGCGCGTGACGGCTCATGGCTTCCACCTGTTCTCGATGACGTTTGATCAGGATGCCTATTGCGGAGTGTCACGATCCCGTGTGCTCGAAGCTTTGCAGGCAGAAGGCGTACCGGTCACTGCAGGTTACCCGCAACCGATTTATCGCAATGAGCTTTTCAAACATCAGCCCAACGTCGTCCACGCTTGCCCTGAAGCAGAACGCTATTGCGAAACGTCGGTATGGCTACCCCACAACGCCCTGCTCGCTGACGAGCAATGGATCGATCGCGCGCTCGCTGCCATGCGCAAAGTTCAGGAAAGAGCAGACGAACTACTTCCAGAAACGACCTAAACGGCGCCAGGAAACCAGCTCCGAAGGATGTGAACGTCAAAGGTCTCCAAACATGAATCGGCGAAAATTCTTAGGCTCATCTCTCGGAGCGGCGTGCCTGGTAAGCGAACTGCCGTCGGGTCTCGCTCGCGTAAAAAAGCGCGCGGTACGAGTCGCACCGTTATCCGGAACCGATAAACTTGCAGGGAAAACGCTGGTCCAACTCAGAGATCAATACAAGAGCGATCTTTTTAATGACTTTCTGCCGTTCATGGAAAAATACGTCATTGATGACGAGTATGGCGGATTCATGTGCAACGCAGATCACACCGGCGAGCAAGTTAATCAAAACAAGCTGAGTTGGTACGAAGGACGAGGCACCTGGGTCTATTCATTTCTCTACAACAATCTCGCCAGAGAGGAGAAATATCTCAACGTCGCGCGGCGGTCGCTGGAGTTCACCTTGAAAATCCGTCCCAGTGGCGACGAGTTGTGGCCAAAAGAGCTGACACGGGAAGGGAAGCCGCTAACCTCGGCCGACGGTGAGGTCTATGGGGATCTGTTTATTGCCGAAGGATTGGCTGAGTATTCAAAGGCAACAGGCGAGCGGTCTTATTGGGATATCGCGCGCGACCTGGTGTTTAAGTGCGTGCGCCTGTACGACCGTGATGATTACCGTCCAACCATTGGACAAACTTATCTCGGACCTGGCGCGGTTGCCTTTCCTGGCGCGCGAATTCAAGGCGTGTGGATGGTGTTGATTCGTGTCCTGACTCAGATGCTGGAAATGCATCCGGATCCAGATCTCGAACGAGTGGCCCGGCGTTCGGTCGATGCTGTTTCGAATCACCACTTCAACCCGGAATTCCAACTCATCAACGAACTGCTCAATCACGATTTGTCCCGACCGCAAAATGAGTACGCCCAACTCGTATACACCGGTCACTGCATCGAAAATCTTTGGATGCAAATGAAAGAGGCCCAGCGGCTCCGTGACGACAAGCTTTTCGAGACCTTGGCCGGGTGGTTTCGTCGCCACGTCGAAGTTGCATGGGACAACGTTTATGGGGGCGTCTTTCGCAATCTACAAAACGTAGACAAGAACATCTGGACACTCGATAAGGTGCTGTGGGCACAGGAAGAAGTACTCATCGGTAGCATGATGATCATCGAGCGGACCGGCGCCCATTGGGCGCAGGAAATGTTTGCGCGAATGTACCTGTATGTTCGAGATAAGTACCCCTTGAAAAGCCACGGTTCACCGCTCTGGATGTATGCATCCGATCGACGAGTGACTTATGAAGCGTTTTCTCGGATGCCGAAACGAGTGGAGAACTATCACCACCCGCGCCACCTGATCCTTAATCTGCTGAGCCTCGAGCGAATGATTAAGCAGCGGCGCTAGACGTGAATGAAGGCTGTGCGGCGGCAAGCCGCATAGCGAGTGGCCCAAGAGGCCTCCACTAAATACTTCGGCCCAGGGATAAAACACACGCCGGTTGAAGGCGTCACTACGCTAATCTTACGAGTCGAACATGATCAGCCGAAAGACAGTAAATTGCGTGCCAATCACGAAGCTGCAGCGCAGGTTGGCACTACTTTTCATCGTGGCGCTAGTTCCATCCATTGCCTCCGCCGCGCTCCAAAATGCCTCTATCGATGTCTCGTTGAATCGCACCAGACCCCAACGCGGGGAGACCGTCGAGGTCACGGTGCAAGCTCCGCCGGATGATGCGATATCAATTCAGCCTATTCATGCCCTTTTATTGCAACCAACTATAGGAACGACTGAGTTAGTTCTGCGAAAGGTGTCAGACCGTAACGCCTATCGAGCGGAGATTCCACTT
>DASXQM010000094.1:0-9194 GCA_036507195.1 Pyrinomonadaceae bacterium | reverse complement strand
TGTGTCGATGAACGGGACCTGCGTTATGTTGAGGTTCTTCAGTGCCGTCTCGGCGTTCCATGTAGGAAGCGTTGGTAGTTCAAACTCCTGACCGTCCGTTTGTGAGAGTACAAACCAGCGGGGTTTGTAGACGAAGGCAGTTGTGAAAGCGTCGTCCGAGTCTAACCCGCCGGGTTCTGTCTCGGCCGCTTTATGTTTGAACGTGATCGGCATGCACAAGATAAGCGCGCGTTCGCCTTTCTTGACGAACCGTCCGTGGGCCTGCCAACCCTTGAAAGTTTTGATGGGCCCACTTTGAATGCCCCGTGCACGGCATTGGATCAAAGCGAGAATTTGATTTCCAATCGAATAGTTATGAAACGCGGAGTACGCCTCCATAATTGCGCCAGGCATTCGTACGGCAGTTTCGAGAGCTTGAGAAAAGTTGAGTTGGTTTGATGAGTCGCTCATTGGTTGTTCTCGCTGCTGCAGCCGGCCGGTTGCATTCTGGTAAAGAGAAATAAAGCTTTTCCGTAGGAGACTTCTGCTCGCGGCTGATCTCGCGGGGTCCTGCAGCGGCTCTCGGAAGCACTTAGCACTGTGTTGCTGTAGTTGAGAAACTGTTTGATGTGCTCGAGAGCGAGAGTATTGCCGTGCAGTGCTGCGCGAATGCGTTGTTGCCCTGCCTCGGTCGTGCGTCCGTCTCGGGAGAGTTCTATTTCGATCGGCGGTGTCATGGGTTAGTAGTTAGTTATTGGTCGCGCCGCGCTGATCGTTGACGGCGGGCTGGTATCGGTAGACTTTGAAGGGGGCCAGGGCGTGTACTGCGTGGTGCATTCTGGCGACGTTGTTTGAGAAGAACCAGACTCGGCCAAGGCGAGTCTCGGTTGTTTCTTCAATCTGTTCTATTGGCAGCGAATCGTCGAGGCTTCCAGAGAAATCGCAGAATCCGTTAGGACTGAAGTAGAAGCTGCTGTCGTTGTTCTGGCGGATTGTGGTTTGGAGACTGTCGGTCCAGTCGTGTGTGAACCTCCGGGTTGAGCAGTCTGGCATGATGACGAAATCTCCAACGCGTGGGCCTTCGCGTTGATTGAGTTTGTGGATTCTTTCGGCGAGCAAGGCGTAGTCGCGCTCGGAGTGCTGTTCGGCGGTCTCTGGTTTGTAGAAGGATTGATTCAGGGCGCGGAATTCGTTGAGAGTCATTGTGGAGGTTGTGTTCATGGCTGAGTTTGGTGCTGGTGTCAGAGGTGTCCTGACCGCCTTTTATTAGCTGATTCAGTAAGCATCGGGGCGGCAACTTGGGCAGATGCCGTAGCCGTTATCTTGATCGAACCGGCGTTGTTTTTCGTAAGTGCTTTCGAAACTTTCTCCGCAGCATCCGCACTCGAAATCAGCGAGCGTATTGCCACCTTTGCCGTCAAGGGGGAGAGAGACATCAGAGCGCATGAGGAAGTCAGTGGTTTCGCAGTTCTCGAAGTAGGTACTAAGTTGATAGGCGTTATCGCACCATCCGGCCGTGATGCTTTCAATCTGGACTGAGCGATCCATGTCGATGACTGCCACTTCGAGCCACGGGTTATTGCAATGATTGTCTGCGACCACTGCGAGTCGGCGCCCGTTTGGAGCGGTCCAAATCAGAGCCTCAAAGTCGCGCACAGTATGTTCCTTGATCAACTGCGCAGCGATCGCAGCGGTTTCCACTGGTTTGGACGTGTGCATTGTGGTTTCAAAGTACATCGGAGCTTTTCCTTCTTTCTCGCTTAATGCATTGCGGTGGCCACGTATCGCCGGGTAACGCAGTTTTCCGCGAGGGTGGTTATCCGAATAGCGATTGTTGGTGCTGCCGTAGCTCTGGTGGAAGTAAAGTTGCGGGCTCACGGGCCTGCAGATCGAAGTTGTTGTCTACTCCGATCGTTTCGAATGTCGGTGATGGTTTTGAGTCTGGCGGTTGTAAGTTGACGAACGCTGGACCGTGCGGAAGAGTTCCGGCGCGTACCTCGATGCAAGAGAGACAGGTAATTAAAGCTCCGCAGTCGCGGCAAACAAAGTCGCGATGTTCGTGTTCGTGGGTCATGGGCGCGCCAGCGAATTCAGATAGTGACGTCGGAGTTGTGCCAGTCGGACGCTTCCTGTACTTCCTCTTTGTCTGCCTTGCCCTTGCTGTGGTTGGGGTCAAAGCAAGCGGCGGCTTCTCCTTGGGTCAACCGATAGCCGTTTCCGCTGAACTGGCGATAGAAGGTGTAGAGCCCGTTTCTGTATCCGGCAAAGACGTAGTAATCGCCGGTCTGCGTGCTGTTGTAGCCGTGGCCTTGCTTGAAGCGAAGAGCTTGCTTGGGAAGAAGGCTCCGGAGCGTCTCGCCGGCGAGGGAGGTTATTTCATCAAGAGCTGCTCCCATGACGTCTGGATCGCTGTTCGAGTTAGCGGGCCAGTGCGCAATTCGTTCGAGGATTTGCAGTGGGTCTGGTTGAGCACCGGAAACGTTGCCGATAATGTGTCCCGCCTCACAGAAGATGATTGTGTTGTCCTCTGCGCAGAGTTCGATGATATCGGCCTCTGATTCTGGTTGCGGCCCGCCATCGTAGTCGACAACTAATCCATCTTCGAGCGAGACTCCGAAGAGGCTGAGTCTGACGATCGCGTTTAGAAGTCCGGCGCCGCACTGCGGACAGGCGGTCACGATCGGGGAGGCGGCTTGTTTTCCAGTGCTCATGGTCAACTCCTAAGACTCTTGGGACGCGGGTTTGTAGCGATAGACCCTGAAGGGAACCTTGGCTCGAACGCCGTTATGGGCCTTTGCGTGATCATTGGAAAAGAACCAGACCGTGCCGAGGCGCTGCTCGTCCGTTTCCTCGAGCTCGTTTAGTGGCAATGGATCATCGAGTGCGCCTGAGAAATCACAGTGGCCTGACCTGGTGAAGTAGAAGCTGGCGTCCTTGATGGTGGGACACGTAGTTTGGAGTCCTCCTCCGACATCGGACCAGTCATAGGTAAATCGTCGCTCGGAGTTGTCAGGGTAAATTACAAAGTCACCGATGCGAGGTCGTCCCTGACGTTCATTCAGTTTCTTAATGCGCGCAGTGAGGATATCGAAGTCTCGTTCGACGTCTTTATCGGAGCGATGAAAGTTGGGATTTAGCTCTCGGAATTCCTTCAGGGTCATAGACAGAGTGCGAGGGCGCTTGAAGGCGCGGCTGTTAACGATGCGATCGGCGATCTCGTCCGGCTGGAGCGAAATTAGATCGTTGAAGGTGAAATAGCGCTTTCCGAGCCGTGCGTAGATCGCTGTAACGTTTCCATAGAAACGCTCGGACATCTTGAAAGACTCGACGCCTTTGGCGTTCTTCCAACAGACAGGCGGCAATACCTCGAGTGCGTAGATGTATTGAGCTTCGGTGATCTCCTGCGGTTCTGTCTTGCAGGAATTCTCAGCGCCGCGATAAATATCATCCCACTCGCCGATTTCTGCGTCCGGGTATCTGATACGAACCTGAGCGAGAGTTTCTTTTTTGATTGTCGATCGGTAGACACCGTCGGAGTCGAGTTGGGCGGTATCAATGATCGTGCGGCTGCCTGGTACGTGGAAACAAGGCTCTTTGAATTCTGGAGGCATGGTCTGTGATGTTGGATTCACGGTCAAGCAGTCTCCTGGATTGTCGATTAGTTCGACGCGTAATAACCGCTTGATCTTTTTGAATTCGTTGACTGGAAACGGCGAGCCAGTTAGATAACCGGCAAGGTTCAGTGGAGTGCGGCGGGCATGCCGATGCCGGCGCATACATGCCAGGCGGCGACGCGGCGTAAAACCTTGAGCGCGTCAGGCGGCTACGCGCCTTTAGTGCGAACGGTGGTGTCAGAGTTGAAGACGTGATCGTTGGCGCAGTAGACGGTTGTGTTCTGGAGATCGCAGAGCTCGAGAATGTCATCCTCGTTTTCTGGCTGCGGCCCGCCATCATATTTGATAAGGAGTCCGGCGCTATTTACTTCCACTCCGTAGAGATAGATCTTGAGTGCGGCCTGTAGTTCGGCGCCGCATTCCGGGCAGGCAGTAAACACTCGGTCATCTTGAATCTGCTGCGTTGCGCTGTTGGAGGATGGAAGAGCTCCGGTTGAGACGAGTCCGCGCTTGAGCAATCGTTGTGGTCGCTGCCTTTTTCTCATAGCTAATGGATTTCGTACCGAGTTGGGTTGCGCCGCGTGCGCCCCGCAGCCTCTCCGTTCTTTAGCACAGGTCGTTGGTCTACTACCCGCTCTGTTTTTGGCGACGCTGAAAGTGGAATGGGTACTGGATTAGAAGACGCGGCGAGAACGCTGCCTTTACATTGTAGACCTGCAGAAATACGATGCTGCATTGTTTCTGTGGCGCGGTGCATGCCTAAAGCGATTGGTTTGAGCGACTAGCTTGGCGCGGCGTAGAGAAATCTGATGGAATCGCTAGAGACACTTATCGAGGAGGCAAGAAGCGAGTATGCGCATCATGAGATGGAAGAGCCTGTCTTGCTCGATGGTACTTCTGAAATGCATGCGCGCAATTCATTGGGCCACATCCTTAACGAGCGTTGGGACGAGGCATTGAAGGAAGCGAAAATAGCAGCCGAGCAGCGTTCACGGTGGCAGTGTTTCCTGGAAATCGTAACCCGTATACATAAGATTTCATCCTGACCTGAGATTTTCGTCGCTGCCAACTTTGTCTAAACTATGATCGCGTTTCTCTCTAGATCCTTTGCCATCTGATCTGACAACTGCGTTTGCTTCCTTCTGGTGTTGCCGAATGACCACACCTTAAGTGTGACTCAGAGGCCTATTGATTTTGCTGCACAGAGGCTGCCAGGGTGAGTCTTGGCCGAGCGGTTTGAGCTGCTGTCGTGGGCTCGGGGTCTTCACTATCCGAAGTCCCGAGTCGAAGCGCTGCGAGTGCGGCCGATCCGTATGAATCGGTGGCGGCGCTCATCGCTGCGGCGGCAACGCGGCTGAGGTATTGGTGAAGCTGCTCGGTTGGGAGAATTACAAGGATGGAGCGTGGGAGTCTGATAGGTCTTCGTTTAGACGCTACCGGCCGGCTGGAAACGGAATGGAGGCGATGATTTGGAAAGAGTGAGAGCTGATCAGTGATTTCAGAATCGGCGGCGCCGATCTCCTGGCCTTGATCACCCTGGTTTGTTAAGGGCTTGGTCATAGGTTCTTTTGCTGAGGCTCACTGGCCCAAAGACAGGAAAAGACTCTTTCCTGAACACAGTAATCGGCAATTGGTGTGCCGTGTTGGTAAGAAAAAGCGAGCATTGGTTTGTAGTGTTTGGTGTTTGAGAGATTTAGTTAGAAAGCGGGAGAAGAAAGTGAGGGTCTTAGTGAATGGTGGGCCAGTCTTTGGTCATGTTAAAGATGCCGCTTGATAGCCGCCTTGCGTTTTTGATTGTATGGCTGTTTGAATCCGGAGGAAGGCTGTGACCGCGCGCGATCGCCTTTAAGACTTCACAGTCGAGTTCAGCCGTGGTGAGTTTGAATCTTTCGTTCACGTCGTAGGCTTCCCAAGTGACGTAAAAGGGCATGACGTCTGCGTGGATGACTTTTACAGGAGTGATACTGGTGACGAGAAAGTCGTTTTCGAGTATCAGGAAGTCCCCTGGTGCGGGACGTTTGATTAGAGTGTAGGAGGGCACGTAAAGCGCGTTTGGTTCAAAGCTCGAGATTTTGAAGGCTTTGGAAGAGTAACGGGCTCTAGCGGTTATTTCGCGCATGAGTTCTAGTAATTCCAAGGCTCGCTCGGGAGTCAGCTTGATGATCGCGGTAACTGCCTCGTGAAGGACGGTGGCGCGAGGAATGCGGGAGGTGGGAAGCGCAATCGGTGTGGCCATGTTTGTTGAGGTATGAGGTAGGTAATCAATCAAAGCCTTGCGACGTTTATTGAGACGGTCTTTCATTGGCCGTCTTTTCTTTTTTAACGCGTACTATTTTTGGATTTAGTTATCTGGCACAGGCGGAGATGTGGTTTCGTGTCTTGCTCGTATTGGATTTTGATAGCTTGTAGGCTCGTCAGTGTCTTGCCAATAGGCTATTGCGCTTCGCCAGCGGCCAGTTGCGGCTTCGACTATGGAGACTGCGTGCTTGGCAGCAGCAAGCGCGTCGTGATTGCCTTGCCTTATCAAGAGGACTGTGATTCGCGCTAGAGTTCGGCGGACGGCTCGTTCAGTGAGGCAGTCGGACGTGAGGAGCAAACTGGCGACCTGTTCGCTTAGGCCCGTCTTTGCAACAGCGATCTTTTTGGTCTTGCGAGGAGTTTTCTCTCCCAACAGGCTTCGTATGTAGGGAAGTACTTCGCGGCGAAGGTTGAGGCGGAGGTCATCGAAGCGACCATCGAGTGCGGCTTCTCGTTCCTGGGGACTCTTGAGTTGAGGTACTCCGACGATGCGGCGAATGTGAGTAGCAATTTCGGGCGCGGAGAGGGTAAGGATTTCGGTTTTGAAAACAGCATCGACGGCGCGTAGTGCCGGCTCGTCCTCGGCGCGAAATTGTAATTCGATTGTTTGTCCGGAGCACCAACAGTTTCCAAATGATCTCCCAAGCTCCTGATCATTGGCGCCGAGCAGTAGTTCGCGCTCCCAACGCCGGCCTTTGCACATGCTCTGAAAGATGCGTTCGATTAGTTCCTCAGTGGTTAGTGTGACAGGCGGCGGTGCGGGCTTTTCGCTCGTTTTTGCTTCCGTGGACGACTTTTCAGGAAGTGGCTTGCTCGACGTATCGGCAGTCGAACGTGGGGCGGTGAAGAGCGAGTGTTGAGTCGCGGCGGTAGTCATCGTTTCGTTCGGCGGGTTTCCAAAGCGCGTAACAGAGCGGGCTGGTTTCGGTCTAGGTTGCCAGGTCTACCAGCCGCTTGGTTTTTTTGACTACGTGCTCACGCGCTGGCGGCAGACTGTTCAAGGCTGCTGTTCGGTGTGAAATCGAGCGGCTCTGGCACCTGGAACTCTGTTTCGGGTTGAAGCGCAGATCCGTATTCACCGTAGTCGTCGCGGCCGTAGCTGTAGGTGGTGCCTTGCCCTGGGATCGGAGTTGTGTCGGACATCGCTTTATGGTGGTTTGAGAGTTTCCGGTCTTCGTTAATCGGCTGTCCGCCTTTGTTTTCAGGCCGCCAACGCGCTTTCTCGACCGGTATCTTCCTCGCTCGCGTTGTCGTTGGCGATCAGGCGCGCAAAAAGTTTTTGGAGCGCAGTGCGGTCGTATTGGAGGCGGTTAGCAGCATGGGTCATGCTGCCCGTTGAATTGCGGACGCTTTCGATCACCGTGCGCTTGAGGCGGTTGATGAAAACTTGCATTGATTCTCCCTGCAACAGCATGCGGCAATCTGCCGGGAGGAGAACTGCTCTTTCGCTTGCGACGGCGCAATGGTGGTTTGAAGTCTCCGGCTGAAATCGCGCGATCTCGGAACGAGCGGCGGCGGCGGTGATGGGCATCCCCTCGTCGGTGCGAGTGGCGAGTCGCGAGAGAACGTTGTGGAGTTGTCTGATGTTGCCAGGCCAGTCATAGACGGCGAGTTCTGTGAGAGCTTTGTCTTCGATTTCAAAGGGTGTTGGAAGCGACGCGAGTTGCTGTTCGTACACGAGCCGATCGTGGACGAGCAGGGCGATATCTTCGCGCCTTTGTCTGAGCGGGGCGATGGGCACTTCGAGGACGGCAAGGCGGTAATAAAGATCCTCGCGGAACTTGCCTTCAGAAACCATCTGTTGAAGGTTGCGGGCTGAGGCGGCGACGATCCGGACGTTGCATTGTATGTCCTTGGTACCTCCCAGGCGGCGGATTTTTTGCTGCTCAATGGCCTTCAGAAGTTTGGCCTGGAGCTCGAGTTTCATCTCGCCGATTTCGTCAAGAAATAGGGTTCCTTCTTCGGCAAGTTCGAAGAGTCCTTTCTTGGTTGCGACGGCGCCGGTGAAGGCTCCCTTTTCATAGCCGAACAATTCGCTTTCGATCAAGGTTTCCGGCAAGGCGGCGCAGTTGATATCAACGAAGGGTTTGGCGGCTCTCGGACTTCTCCGATGAATCAAGGCGGCGGCGGTCGTTTTTCCCGTTCCGGATTCGCCGATGATCAATACCACGTGGCTGGAGCGGGCGGCGCGGCTGATGTCTGCGTCGAGCTCTTTCATTTCGGCGCTGATGCCGATCATTTGCTGATCGGTGGGGGAAGGTTTGACGAGAGTCGGGCGGTTTACGGGTTCGGTCCAGTGTTGAGCAGCGGTGGCTGCCGTGGTGGTGATCGCCTGAAGTTCGGCGTTTAATTCGGCGCTCATCGGAGAGAGGCAAGAGACAACGATTTGGATGTTCGTGAAGCGGCCTTCGATGTGGCGCTGGATGCCAGGTTGTTTGTCGTCGACCGTGTATTCGTAGGTCTGGTTTTGCCGTTTAAGGGTCGCCCGGGCTGCGGTGACATTCCGTGATGCGAAGGCCTGGACGAGTTCGGCGAGGCCCTCAGTGATGGTCAAAGCTGGCGCGCTTACTTCTTCCCTTGCGGTTGCGGTGTGCATGATTCTTTTCCTCGATTCAGAACAGTTTCTCGAGTAAGTTCCGGATAGCGTTAGGCCGCGATTCTCATCGCTTCGAGGTCTGTGGCGTAGAGGGAGTGGTTGACTGAAATAGTAATGATCTCTTCCTCGATCATCATTGCCTCTTCAACCTGGTCGCGACAAAGCAAGTATGCGATACGGGTCCCTTCCTGGCGCAGAAGTTCGTCGTCATAGGTGACGTGGATACCTGAATCGATTGCTTCGCGCTCTTCAGCGAATCCCTTGCGGCGTGCTTCGATGGCTTGCTGGCGGGCGCGGACGCGTTGTTTCTCGTGCATCCAGGGACGTGCTCCTTCAAGCTGGACGCGGAGGATGTGGTAGTGAAGCATCTTCCGGATGATGCCAGCGACGATTGCTTCATCGGTCGATTGAGGCTTGAAGGGGGCAAAGGCGTTATCGGTCGGATGGTCGCTGTGGGTTATTGTCGCGTTCATTGGTTCTACTCCCTAAGATATTTTGCTGCGATTGAATTTCGTCCCGCGTCGCCTCATTACAATGGTCGTGCCAATCAGAGATATGCCGTCGTGAGCGTGAGTTTAGAAGGCCGCAAGTGATAGTAGTAGCAAGGGTAGAAGGGCTCTTTGGTTGATGGCCGGGAGAGAGGCAGCGGGTCGTCTGAAAGTGGAAAACTTGCCAAGTAAACTTTCATTTGGAAAGTACACTTGCGC
>DASXQM010000093.1:0-5198 GCA_036507195.1 Pyrinomonadaceae bacterium | reverse complement strand
ATTCGCACTGTGATAAAGCGTCGCGGCGTCGCGATTCGCTCGCGCAGCCGCGCGCGTAACGAAACTGAAATTCAGCGGGGCGTCATTCGGTTTGTGTTCTGATTCCGGCGGCAAAAATCCCTTGGGCTCAAGGATCTCGCTCCGGCTCCGGCGGCGCATCGATTTGATCACCGCGCGTCGGTAAAGGCGCAAGAGGAGATACGAAGCAACGAGCGCAAGAATCGTGGAGACGACGAGAATAAAAGAAAGCTGCCCCGTGAGGGCGACGGTGATAGGATCGGACCGTTGGCTCATATGCGCGACAGGGTCTGACTTTGTGGAAACAAAATCAAGTCTGAAGGGCCAGATGAGAATGGATTACGTAATGCCGATTCCCAGTCCTTTCAGAGTCCGTCATTCCCGCATGCTTTTAGCGGGAATCCAGGCGAACGTCCGATGGACCCCGCCTCGGCGCGACGGTTCAGAAAGAACTTATGCGTTACGCGTGAACACTCGACTGGCATCGATAGTTTTCGGGACTGGAGCCACCTTCTCAAGTGGGCCGCTAGGCTTTCCTCCACCAGTACATAAAGGAATTAACAAGCATTCCTCCGAAAACACGGACAAGCTGCCCTTCGTCCTCAGTGGAAGGGGCATGACCAAATAGGTTCCAGACAACCCAACTTCCCAGAGAATCCGAAAACAGGAATTGCGGATCACGCTTGTACTCAGGAAGACTTTCGAACCGCTCGTAAGTATCATCAACAAACTGGCGGCAATCTTCTATTGCGTTAGAACCGTCGGTTTGCCAAGCCGTCACGGCTGCGGAGACGATATCGAGAATAGAATCCTTTGTGTGTTGGGAGAGGCTTTCGTGATTAAGTTGAGAGACGCCGACGAAGACACCGCCAATGGTGAGGATAGAATTCCAATGCTTCAGATCTATGTCGCAAACGTTTGGAAACCGGTTGGTTACCGTCGTGTATGAGCTAGTTGCAAACACCTGTGCAGCTGGTACCAGGTTCCGGGCCTCATGCGTGAGGTTACGATCAAGGGTCCCGAATAAGCGTCGCAGGAGGTTCACACCACCTTTTCCTTCCGATCTATGGCCAAACAAACAGGCTCAGCCGTCGCTCTTTAGCAATTGCTCTGAAGCTTAAAGTTAGAGTGGAGAGATTGCCATATCAACTGAGTCCAATGTTGCGGAAACCCAATCCGCGCCCAAAGTACTTCTATTGTTATCGATATAGCTCCGCAAATAAGCTTCTGTAGCGCTAGCGTCTGGTGTCATCAATTCCGCGGTTTTCGCTACCTCCGCAATAAGAGGAAAATCTGAATGGACCCAATCTATCACAGCCGGAGAACCGGGATTGGCAATTATACCGCTAGGAACGGAAGCAAAAATGGTCGAGTCAAGCAGCAGGGCCGCACCTTTACGGCGAGTTGCCAGTTTGTACGGCGCGATAAGCGCCATTCCCATGACAGGAATGATTGTCATCACGCCCTCTCCAATATCCACGTGACGCCCATCGTGTGACGCAGCCAACACCGTTTCGGGGTAACGGCTAGAGATATCTGCAAAGTCGCCTCCTGAAATCGCCGCTTTCGTTGCCACGCCCTACCGATAAGGTGGCGCATAACGGCCAGACATATGGCGATGGGCGTTGGGGATTTGGCTCCATGAAGTCGGAGACAACTACGAATCCATCTCCAAATTGATGGATGAGTAGTCTCTCTGGTGCTGTTGGAAACTTCTTTGACGCTATAATAAACAGGGCCTCCATCAGCTCACCCAGAGCCTGAATAGCACGCCCTTGGCGGAGCCTATAGATTTCTGAAAACCCCTTCACATCGATGTAGATGGACCAGCGACTCATGGATCTCCATCGTTTAGTGGCTTAACCAATCACGCTGGCGGCCGCGGCGAGCGTATGCGAGCCAGCGAACCGGTCCAGCATGTTGTTATGCATCTTCAGGTATCGTGCCCAGCATGATGTGTTGCCAGACGCCCATCCCCACATCCGCCTCCGGCTTGATGTACCTGAGACCTTCGTTCGTTTCCTCGATTGTCCCGAGACGCATGAGCAGCGACGCACTGTGGCCAAGCCGCATACTCAGCAGTAGAGTGCCAAGGACCAGTTCGGCTTCGGCGGCCACCGCGCGCTCGTCGCATGTGTATTGGATGGCCCAACCTTCTGACGTCTCGGACGTCGGTTCGAACAGGTGACGGACGCCGCGGATTGTGGGATGTGCGTAATCCGAAAGCGGAGCGTAAAGGACTCGCAGACTCGCTCCTTTGCTCCCTGCGGCGATCCCGCAGAAACGGTCGAGGGCATCTATGGCGTTCATCACGCTGGTGGGATCGAGCCGGAGAAGATCAGCTGCGTCTTCCGACAGGTGCTTTTCCTCTTTCGCGACGGCGGTTCCGTAGAGCATTTTGGGAACGAGGCTCTTGAGCCTGACCCAGGACGCGGTCTCAGCCATCTTCACGAGCTCCTCGTTAGCGTAAGCAGCCCATGCTGCAGCCTCCATGTGTGCCCGAGCGAGCGTAGCCGCCGCGAGGACTTCAGAGTGTGCGAGCGAGCGAAGCGTCGCGTTTTCGAGAAGCTCCATCCTCACACGCGACGAGTGGGACATGTGACAGATCCATGCGGCAAGTAAATCCGCGTCGATCTCAAGCTCGGCCCCCGTGGTTGCTCCCAAGAAGAGCAGGGTTTTGGGTTCCGAAAACTCCGGGTAGTCGAATCCACGCGATGTTTCCAACACCCGTTTTAGGTCGGCCGTGGTTTTCGAGATGCTCGGAAACATCCGCTCAAGGCGAGCGACAATGTGAACAGCGACATGTCTGCGAGATCGCATGTTTTCTATGATGCCTAACGTATAGCTTTTTAGCCCCAAAGCCCGGAGACAATCAAGTTGCGGAATGACCTCTCGCGGGAGCGACGGGAGGATAAAACGAGGTTGGCCTAAACCGCGTAGCCGTACCTTCATTGAAATCGGTCACTTTGGTGTCGCAGAAGAGCATATCCTCTTAGTCTGTCAAACCTTCTGACACGACTCTTTATGGTTTTTGCTTCAAGAGGTCGTCTACGTCGCTTAGGACTTTTTCTAACCGCAGCGAAAGTTTATCTAGCTTGTTTACTACCTGGATCATCAGGAGCATCATTACGATTAGCAGTGCCATCATCGCGGCCGAGATCGGTTGCCTCTCCACAAAGTCGGCGAGGCCGGTTGTAGGTCCCACTATGAGCCAAACGACATAGACAAGTGCGAAGATGCCGCCGTAGACAAGTACAAAGGCGAACGCATCATCAAGAAATGTCACAAAACGGTCAACAATCTGGATTAGACGTTCTTTCATTGTAGTTTCCTTCCACCTTGCTCGTCTCACGTGAGGTATGCAATAACGCAAACCAGGCACCAGCCCGAAATCATTGCGATATCAGGAATTCCTTGTTCATTTGAAGCCGCGAGATGATCTCGGAAATGAAATGTGAATCCTGATTGGCGAGGATTACAGGTTTAGCGAATCCACAATCGAAGTCTAGTGCGCATGGAATCATGCAGTCATAAGGTAAAAACGGCGTAATGCCATGAGCGGCGGCCCGAATAAGCATCTCCAGATTTGCCGTTATCCTCGGCTGTTTGAGAAAGTCAAAATCTGAAGCGTCTGTAAGGCGGAAATTGAGGGCAAGAAGTCTCAAGACTTCTTCACTCGGTGGACCCGCCTGTAGTCCAGCGAGTTTATCGTGAATCTTGCGGAACCACGGTGATTTGGTTGCTAGAATGGGGTCGAAGTGTTCAAAGTGAAGCTTGGTCTCAGTTGAGCGTGTTGGCTCATTTGACTCGATGCATCGGATAGAGAAGTCTGAATGAATCTCTTTGACGGTGACTGATAGTCGGAGGATTTCAGCGGGGCCACCAACAACAAAACAATCACCATGCTTCGCCACTTGTATCCACGGTGTAATTGCGATTTCAAAGTCCTGAAGCCACTTGTAAACTATTTTGTACTCAGGGAAGTCGAGGGGGTAGTTGGGATCGTACGCTTGCTGGTCCAGACGGATTGTGTACCCAATGTTTAGGGGAAGGTTTTTGAGAACTGAACCGACGTAACGTTCAAAGACTTGGTAGCCATAGGAATCCGAAGGCGAGAAGACTTCAATTAGTACCTTCTTGTCGGTTAAGTTGACTACAATGTCCGGAACTCGACTGGTCGATGTAGCAATCGTTGGCTGAACGCATCCGCCCAAGCGACTTTCGAGGTGGGCAAACAAAAACAATTCGGCCAGGGTTCTTTCAAGATTCATTCCGTCATTCGTTTGTAAGATCGTTGCTGCAATATTCCCCGCTTTGGCGCCATACCTGTCGAGAAGATCAAGCAACCTTTCGATACGCGGATTATGAGTATTGATCAGAAGTCGAGTCACCTCTCTGTCGTCTCGACTACCGACTGGCCCGAGGCCGTATACTGTCCTCAACCACTTGTGGTGGTTCAAAGCTTGATGGGCTTCTTGGGTGACAAGATATTTTATCTGCATAGTTCTGAAATCTCGGCCGTCTCGCTACCTAACGTGAGTATAATGACCCGTGTATTACGGTGATTAAGAATCACGACGACGCGAATTTACGCGTTCATTAGAGGAGTTATCACTCGCCCGCGACTAATCCACCGGAATGTATGGGGTCGATGTATTATCAATACTCTCCCGCGAGATTGGCCCGCTCCACGGCGCGGTATTCATGCGGCATCAAAAATTGTAACTGATGACGATCGGGGTCGTTGAAGTAGATGCAATGTGGGTCGTTTTTGCGGCCGTGGACTTTTATGCCGGCGCGTAACGCACTCGTCTGAACGGTGAAGTCAGAGCTAACGATCATTTCTGCGTAGGACGAGCGATACGCTTCAACCGATTGAGCGTTTGCTCGTCGAGAGCGACCGTCAGAGTTTTTGGCGGCGGTCGCCGAACGCGTACTTTCACCGGCTGACCGTCGTCGAACAGTTGAGCGAAGTCCTCATCGGAAATCTCATCCCATTCGAGTGCTTCCCGCTTTAATACCCGCCGTTGCACTGCCTTCAACTTCTGCGCCATTGTTGATACCTATCTACGCCTATCCTTCCGAATAATTTAAGGTTATTCACTCGGCATCAAAAGCTGCAGCCGATGGCCGTCGGGATCGTTGAAGTAAATGCAGTACGGATCGCTTTTGCGGCCGTG
>DASXQM010000092.1:0-11787 GCA_036507195.1 Pyrinomonadaceae bacterium | reverse complement strand
CAACGACTGCGCCGTGGCCCAGGCGATCGAACGTTTATTTGCAACACCGAAAATGATTCCGAATTTGTCTTTTAGCATAAGTCTGGAAGTATCAACAAAGTGCGTTTAAAGAGCAAGTTGACGAGTCACGACGGTAGTGATGCGTCAGTTTGAGTCCAACTGCCAACTACGATAGTTGCGGACTCATGAGGTCAGTACCACCTCGCGGTAGCGGGTGGGTCGACAAATACAGAACCAGGAGCGGTAGCGACCTGGTCCGTGACCATTAGAAATGAGCTTATTGATACTGGACCCAGTCGCTACCGCTCCTGGTTCTGTATTTGTTTGGCGCTCCGCTACCGCGAGGTGGTACTGACGTCATAGGTCCGCACGTTGTCAATATGCGCACCGTTGAAACTGCATCAGTACCAGCTGGGAGTGCAGACAGAATGTCTGCGCTTCAGCTAGTGTTTGAAATGTCGGATGCCAGTAAAAACCATTGCGACGTTGTGTTCGTCGCAGGCCGCAATCACTTCGGCGTCGCGCATTGAGCCACCCGGTTGAATCACGGCCGTGATGCCGTGTTTCGCTGCTTCGTCAATGCCATCGCGGAAAGGGAAGAAGGCGTCAGAGGCGAGCACGCTGCCCTGAACGGGCAGTTGCGCGCGCATCGCGCCCAGCTTCACCGAATCCACCCGTGACATTTGACCCGCGCCCACGCCGACGGTCTGTCCCGCGTGTGCATAAACAATCGCATTCGATTTTGTGTGCTTGCAGACCGTCCAGGCGAACAGCAAATCGGTGATCTCATCCTCAGTCGGTTCGCGTTTAGTAACAAACTTCAGTTCCTCTCGCTTCAGTCTGTGCGTGTCGCGCGTTTGTACCAGCATGCCACCGGAGATTTGCTTATATTCAAGCTGCGCCTGTTTTGGAACGGCTGCCCGCAACACCCGCAGGTTCTTTTTTGTCTTCAGCACTTCCAGGGCGGTAGGTTCATAATCCGGCGCAACGACTACTTCGGTGAATGTCTCTATGACTGCGCGCGCCGCCCCTTCGTCAACTGAGCGATTAAACGCGACAATGCCACCGAAAGCTGAAGTCGGATCGGTTGCCAGCGCGCGACGATAAGCTTCCTCACCCGATTCTCCCAGTGCGACGCCAGCAGGATTCGTGTGCTTGATAATCGCGCAGGCGAGTTCATCAAAATCACAAACAAGTTGCCAGGCGGCGTCCGCATCAACGTAGTTATTGAAGGACATCTCTTTACCAGAAAGCAGCTCGGCACTGGCAACACCGCTTTGAGCGCCGGTGTCATAAAGGGCTGCAGTCTGATGGGGATTCTCTCCGTAGCGAAGAGCCAGAGATTTCTTTATCGTGAAGGTGGCGGATTCAGGAGGTTGCTGAAGGTCCCCAATGGATGGAGATGCTTCGATCTTTCTCACGCCGGAAGCATCCGTGATCATGAAAGTGCTGGATCCTTCGCCACCCTCGCCCACGCCCGCGGTGATTCCGCCGCTCTTTGGATCGCCGCGGTCGAATGCCCCGGTCAGGTAGGCACAGACAATCATGTCATACCGCGATGTTTGCCCAAACGCTTCACGGGCGAGCTGACCTCTCGTGGCTAGTGAGACTGAACCGTCATTCTTCTTCATTTCCTCGATCACTCGTACGTAGCTCTCAGGGAGCACGACCACTGCAACGTCCTGCCAGTTTTTTGCTGCGGAGCGAATCATGGCCGGCCCGCCAATATCAATCTGTTCAATCGCCTCTGTTTGGGTGACGTCTTGGCGCTTGATGGTCTGCTCAAACGGATAGAGGTTAATGACGACCAGATCGATTGGCTCGATGCCATGCTCACGCATCGCGGCCTGATGTTCGTCGTTGTCGCGCACGCCGAGCAGGCCACCGTGGATTTTCGGATGAAGCGTCTTCACACGACCGTCCATCATTTCCGGAAAACCGGTTACGTCGGAAACGTCGCGCACTTCGAGGCCCGCGTCGCGCAAAACCTTTGCCGTTCCGCCGGTGCTGATAATCTCAACGTCAAAAGCTTTAAGTTCGCGCGCGAAGTCAACTATTCCAGTTTTGTCTGAAACGCTGATCAGTGCGCGCCGAATTTTTCGCAAACCAAGTTTCTGGTTTTCGGTCATGTTTGTGTTTGCAGAAGTTAATCTCGAATTTTGAAATATATTGTTTACCGAATCAAACTGATAGACGCAAGTGAACGGGGTGCCAGTAGTACGGTTCAGTGAGTCAATGACATTACGCAGACCGATCAGGTAAGTACAGAACCGGGAGCGGTAGCGACCGGATCTTACATTCAACCTGCAATTGATGATCGCGCCAGCAGAAAGAGTTTTAAAACACAATGAGTGCCTGTATCCGGTCGCTACCCAGCCTGTGTGAAAACAGGCACGGTAGTGACCGATGCCACACTCAACTTTAGCCGCGCCGCTCAACTACAGAACCGTGAGCGGTAGCGACCGGATGCTACGCTCAACGTCACCGCTTTAGTCAAGGTCAAGGTTCGCCATGGTCATACAAACATAGTTGACGGCGTTGATAAAGTCCTGTTCAGTCATAACTTCTGCGAGCGAGTCGGCCGGTTGAGCGTAGCATCCGGTCGCTACCGCTCACGGTTCTGTAATGGCGCTTCTTTGGCGGGCTGATTGCAAGCCGGACCAGTATCAGGGTGCCGAAGTTATGAAGTCATTGAAATTCGCGAAGTTTCACTTGGGAACTTTTCCTGATTTGCCTGGCATAACGTGAAAAAATTCCTGGGTTCGCGAGTACTTATTCCCGACGATTTGATACTCAACGCCCGCCGGAAGGCCGATCGTGAAACTATGATTGCGACCATCCCGCGAACCCTCGCCCGCATAGAATCCAAGCAGATACTGGCTTCTCAAATCCTCTTCGATCGCTTGAAAGACCGGACTCAGATCAACGGTCTTTGCCTGGGGCGCCAGCGCTGAACTTGTGTTGCCGACAAGAAAATATTTGCCACCGGTTTTCTCGGCGAGTTCCCGAAAGCCCTTGGCTGGTGAACGCACTGCCAGCCGCCCATCACGCGGTTCGAAGAGCGGCAAGTGGATCACGTAAAACGATACGTGGTTTGCCAGTGCTGCCTGAATCACCGAGCTCGCCTTGGTCGTGCTCGCATTGTCGAGTCCGTCACTAATCAAGACTATGAGGCGACGTTCGGAACGAATCTGCGGCAGCCCCTTAAAGGCGCTAACCGCGGCGAGTGCCGCGTCGAATATGGCTGTGTGCTGATTGGCCAGTGCCGGGAAGCCAAAAGCCTCACGAGCAACGGAGGTGTCTTTGCTAAAAGGCAGAACCAGCGAAGGCTTCTCAGCAAAGCGAATGACAGCGACCTGGGATTTGTCGCCGAATCGCCCAGCCAGAGCCAGCGCCGCTTCGCGCTGCTGGGAAACAATCTCGCGCAGACTACCGGATTGGTCCAGTGCAAAGACAAGAGCAACGCGATCGGCGCCGCGATACAAAGTTAGTCCGGCGGTAACGTGATCCTCGTCCTTTAGTACGAGATCCCGTTCGGTGAGCGGAGTCGCAGCTTGTCCACGTTTGTCTTTAACGCGAATGGGAATTACAAACAGATCTGTATTGACTCTTACAACCTCATCGTCGGTGGATGGCTCCTGGGCCTGAAGAACAGGTGAAGGGAGCGCGACCATCGCGACCAGGAGAAACACAGTCCTGAGAGACGCATGCAAGGATGAACGCAAGCACGCCCTATTCACATGGGAAAGGATTGTTTTTGGCGTAAAGGCAGGCAGAAGCATGCAGCCGTTCGGCTCAGACAAAAAAGCGGCCGAAAAGCAGAATGCTCAGAATCACAATTATTGTGATTACGATGATCTTGACTAGACTCATAACTAATCCCTCAAAGTTAGGATAAAACAAGGGACGAGAACAGGCTGTATTCTAAAATCGCCCTCGCAAAGTGTCAATGAAGACCTGGCAAAAAAGGGTCTGCAGGCGAATTTGAGTTCAGGCCAGGTTCAGATTGGCTCACCAGCCATCGGATTCATTTCATTTTTGTCAGCAACAGCATTATTCCTACGCCTGTGCCCATAGCTAAAAGTTGCACCGCCGACTTGACCGGATTTGCCTCTTTGTGGAGCTCGGGAACCAGGTCTGAACCAGCAATATAAATGAAGCCGCCCGCGGCAAGCGGAACGAGCAACACGGAGAAACTCTCGATATGCGAGCCTATTAGCAGCGAAATTACCGTACCGATGATCGCAAAGATCGCGGAAAGAAAGTTAAATGCCAATGCTCGGCGCGCAGGAAATCCCGCATGCAGCAATACGAAGAAGTTACCCAACTCGTGGGGAATCTCATGACACACAACTGCGATCGTAGTCGCAACGCCGACAGGCACACTGACCAGGTAAGCCACACCGATAATCATCCCGTCAATGAGATTATGTATTGCGTCCGCGGCAAGATTCATGTAACCAACCGGATGGACATGGTTACCGGATTCCAGGACGTGTTGGTGCTTCCATAAGAGAAACTTCTCCAAAACAAAAAAGCCCAGCATGCCGGCCAATACGTAAAGCGATGTCGTCACCGATGATTGGCTTCGCTCGAAAGACTCTGGCAACAGGTGTATAAAAGCGTCGCCATATAGAGCGCCCACGGCCAGGCTGACCATTACAAATATTATCTGGCGAAGTTTTTCTTCGTTCACCGAGATAAAGGCAATGCCGATGAGCGATAGAAGGCTAACGAAGGTGACACTCGCGATTGCAAGCAGCCAGGTAGTAATCATCTCTTTCGTAAATCAAATTTGGCTAACTCGGCGCGACGGGCTATAGCCCGCCAGCACCAGTTAGAGCAAGGGCGTTCGGTTCACCTCTTCTCAAGACTTTGTGAATCGAACGCCCCAGCTACTCTGACTTGCCACGCCCCTCTTAGAATGTAATTCCGACCTGCCCCTGGTAACTGCGAGGCGCCACAAAGTGGGTGCCGCTGAAGGTTGATTGAAAATTATAGAGTGCCACCTTATTCGTTAAGTTAAGCACCGTAAATCGCAGAGTCACTTTTGTGTGCTCCGTGCGGAAAAGATTGTCCGTACCCGCACTCAAGTCAAACAAGTGACGCGGTGCTATTCGAGGCGGATTGCTGTCATCATTTTCAGTTCCGTCAGCCGGAATACGTACCCGCAAAGCGCCACGATTCTGAGACGTGCAGCTTGTGAGCGGCTGAGTGGGCGTGGCGAACACACCATCACAGAAAAGGCCAATCTGCGCCTGTTCATCTGCCGTCAAAGTTAGCGCGGAAGCAAAGTCGGGAACCGAACCCGCTACGGCACCGCTGTCATAGCGCCAGGTAAACGTCAGATATGGAGCAAGCCGTTTCCACTTTTGGAACTCATACTGAACTTGCGTCGTCTGTTCCAGGTTCTGATCGTGGTCGATGCGGAAGACACCGGTCGGCAAATCAGAATTGAAAAACAGCCCGCCAGACTCCGGCGGGAAAAAGCGCGCCCGCGTATGCCCGGCAACCATGAACGCAGACAAACCCTTATAGTTTGACATGTTGACGCGCAGAGAAACCCCATCCAGCTTCGATTTCTGCCACGAGATTGGAAAGGTGACTGAAGTGTTGAAGAGGACGTTGAAGTCATAAGCATTGTTTGTGCGCTTGTTGAAATAGTCGCCGTCGATCATCAGGTGCTTGCCAATCGCCTGCTGAAAACCAAGGTTGAATTGATTTCGTCGACCTGGTCGAAGCGGCTGATCGCTTGTGTCCCCCAAAATTCCATTGGCAAGACCGCCGGCTCCGGTCGAGCTCGAAAGAATTAAATTCTCGTTATAGGGAGTCTCAAAATTGCGCGTATAAGATCCGCGCAGAATAGTGTTGGTGGGCTTGAACAGATAAGAGATGCCTAAGCGGGGTTGTAACATTTGGTCATGCGTAAGACCGTTATACTTATCGAAACGAAGACCCACTGAGAGTGTTGCATTGCCGAGTGTCACGTTATCCTGCGCATACAAAGCTTCCTGCTTGATATCTGTGCGCCCATGGAAAAGAAAAGGATTTCCACCACGAGTTAAATCGAACGGCAACAGTCCGGGTACGAAGTCTGCGCTTGCCGGATCGTTGAAGTCTGGATCGGTGATGCCAAATTCAAACCCTTCGTTTAAGAAAGTGTGCGAGAACTGCACGCCAAACTTCGCGTTGTTTCTTCCCTTAACATAAGAGAGATCAGCTTTCACACCGGCATTATTTAGTCTGCGCGACTCGCTGAAAGTAATGGGCTGATCCGAAAACACATTGGGGCTCGCGAAATATTTTACGTTATCAAGTCGATAGTAAGGATTGATCGACAGCACCGTTGTGGGGCTGAAAATATGAACGTAGCCCGGCGCGATGTTCAAGCTATGAACAAGCTGGCGCTGGTCCTGCCCCAGCGCTTGCTGATCAAATTGGTTCGGTGTCTGAAAGCTATTTCGCGCCAGAAGCAGATTAAGGTGGAACGTGTCCTTAGAGTTAGGACTGTAATCGATCCGGTCGAAGATCGTGCCGGAAGTGCCGCGGTCATGCAGCACGCTGAATTCCGGTGTATCGAGGAAGCGACCCGAACGCTCATAATTGAACGTAATGAAGTTACCTAACTTTGCGTTTCCGTACGCGAGCGACCCCTCCGAGCTGATACTCCCAAAGGATCCGTAACCTGTGCTGAAGCCGCCGGTCGGTTTCTTTTGGTTCAGGCCAGACTTTGTAATGGCGTTAACAACAAGACTGGTCTTATCACCGTACTCAGCGGGTGTTGCCCCGGTAATTACCTCCATCGATTGGATTGCACTGGGCGGCATCTGCGTTGAAAACGCTTTACTCTGCTGGTCGGATATTGGCTGGTTGTCAATCGAATACGATGTCTGGGCATGATCCCCCAGGGGGTGGAAGAATCCATTGGAGTCAGCGACGACGCCTGGAGCGGCCATCGTAACGACGTCGCTCAAGCCTGACCCCGGAGACCTTGTCGGCAACCGGCTAATCAGGGTTTGGTCGACGTCGGTATGTGTTGAGGGAATATTCTCGAGAACGTCGGCAGCCCCACCGGTGACAGTAACAGTTTCGCTCGCCCCGCCGATGCTAAGCGGTATCTTTAGACTAATGGGTACCGAGGTTCGCACACTTAAGCTTTGTGTTGCAGTCTCAAAGCCGCTGGCCGCAACGCTTAGTTGATAATTATTCGGCGGCACGTTGTCGAACCGAAACGTCCCGTCCGCGTTGCTCGTTACGGTGCGCGTGTAACCAGTGACGGAGTTAGCGATTGTAACGTTGGAGTTTGGCACTGCGGCATTATTAGGATCGAGGACTACTCCCGCAACAGTTCCGGCGCTGAGCGCCTGAGCAAAAGTTACCGAGCTGAGCACCGATATGAGTGCTAGCAAACAGACTAGTCGGAATGTATGAAGGATGCTCTTTTGCTGAGTCATTTCATTTACCTCTCTAATTTTCCTGGCGTTAAAGCTCTGGCTGCCGAGAATTTGTGCAACCAATAAATCGCGTGTCACCCAAAGGAGCTGTGACTAATTAGCGATATTTGCTGGATTGGATTAGAGGGTAAACGGGGGAGCGCGCCCGCGCCGCGGAGCGTTTGTCGCAGAGGAAACCGATACCGCAGTTAAGTTGAATATGCGAGACCTGAGAGCTGATGGGACGATGCTTGGCGGAACAGAGATTAGAGTGGCGGAGAAGTGCTGGTGGAGTTGGCAAATCAGACAGTCGCCACAGCCCAGCAGATTGCTGTTTGCTTTAATTCCCGTTGCCGGATCCGAAAAAGAGGAACTGGCGATGGTATTGTTCGCCGCAGCGACGTTTCCATGAGTGTGCGCGGCCTCAACGGTAGTTCCGTAGACGATGAGAGTGAGCAGCAGAAGCGAAAGCGCGCGAGAAAACACACCATGTTTCTTGATTAACTTTGAATGTCCTTCTCTGTTCACTTTTTTGCGGGCTATGTTAGAGTCCTGACCAGCAGTATAAGGATGCCTACCATCACTGTCAAACAAGGTTTGGCCCACTGCAGGAGCCAAAAACGGCGCCAGATCGCCTCGTAATGTTCAATTCCGTGCTGCATTTTTCCCGAGGAAGGGCTGCCGGGTCGGCTGTGCTGGCTGCTGCACTCTTCACTGTTTGCGGATTTCTGATTCTGGGGAAGCTTTCCACTGTCGAAGCGCAAACACTCCAGGCTCGAATCAGCGTTACGTCCGTCGCGCCTGCCCGGCTCAGGATTGAAGTGGATTTTCCCAAAGCAAGAAATGTTTTGTCTTTTCGCAATGCCTACGGCGGCGTACTTGGATTAGGCGAGCGGATTGAAATGCTTGAGGCGATAAAGGCAAGTGGGGAGAGCATTGCGGTGCAAAAGCTGGCCCCGGGCGAATTTCAAACTTCCGAAGACTTTAGGCGCTTGAAGTATGACGTAATTGTCTCCGAACCCGCGCGTCCTGCTCAAATGTCCCATGTGTCCTGGCTCAATCGGGAACAAGGGCTGCTAATGCTCGCGGATCTATTACCTCCGGCAACGAAGGAGTCAGGCAATTTCTCTTCAGCGCTAATTACGGTTGATGTTCCGATGGGCTGGACGGTGGCGTCGAACGCGAAACAGGAAAGCTCGCAGTTTTCAACTGACGATCCCGAGAACGCCGTGTTTTTGATTGGACCTTCGGTGCGTGAAAAGAGTCAACGGCTGGCAGCGACCAACCTCTCAATAATAAGTTCTCGTGAGTGGCCCTTCGCGGATAAAGACGCGACAAAAATCGCCGGAAAGATAATCGAGGAGTATTCCAGAGTTACCCGGTTTGATCTTAAGCAGAACGCGGTTGTCATGCTGATTCCTTTTCCGGGAGATGCCGGTCCCGAAAAATGGAGCGCGGAGACGAGAGGCAATGATGTTGTCCTGTTATTAGGTCGAAACGCGAGCCGCGGGAAAGTTTTGTCGCGCCTCGGAATTGTGCTCAGCCACGAGCTTTTTCATCTTTGGGTGCCAAACTCCCTGAAGCTTCAAGGCGACTACGATTGGTTTTTCGAGGGCTTTACGCTTTACCAGGCTTTGCGGCTTGATTTCCGTCTCGGCTTGATCTCTTTCAACGATTACCTGGAAACGATCGCACGTGTGTATGATTCATATTTGTCGGCGGTGGACCACGATCGCTTGTCATTGATTGAGGCCTCAGAGCGCCGCTGGACTACCTCAGCTTCCCTCGTCTACGAAAAGGGAATGCTGGTCGCTTTTATCTACGATCTTTCGCTTAAAAATCTGACTAATTGCCGGGCCTCGCTTGATGATGTGTACAGGGAACTCTTCAGGCTGTCCGCAACAGGACAGGGAAGCGCAAACGAGCTTATAATTAAGCTCCTGAGTGAACCGCTTGGATTGGAATCGTTCGCTAAGGATTATGTGGAAAGTGCCGGAAAGTTTGATCTCGAGGCGGTGGTCTCATCATATGGAATTCAAGTGTTGCGCGCAGCGCCGGGCGGAACGCGGCTGGCGGTAAATCGCAATCTTGATAAAACGCAAAGAAACCTTCTCGGCTGCATTCGCAATAGAAAGTAGTTTCCGCAAGCCAGTTTTTGGTGAAGAGTTAATCTAGTGAAGAGTTAATAATGGCTATAACTAAAATCCAATTCAGTCTTATGTGCAAGGGTGTGGTGGTCTTGATGGCTTTGGGCGTGGCCCAGGGTTGCAACACACTCGCAAAACAAAGCGATACCGGCGTTGTAGTGGCACGTCGCGCCCAGATACGCAGTTCTACGGCGGTAGTTGCGGCCGATCTATTGGAAGTAAACCGTGGCGATGCGGTTGATATCCTGGACTTCCAGGACGTACAGGATCCAACAGACAATTCCAAGAAAGAGCGCTGGTTGCGCGTGCAGGCACATGATGAAGACAGCACCGAGGGCTGGATTGAATCGCGGAATGTCATGCCCGACGAAGTGCTTCAAGCTGCTAAGAAGATCGCGGAAGAAGATAAAGGCATTCCGGCTCAGGCGACCGGCCAGCTTCGCGCCAGCTCAAATCTGCGGCTCAGTCCGGATCGCGGTGGTAACGAAAACATAATGATGCGGTTGGATAGTGGCTCCAGCTTCGAGATTGTTGGTTGGAAGCGAGTGCCAAAACCGAAGTCTTCAGAGGCAATCGAAAGCGATATCGCTCCGAAGGCCGGCAGTGCTCAACAGGGGACCAGTCGTGGCACCAAAGATAACCGGGAGGAAAATGAACCGGAAGAAACTAACGAGCTTTGGTATAAGGTTCGTTTGCCCTCTTTGATTTCACCGGCTCCCGCTGGTTGGATATATGGAAAGCAAGTTGAGCTAACCGTGCCGAGCGACATTATTTTTTATCGTACCGGTCGCGAGTTTGTAGCCTGGCAAAGGCTGGATGGCGACGCCAGTGATTTGGACGGATCGAAAAACAAGGATGCCGCTAAAGAAGGCAAGCCGGGAAGCTGGGTGATACTTGAAAAGAGTAGTTCTAATGAACCGCACACGCTGGATGAACCTGACTTCGATCGCATCTATGTGCTGGGTTACGACAAACGGAATCAGGAACACTACACCGCTTATCGCAGTCCTGACCTGAAAGGAATCCTGCCGTGCCGTGTTGAAGGCAGGTCTGACAATAAGACATTTACTATTCGAGTTCAGGATGAAAATGGACAACTAAGCGACGTTCAATACGGAATCTATAAAGACGCGAGAGGTTATTTGAAGGTCAGTGCGCCAAGTGTGACAGGCAAAGAGAAGAAGAGAAAGTAGTTGGGTGCGAAAGCCAGTGGACTAATGTTTCCGGGCTTCTGGGCCGCGTAAAGCGAGGCAAGCCCAAACCCAGAGAGACTTGCATTCATCTTCAGTGGTTGCCAAACGAGGGAACCCTTACGGTAGCTACGAAACAAGATGTGGGGCGGTTTTTGAAACAGGTTTTTGAAGCTTGACAAGAATAGAGTTGTCCCTATAATGCCCATTCCCTCGGAGATGGGGGATTGACAAGCAGGGATAATAAGGCACTGGCGAGGGCCGCTTTTCTCTTTGGGAAATTTTGCAAGAAGGGCGGCGCTTTTGTTCGCTAAAAATAACATTTTGCGAACATTTGAAGCTGCCTTGACAGAGTAGAGTTCATAGGTTAAAGTCTCCGTTTGCTTGGGGCGAATTTATTCCGTCTGTAGGGCAATCCAAAGACAATTTGGAATCGATCTTTGAAAACTAGATAGAGCGTGTCCATATCAATGATCTTTGAGAGTCAAACGTCGAGCGATAAAGCTCGCGTTCAAAACTCTTAAGAAGAGTCATTATCGGATACTGAACAATGACCAGTACGATAATGTTCCAGAGAACAAATTCTAACGAGAGTTTGATCCTGGCTCAGAATCAACGCTGGCGGCGTGCCTCAGACATGCAAGTCGAACGCGAAAGTCCCCTTCGGGGGATAAGTAGAGTGGCGCACGGGTGAGTAACACGTAGGTAATCTACCTTCGGATGGGGAATAACAATCGGAAACGGTTGCTAATACCGCATAATGCAGCGGCACCTAATGGTGACAGTTGTTAAAGCGGGGGATCGAAAGACCTCGCGTCTGAAGAGGAGCCTGCGGCGGATTAGCTAGTTGGTAAGGTAATGGCTTACCAAGGCTACGATCCGTAACCGGCCTGAGAGGGCGGTCGGTCACACTGACACTGACATACGGGTCAGACTCCTACGGGAGGCAGCAGTCGGGAATTTTGGGCAATGGGCGAAAGCCTGACCCAGCAACGCCGCGTGAAGGATGAAATCCCT
>DASXQM010000091.1:0-12920 GCA_036507195.1 Pyrinomonadaceae bacterium | reverse complement strand
GAATACAAATCAAAATGCGCCGCAGAATGATCCGAACAATTCAGGACAGTCGGGAAATGGCCCAATCAGCGGCCCGCTCTCGATTCCACGCAATGCGATTCTCTTAGTTGAGTTGCAATCGAGTCTTTCAACAGACGTCAGTCAGCGCGGCGATCGCTTCCAGGCGCGTGTCGTCGATCCGCGCGAATTTGAAGGCGCGATCGTCGAGGGGCGCGTGACGCGTGTTAAGCGTGCCGGAAAGGTGAAGGGAACGGCCGAACTACAGCTCTCGTTCGAGACGATACGCATGGCCGACGGTCGCACGATTGGGTTCAACGCTGACGTGGTCGAAGTCCTCGATATGGGAAATAGAGATGACGGCGGCACGGTTGATTCTGAAGGCGGTGTAAAGGGCAGAAGCTCTACCAAGGATGACATCTCGAAGGTTGGAGCCAGTACCGGCATCGGGGCAATCATCGGCGCGGTGGTCGGAGGCGGCAGAGGCGCTGCTATTGGCGCGGCGATTGGTGGCGCTGTCGGCACTGGCAGTGTGCTCAGCAAGCGGGGACAGGATGTTCGTCTTGCCCGGGGCCAACAACTAAAGATTCGCACTGCAACTGAAACACGAATCCAGTGAAACGCTTCCAGTGAAAAACCGACGCGGAGACACGGAGACGCGGAGACAGGGTGATAGAACCCTTTCTCCTCGTGTTTCCGCGTCGCCGCATCTCCGTGTCCCACTAATCACCCTCCTCACTGACTTTGGTACATCAGACTATTTCGTTAGTGCCGTAAAAGGAGTGATTCTTTCCTCAAACCCTGAGGCCCACCTCGTTGACATAACGCACGACGTACCGCCGCAAGACATTGAATCCGCTGCGTTCACTTTGCTTGCCGCCTGTTCTTCGTTTCCGCCGGATACGATTCACGTGGCTGTGGTGGATCCGGGAGTCGGGTCCTCGCGCCGCGCGATATTGATCCAGGCACGCCAGCAGTACTTCGTTGGCCCCGACAATGGGATCTTTAGCTACGTTTGCGAACGCGAGGAGAATCGCGGCTTAACGCCTGAGATATTTCATCTTACTAATACGAAATATTTTCATACTCCTGTTAGCGCGACCTTCAATGGCCGCGATCTCTTCGCCCCGGTTGCCGCCGCCCTTTCGCAGGGCACCAAACCAGGTGAGTTGGGAACCAGGATTACAGATATTGTCCGGTTGTCCCCGCTGAAGCCCGAGATTTCCAGGGACGGGAGGATCAAGGCACGCATAATCCACATCGATCGCTTCGGAAACTGTGTAACCAATATCACTCAAAAGGAATTAACTCCGGAGATGATCGCCGGGGGCGCAAAACTACAACTCAAGAAAACGTCGGTGACGTCTTTTCGCAACTACTTCTCTGAACAGGCTGGAAACGGCGACAAGATCTTTGGGGTTTGGGGGAGCGCAGATTTCCTGGAGATTGCAGCGTCAAATAACTCGGCCGCGAAACTCTTGAAGGTGAAGCGCGGTGATTCGGTGACAGTTAGCGGAATCTAGTGGCCGAAACGAAGACTCAATACAGAACCGGGAGCGATAGCGACCGGATGCTGGACTCAACTTGGCAAAACGGTCTTTAAGTTACGACAACGCAGAATACAAGCATCGATGCTGACATGAGTCGGCATCCGGTCGCTACCCTCACGGTTCTGTATCGCGTGCCCCTCTCAAGTTCAGGTAAGCCGCCAACGGGCCAACTTGTCACACTATGTTCGGTTTGTTATCTTCGGTCCACCACTAAAAACTTTCATGGCTAACAAAGCAGACGCGTCAACCGGTACTTCCGCCGCAGGACTCAGAGGAGTGGCTGCGGCGACTTCGTCCATCTCCGATGTCAACGGTGAAAAAGGCGAGCTCATTTACCAGGGCTATAACATTCACGATCTTACGCAGCATTCCACCTTCGAGGAAGTGATCTTCCTCATCTGGAACAAACGCTTGCCGAGTCGTGCAGAGCTTTCCGCATTGGCAGAGTCACTGCGGGCCTCGTATGCAGTGCCTGCTGAGCTCATAGAGCTCATGAAGCAGTTTCCGCGCGAGGCCGATCCGATTGATGTTTTGAGGACGGCGGTCTCAGCCCTTGAGTTCTACGATCCTAATGCGCGAGATATTTCACAGGACACCAGCATCAAGACGGCTATTAGACTCACCGCGCAGTTTCCGACGATCGTCGCCGCGTCTGATCGCATTCGTCGTGGGCTCGAGGCGATAAACCCTGATCCCGGTCTCAATATCTCAGGCAACTTCCTTTACATGCTCCGGGGCGAAAAGCCCTCCGAACGCGAAGCGCGCATCTTCGATGTTTGTCTGATCCTTCATGCCGATCATGAACTGAACGCTTCAACGTTCACTGCTCGCGTCGTTGCGGGAACTTTGGCTGACATGTACGCAGCAGTTACGGCGGCCATCGGCGCGCTGTCTGGGCCGCTGCACGGTGGCGCAAACACCAATGTGATGAAGACGCTCCTCGAAATTGGGTCGGTCGAGAACGTGGAGTCGTTTATCAGGAAAGCGCTGGCAGAGAAACGCAAGATCATGGGTTTCGGCCACGCGGTTTATAGAACAGAAGATCCGCGAGCCACTCTTCTGCGGCAGTTTTCGAAAGAGATGGGTGAAACAGCAGGCGAGTCTAAGTGGTACGAGATGTCCCGCAAGATTGAAGAAGTGATGAAACGCGAGAAGGGCCTCTATCCCAACGTAGATTTTTTCTCCGCCTCGACTTACTACATGATGGGAATTCCGCTCGACCTCTACACGCCTATCTTCGCCGTCAGCCGAATTAGCGGCTGGACCGGCCACATCCTTGAACAATACGCCGACAACAAACTCATCCGGCCCCGCGCGGAATACGTCGGCCCACGTGATCTTCCTTACGTTTCGATCGATCAGCGGTAATAAGCAAGAAATCCCATTGCAGCGACCTTCATCAGTCTTTCACTGCGCTTTTGAAGCAGTGGCCTCTTTCTCGCCCGTTTCTGACATGTAGTATCCGTGTCGCGAGCTGACTTCGAGTTTGCGTACTTTGCCTTTGGCGTCCGGCGCTTTCACGCGCACTTCAAGGTTGTGTAGTCGCCCGTCGTCTTTTTCTCCCTCAGCGAGGGCGAAGCCGAGGCTGTACCGCGCCGTTAAGTTGCCAATGATCTTGCTGAGGCCGGTGCCGAAGTCTTTAACTCGGCCGACCTTCACCGCTTCGCCACCTGTTTGCTGGGCCAGGCGTTTCGCCGCGCCATAAATGCTGATACCCATCATGCCGGCTATCGGTTTCCCAATGGGCATCAGCAACTTGAAGAACGTTCTCATCTCAGCGGTCAGGGAATTGAAGATTACGTTTGAGCGGACTAGCAACTGTTCGGTCGCATCGCGGTCCTCGAAAAAGATCGGGGCAATACCATCAGACACCCAGACTATCGCGAGTTGTGAGTTCGGGCGTTCCTGCTTCGCTTTTCGCGTAGTGTCTCTTACCGCGGCGGCCAGGTCATAAATGTCACCAAGTTCCAGAGTGACTTCGCCCTTCTTACTCACGCGTTTCACATCAACCGAGCCGTCTTTGCGGGTCGTGCGCGTTATTACTGCGCCGTTTTTGCCCTTAATGACTTCTACCTCCGCAACATCTTTCGACTTTGGCGTCACGGGGTCCGGACCACCCGATTGTTGCTGAGGTTCTTTCTGAGATGGTTCAGACCCGATGGTCAAACTGCTGCTTCGGTCAGCATCGCTGCTCTGGTTTGCCTTACCAGCTCCGGCATCTGCCACGGCCGCATCCACGTCAACGAATTGCGGCGCGCGCGCGAGCGCGGCGACCAATTGCGCGGGGTCGCGAGTGAAGCCGCTAAGCCAGAGTCGCTTTTCGTCTTCTCCGTTTATATCCATCGCAAGTATCGCTACTTCATCCTGAGGCGAAAGCTTCGCGAGTTCGTCAGACACAACCTTTAGAACTTCGGGACGCTTCAGGTATCTACCGGCGCCATCGTCCCGCAGGTCGAAAATCAATACCAGGGCTAGCGGCTTGCGGGCCTGACCTTCGCGCGTGAAGTAAGACACAGGACGCAGATTTCCGTCATCATAGATTTCGAAATTCTCCGGCTTGAGGTCCGCGATGGGAACGCCGGTGCGCTTGTCCTTGACGAGCGCATCCATGAAGACAACGCGCGTATTGATGCGAACTGTATCGGCCACTTCCTGTGCGGCAACTGAGTGGGACCCAATTACGAGGATGGCAACTAATGCGGCCAGGATTACGAGAAGGCGCACGGTGGTCTTATCGATCTCAAACTTGACGTTGATCTCTGAATTCATCTCTCACTCCTGCCTATTTACTCGTCAGTTGTGGCATCCACGGTAATCGTCTTTCCCATCTCGTCCGGGTTGAGCAGCAGTTTGGCTAACGCTTGCGGCGATAGATCGGCCTGGACGACGCAGGCTTCCCGAGACTCGATCGTTACCACCAAAACGTTGAACTTCTCGCCTCCATCGCGCAGGTAGATGTAAGTCTGTTCTTTATCTTTTGGAGAGGCGACCTGGATTAAGGGATTCCAGTTTGGCGCGAGCATCGCTCCGATTGCAGTTCTGAAGCCGGCGAAGCTACCGCTGGCCTTGAAATCCTGATCCTCAAAATATGCCACTTTCACACTGCCCGCTTCGGCGAGTTGCCGCTTTGGTCCGCCGGCAATGCGTGCGACCGTTGTGCTGGTCTTGATGCCGGCCCGTGCCAGAAACGGAATGCTCTTATGTTTGACTTGATAAAACTGCTCGATGAGTTTGACGACGGCGCCGAAGTCGTCACCTTTGGCCTGGGCGGTGTTAATTAGACCTGTGAGCGCGATGAACATGAAACCGAGGGAAATAGATTTCTTCATTGGGCACTCCATTCCTCGGGTCTCAATTCTTGCGCTTGGGTTTCGAACGCTCGATCTCCAGATCGGGTATACCAAAGTTTCCTTCGAGCTCCGACAACTTATCGAGATCCACGGGTCCGACGATGTTAACGACCGTTATTTCCTTCGGATCATTTGCCAACACTGCAAGCCCGCTGATCTGATTGCCGCTTTGCATCAGATAGACTTCGACGCTGCCTTCTTTCTTACTGTGCACATTCACAATCCTGTTCCAGGCAGTGTTGCGCAGTTGTGAACGGATTCCTTCAAGATCCGCCTCCGAGTACTGACCCTCGGCCTCAAACTCGAAGCTCTTCACGTAGATCCCTTTCAAGCCGTTGACGAGGTCTTTCACCTTAGCCTCGTCAGGATCTTTGCTGGAAAGGAACCTGGCCGTGAGTTGCATCAAATGTTCGTCGATATTCACGTCCACTGTCTGGCTCGCTTTAGCCGCAAGGGCATCGAGCTGACTGGTTTGGATCCTGGGATTTTGCGCCATCGCGGTTGCAGCCGCGCCGAGAACGACGAGGATCGCGACGGATGCGAGCTTCAATAGTGCGAGTCTCAATAATGTCCGGGAAAGTGATTTCATAAATACTCCATTCATCCGAGCTTGTGTTGGTTGTGAACCGGGTCTCGGGGATATGTGTTTTGCATCTTCCTTTGCGCGAGGTTCAGTTTCGCGCTCGCCACGCGCAGGGCCAGCATTAGTTGATCTTTGGCGGCTTTGCCTTCTTGCAGTTCATTGATCGCAAGCTGTGGGTTCTTACCTGCGCCTTTGCGAGCTTCGTGAGGTGACCGACTTGCATTCGCACCCAGCAGCGGCCGGTTAACACGATGAGGGTGAGTTTCGTCATTGGGGCTTTCATCAAAACTGGGCACTGTAGCCACCTGGTTCTGATTCTCGTTCGGAGTGCGCATTGGCACAGAACCTGGATTACTACCTGGCGCAGATGTGTCCGGGGTTTTCGCCACTGGTAGCGGCTGACCTCGTTGCAAGCGTTGCAGACCGAGCCACAATCCTAGTCCGAGCAGGGCGATTACAATCGTCGCGGCTATTGCAAAACGCGGCAGGAGACGCGCTCCAAGTCCAGAAAAGAAACCAGGCCGGGCATCCGTTTGCAGCTCGTCCGGCATTTCCAACGGTTGCGGTCGATAGCGTAGCGTCCCGAGAATCTCCTCGAGTTGTTGAATCTCAGGATCCGGTTCGCCGGTCTTGTCCCACAAGTAGTCGCCGTCGATCTTCATGATAAGCCCTCCTTAAAACCGAGCTTCGCGCGCAAGAGTTTCATGCCCCGATGAAGGTTAACGCGCACCGAAGCAGATGTGAGACTGGTGCGGGCCGCGATTTCCGGTCCGGTCATTCCTTCTACTAACCGCAGCACAAGCGTTTCGCGATAGGCGTCGGGAAGGGTGCAAATTATCCCGAGAATCTCTTCAGCCCTTGACTGACTCGAATCTGCGCTTCGAAGATCGTCGGTAATTTCGGTTGTCTCGTGTGATCTTCGGTGAAAATCCATCGCTCGATTACGAGCTATCATCGCTATCCAGGGGCCGAACGCGCGCGGGTCGCGCAATGTATGCAGTTTCCTCAACGCGTGCAGAAAAATGTCCTGCACCATATCCTCAACCTCGCTTCGTGGCAGGCGCGCCAACAGGACTCCATGCACGAGCGGCGCGTAGAGTTGGTAGAGGCGCCCAAACATGTCGCGATTGCCTGCGAGGACGGCCTCGACCAGAGCCGCCTCGGGGACGGTCTCCACGCTTCTTTCAGCGATCGAAGGTTTCGCTTGAGCGGTCATGAGAAGTACGTCCGCCGTGGCTTCGAGCTCATACATCGCGCTGTCTCATTCGGAATATTGTGGTCTTTTCGGGGTTTTCTGGTCCGTTGATCAGCTGACACCGATTAAGACGGGAGAGACGGGAAGAGTGTTAACAGACAATCCCTGATTCTAACTGTCCGGAGTTGTCAGCGGTTCCAAAATATGTCGGTGCGCTTCCGCAACTGGGTTCTCCTGGGAGCTCAGCAGCTCCATTTCCGGCGTGGCGCGGACCAGCCGTGTGCGCCAGATGAAGATTGTCGAAACCAGCAACGTAATCGTGCAGGCGACACCGCCTTCTATCCCGTAGCTCCCACCCGTTAACCATGCCGGGCCCAGGTCAGTGCCGTGCAACAGCGGGTGGGGTGCGAGATCGTTTATGCCGCTGACCGGAAGGCCAAAAAGCGATCCCAGCGCCCAGTTCCAAGCCCAGTGAATTCCCAGGGGAAACCACAAGCTTCGCGTGCGAAGATAAGCGACCGCAAACCACACCCCAGCCAGTGCAGTGTTGATGAAGGTGAAGCCCGCGGCGACATTGGGGTTTTTGAGATGGACCGCCGCAAAGGGAATAGATGTCAGCAGCACCGCCAGCCAGGCAAGTTTGGCTCTGGTCAAAGTCTGCAAAGGATAGCCGCGGAAGAGCGCTTCTTCAGCGAGGGCCGCAACGATGAAAAGTATGGCAGAGAAAAGCAACGTCTGGGCCATTTGAAGAAGTGCATCGCGACCAGAGACCGTGAAGCTCAGTCCGCCTCCTGCGGTCGCGATGGCAGTTGCCAGGGCTAGTGATGCAATTCCAATCAGCGAACCAATGAAAAAATCGCGTAGCCATCCCGCATGCAACCACAAGCCCAGGGCACGCCACGGCAAGCCTTCAAGCCACCGCGTGCAAATATATCCTGCAAGCAGTGTGGCCAATAAGAGTACTGACCGAAGTATGAAATTCTCAAGGTAGTGGGCCACTGCGCGGTCGGGTGCCAGTTGGATCATCAACTTAGAACCAATTCCTACTGCAATGCCCATCAGAATGGAGAGAATGAGAAATACCAACGTAAAGATCAGTACTCGCCAACCGCTGCGAAGCCGACCCACGGGGTTGATGAAGAGTTGTTTAAGGTTCATGGATTTAGGGAACGGCAGCGCGGGCGAATGATACAGCAGATTTTCCATTTCTCATTTCTCATTAGTGCTGTCCCAACGTTAGTCGAACAGGATTAATCATTTTGGTGACAACGCTGCCTTGAGTTTGGGTAATTGCTGGTGCAAAACGAAAAACCGCTGACCTTTTTGACAACTTAGTACTGATGTAAATGTGCAGGCCCATTGTCGCCCCGATCCTTTCGGGTTTGCTATTAACCACGAACTCTCAGCACCGCACTCTGGCAGTCCACTTCGCAAGACGGCGCTCAACTACAGAACCGTGAGCGGTAGCGACCGGATGCTACGCTCAACCTCACCGCTTTAGTCAAGGTCAAGGTTCGCCTTGGTCGACAAACACAGGCGACGGCCCTGATTAAGTCCTGTTCAGTCATAAATTCTTCGAGCGAGTCGGCCGGTTGAGTTTAGCATCCGGTCGCTACCGCTCACGGTTCTGTAGTTGAGCGGCACGGCTAAAGTTGAATGGGCTGTTCAAACCCGGGAAAAGCTCTAGTCAGTCGGCAGGGCAGGATTCCGAGGCTGTATGGTAAACTCGCCTTGATTTCTTCATGAACAATCAGCACGAAAATCCTCCTGAACCATTGCCAGAGTCGGTGACCGGCAAATTGACCAGACGCCGGCGAATTTTGTTATGGTCGCTCGGGATAACTGTCCTGCTGCTGCTTTCGATCATTGTTTCTCAACAACTGTGGTTGTGGACCATTATTCCGCCTGACACGGCTTCGGACACGCTACTACTCTATGCGTTGTCGACCCTTAACTTCGTTGCGTTCGTTGTGTTCTCGTTTATTTTTGTGCGCAACTTACTCAAGCTGCGGCGCGAGAGACGCGAGCGCCAACTCGGGTCCAAGATCAAAACGCGGCTGCTGGTCTATTTCATTGCCATCAGCTTCCTGCCGATTATCGCGATGGCCGTCTTTTCATATCTCTTCCTCAATCGCTCCCTCGAGAAGTGGTTTGGAAGTTTACCGGCCCGGGTGGTTAATGAGGCGCGGGAAGTACAACGCGAGGCCGTTGATGCCCAAACGCGCAACCTGCGCGAAACCGCGTTGCTCCTGGCTGTCGTGCTAAAGCCGGAATCGGAAAGTGAAAAACAGCAAGCGCTGGATCGAATCGTGGCTAGCAAACAACTGTCAGCCGTGGAAATCGTCGACTCGAGCGGACGCGTTATTGCTCAGAGCCGAGGGCAGTTATCTGCCACGGATGCGAAGGAGCTGGAGAGCCTGCTGGAGGACGCTCACTCGCTAAGGGCGGATGATGACAGTTTGGCTGACGGTAAGGATTTGGATGCTGTTGTTGTTCCTCTTTCGGAGAATCAACAACTTGCAGTCGTGTCGTTGCGCCGGGCGAGTAGCGACCTGGGAGATACGATCATCGGTTCGCAGGGAGAATATCGCAAACTGGTAGAGCGTCAGCGACGGGTGCGCTTACTGGGGCTGTCAACCCTTGGGCTGATGACCTTAATGCTGTTGTTTGTTTCAAGTTGGGTCGCCATCTATCTGGCACGCGGTATTGCTACACCGATCAAAGCCCTTGCCGAAGCCTCAAACGAAATTGCGCGCGGAAACTTGTCACATCGTGTCACGACGATTGCGGAGGACGAGCTTGCGTTGCTCGCCGACTCCTTCAATCAAATGACTACTCAGCTCGAAGATAATCGCAGCAGTATTGAGGCCGGATCCGCGGCGCTTCGGGAGAAAAATCTGACACTCGAAGAGCGCCGAGACTACATCGAAACCATACTCGAATCTCTTTCGACCGGAGTTATCTCACTTGATGAGAATGATTGCGTTACGACAATTAACGCCGCTGCCTCACGCATGTTAAGGCTGCGGGCCACGCCGACAAGTGGCCGAAGGCTCGGAGAATTAATGGGAGCCGACGACTGGTTGGTTATGGATCGACTGCTTCGTCGTGCGCGGCGGACGGGACAGGCCGCGGAGCAAGCCCAGTTGGCGGGACCCAATGACGGCGCGGTTGACACCACAGCGCTGCCAGTAGCCCTGACCGCAACCGCGCTGCGGGCTTCTTCTGCGCAAAGGCGCGGGGTCGTACTGGTGCTTGAAGATCTGTCGGAGTTGCTGGCGGCACAACGAGTCGCGGCCTGGAGCGAAGTTGCCAGGCGCATGGCCCACGAAATCAAGAATCCGTTGACGCCGATCCAACTTTCCGCCGAACGTATTGCCAAGAGTTACCGGCGCGCCACCGCAAACGGTGACCTGAACGGATCAAACGGACAGGGAATGGGCGAGAGAACCACCGAAGAGATCCACGTAACCGAAGTGATTGACGAGTGTACCAAAACGATCGCGCGCGAAGTCGCCGGCCTGAAGGCGATGGTTGACGAGTTCTCGCGTTTTGCGCGTTTGCCGTTGGCCCGACTCGAAGTCGCGCATCTTAATGAAGTGGTGCGTCATGCAATCGCGTTGTACGATGGCCGGCTCGATGGCGTGAAAATGGAAACCTCGCTCGATGCCAACTTGCCCCCGGCAATGTTGGATACCGAACAACTGCGGCGCGTGTTTGTAAATCTGATCGATAACGCAAGCAATGCGCTGGCAAGTGTTGACGCCGAAAAGCTGATCACCATTACCACCAGTTTTGATCCGGTTCGGAGTTTACTGGTCGCGGAAGTCGCCGACACCGGACATGGAATTCGCCCTTCTGATTTCAGACGATTGTTTCAACCCTATTTCTCGACGCGTGGCAGCGGCACGGGCCTGGGCCTGGCAATCGTGCAGCGAATAATCCTCGAACATGGCGGAAGAATTCGCGCTGAGGCCAACTATCCGCGCGGCGCCCGGTTCGTAATTGAACTGCCGGCGATGAACGCTTAAGAGCCAGGAGCAGATGGCAGGAGCAGGCGGCAGGTTCAGCCGGCAGGTTCAGCCGGCAGGTTCAGCCGGCAGTAACGCAATTGATTACCGCACCCGAAGCCTCAAGTTACAGTTTTCGTGATCCTGCCTCCTGCTCCTGCAGCCTGCCGACCTGATTATGGATTCGATCCTAATAGTTGACGACGAACCCGGCATTCGCGACACCTTGCGTGGCGTGATGGAAGACGAAGGCTTCAGCGCCGACGCTGTGGCTACGGGTGAGGAATGTCTCGAAGCCGTCGAGCGCCGGGCTTATGGTTGCATCCTGCTGGACGTTTGGCTGCCGGGCATCGACGGGCTCGAGACCTTGCGGCAATTGCGCGCCGCAGGCTCGGAAGCGGCTGTCGTGATCATTTCCGGCCATGGGAATGTGGAAACGGCGGTGCGCGCAACAAAACTCGGCGCTTTCGATTTCATAGAGAAACCACTTTCCATCGAGAAGACTTTGCTGACAGTTCGCAATGCGCTGCGCCAGCAGCGGCTCGAACTCATTAACGCGGAAATGTCGGCGGAGCTCACGAAAGAGTACACGATGGTCGGTGAATCGGTTGCGATGCGCGCGCTGCGCAAGCAAATCTCGGTGGTGGGTCCTACGGATGGACGGGTCCTGATCTATGGGGAGTCTGGCACCGGCAAGGAATTGGTCGCTCACGCAATCCATGCAAAATCCCGGCGAGCTGCCGCACCGTTTGTTGAAGTTAATTCCGCTGCCATACCCGAAGAGTTGATTGAATCGGAACTGTTTGGTCATGTGAAGGGCTCGTTTACCGGAGCGACGGCAGCCAAGAAAGGTAAGTTTGAACTGGCAGATGGCGCTACGCTTTTCCTGGACGAGATTGGGGATATGAGTGCCAACGTTCAGGCCAAGGTCCTGCGCGTACTCGAAGAGCAAAGGTTTGAGCCGGTAGGCAGCGGCACTTCGGTCCGCGTGGACGTCAGGATAATCGCGGCCACAAACAAACGCCTCGACATGGAGATTGAACAGGGGAAGTTTCGGCCCGACCTCTTTTACCGGCTGAACGTTATTCCCTTCGAGTTGCCGTCATTGCGCGAACGTATCGAGGATGTCCCTCTGCTGGTCGCATATTTCAATCAAAACTTTTCGCGAGCCTACGGAAAGCTGTCCAAGGAATTCACCTCCGAAGCGATCGACGAACTACAGAACTATTCCTGGCCGGGCAACGTTCGAGAGTTGAGGAATACGATTGAACGAGTGGTAATCATGAATCCCGGCATCAAAGTGGCGGCCGGCGACTTGCCACCCCACGGAAAAGAAGAAGCGCCGGCTGCGTCCTTCAGGTTCCCATCGTTTAAGGAAGCTACCGATGCTTACCACCGCGAATTTATCCAACGAAAACTTGACGAGGCAGAGGGCAATGTCTCGCGGGCAGCGGAACTTATGGGAGTTGACCGCAGTCACTTGTATCGCCGCATGCGCGCGCTTGGTATTCCTAGTCGCAGCGAACGGTCGGCGGTTTCCTAGTATCTGCTTCAGCGTGTTAATGCAGGCCTTACAGTCATAACCGCTAGAGCATTACAAAACTCTTACAATCGGGGAGTAGCGGGTCAATTTGATAGGAAAGACCAGCATGCAGTGAATGGTCGAAGATTCCAAGAAGGACACAGTCAATACAGAACCGACCGCGGTAGCGCCGGATGCTAGAGTCAACTTCAATATTGAGCTTATTGACTAAGGCTATTGCCAAAGTAGTCCGTAGCATCCGGCGCTACCGCGCTCGGTTCTGTAATTGCGTCGGTTTGTTTCCCAGCTTGACTCCAGCATTCGATTTCGCGCCACGGCTCGGCTTAGCGCGCTCCGTTCGCGAACTCCAAACCGACCGGCTACCAGTGAGCGATGACAGGTTACGTTAAGAGTTCTTATCTGTTAATCTCTGTTTTGGCATCAATCGGTGCGCATTAGTAAGGTGAGGTGGAAATGGATTTCACGACCCGAGAACTTTTAAAGCGATACGCAAAGCTGGCCATTGGTCAGCCGTTTTCGCCGATTCTGCTTAACATTCTGGTGACATCTGTCTGCGACATGCGGTGTACCCACTGCTTCTTCACAGAAGAGCTGGACGACCGTCCGCGCAAGAAGTTGCAAATGAAAACACACGAGATTGAAAAGATCTCCGAGACGTTGGGCGGCAATCTGGGCGTCTTGATTCTTGCCGG
>DASXQM010000090.1:0-2847 GCA_036507195.1 Pyrinomonadaceae bacterium | reverse complement strand
TATCGCCACCTGCAAGGGAGAGCGGGAATAGTTTGCGTGGTGGTGGCGCCGTCGAAGATCCCACGGCAGCCAGGCGAACGAGTGAAGACTAATCGGCGTGACGCGTTGAAACTGGCGCGCCTGGATCGAGCGGGTGATCTGGAGGCCATCTACGTGCCCAGCGAGGAAGATGAAGCGATGCGCGATTTGAGTCGCGGTCGGGCCGCTGCGGTGGAAGCGGCTACGCGCGTGAAACAACAACTCAAGTCACTGCTCTTGCGTCATGGGATCAAGTACCCGGGTAGAGGTGAGAGTTGGAGTAGTGAGTATCGCCAGTGGTTACGCAGATTGCAGCTACCACATGAAGCACAGGCATATGTGCTGGCGGAAGGATTGGTGGCGTTAGATGAAGCGGAAGCCCGCGTCATCCGACTGACGGAGCGGATTAGAGAACTTTTACCGGGATGGCGGATGCAACCACGTCCTTGTGACGTAAGCCGTGCTGTTTCTTCTTGACAACTGTCAACCATATCAGCCTGGGGTGAAGCGTAGCGAAACCCCAGGATCAAAGTCATCAAAAACAATTGAGCCCGCGAAGTGGAACCGATAGCGGGTGCGATTACAAGACCGCATTGATGCCGCTGTCGGCCGCTCCGCGGGCTTTGAATAATTTCGTTGACGGTTCCTGGGGTTCCGCTTCGCTCCACCCCAGGCTCTACGCTTTCGGCCGCTCCACGGGCTGGTAAGGCTGTTTCGACAATCCCACGAAATAAATTTCCTATTTGTGGCCCTAAAGTCCTAAGAACTTCGCGTTAATAAATGAACGAGGGGGGTGTAGCACGCGGTGTCCGGGCTAACTTGTCCTGACCCTTTTTTGGCGAGGAAAAGGCGCGTGCCCCGATCACACGATAAGCATTGACGAGATTACGAGAAGGAGTCCGCGATGAAGCTCAACGCGAAGTATGTGGTCTTTTCACTGATTGCTGTGGCGAGCACCTATGTGCTCTATCACAATGAACGCTTTCTGGTCGACTCGTCGCATCCGGTCTGGCAACACTACGAGCCGTTCAAGTGGTGGTTGCTGCCACACGGTGTGTTCGGCGCCATAGTGCTTCTGTTTGCGCCGTTCCAGTTTTCCGATCGGTTGCGACAACGATTTACCCGAGCGCATCGCGTTATGGGACGACTGTATGTGCTTGGAGCATTCGTTCTCGCGCCCCTCGGTGCTTACATCCAGTATTACCAGGAGCGGTTTGGAGCGCCTCGTTCCTTCACGGTTCTGGCATTAGTGGACGCCCTCATGCTTATTGGCGCCACGGCCTTCGCTGGTCTATTCGCATACAAACGCAAAATCGCACTGCATCAGCAGTGGGCCACACGCAGTTATGCCATCTCGCTGGTCTTCATTGCCGGGCGCTTTGTTTTGGGAGTGACGGGATGGGAAGCGCTTGGAGTTGAAATTGCCCAGGCAATCATATGGTCTTGCCTCGCGCTGTCAGTCGTGTTGGCCGATGTTGCTATCCATTGGAAAGAAATTCGTTCTGCTTTGACGGTACCTGTCAGGTCAGCTGTGTCGCGGAAAGAAGGCTTGCCAAAGAACGCGGTTGGCGCAACGTAGGAAGAACCTCGACCGCCCTCCTCCGGAACGGCGAGCTCACTCGAACTCGTAACTCAGAAGTATGATCAAGCCTGCGATTCTGCGAAGTAGCAAGGCACTGCTCCACCGACCAGTTTTCTAGAGTGTCATGAGGCTCGAAAGCGCCGAAGGCACGTGATGTAATTGCGTGGCCTCAGGTACAATAGAAAAACAAAGTCATCAAGCGCGGAAATCTTGTCGAGTTCATAGGAGGATCGCGCGCTTTCAGCGCTGGTTGACTTGAAGGTTCTCCTTTCGTGAACGGTTGGTCCCAGGCTATTACATTTCGCGCCTTCGGCGCTCAACTTGCCACTGACCAAAAAAGCCAATCTTATGTCCAAACTTCGTGTTCACAGTTTCTCGATTTCAATCGATGGCTTCGGCGCCGGGCCGAATCAGGATCTTGAGAATCCGCTCGGAGTTGGCGGGCTCAAAGTGTTTGACTGGTTCTTTCCCACGCGCACCTGGCAGCGGATGCACGGCAATGAAGACGGTGAGACCGGCGTCGACGACGATGTCGCGGCGCAGGGCTTCAAAGAGATCGGCGCGTATATTCTCGGGCGCAACATGTTTGGCCCGGTCCGTGGGCCGTGGCCGGATGAAAGTTGGAAAGGTTGGTGGGGAGATGAGCCGCCATATCACACGCCAGTCTTTGTGCTCACCCATCACCCGCGGGCTCCACTCAAGATGAAGGGCGGCACCACATTTCACTTCGTTACTGACGGCATTCACTCCGCCCTTAAGCAGGCGAAGGATGCGGCGGGCGGCGAGGATGTGCGATTAGGAGGCGGCGTCTCTACGATTCGGCAATATCTGAGTGCTGGACTAATTGACGAGGTACATCTGGCAATTGTGCCAGTCTTGCTCGGTGCTGGAGAGAACTTGCTGGGCGGTTTGAATCTGCCGGCTTTTGGATATGAATGTGTGGGGCGCATCGAGGGCGCGAGGGCAATGCATGTAACCCTTCGTAAGCGTACCTGACTTAAGATTGCCCGGTTCTGCACACCCCTCAGCTTACCTCCGGATGCCAGCGCACTCTTGTTGCTGACGCAGTCAACATCTTCACGTCTCACGGAACGCGCGTTGTCGTGTCATGAGGTCATCTATGAAGCGGTGTTCGATGTCAAGAACTTTTTGAATAGATCTCGACTGCGACGCCGCAGCGCCTCGATTAGTAATTGTTTGTTTGCTCTTTGACATGAGACTGTTAGTTTTAGTTTTACCGCCGTTAG
>DASXQM010000089.1:0-12773 GCA_036507195.1 Pyrinomonadaceae bacterium | reverse complement strand
GTGGCGAGACTGGTCTATTGCAGATGAATTGAGAGCGGTTACGGGGATGCCTGTTACCGTTGACAATGACGCAAACGCTGCTGCGCTCGCCGAGTTGTGGCTTGGTCGTCCTGAGATCCGTGATGTGCGCGACTTCATCCTTGTGCTAGTGGAAGAAGGACTCGGCACCGGTATTATCTTTGACGGCCAGGTTTATCACGGGATGGTCGGCGGTGCCGGAGAATTCGGCCACATGACGATTGGCAAAGGAGGCCCGGTAGCTTGCGCGGCAGGCAGTGACGAATGTTGGGAGGCTTTCGCATCCGAACGAGCAGCACTTGCACGTTACCGTGAGAAGACTTCTGGAGCGCAATGTAAGAACATCACGTTCTACCAATTGGTTGACTACGCATTCAGCGGAGATCAGGCAGCGAAAGATGCGCTAGTCGAAACTGCATATTACCTGGGTCTTGGAATTTCAAATCTTACAAAAGGCCTAAGTCCTGAAGCGGTTATTTTGGGCGGACAAATATCGCGAGCGTGGCCGTTGATAGCAGATGAACTGCATAATGCAATAACACAGAATAGTATCTGTCGGGGCTTACCATCCTCGGTAGCGTTCGCCTCAACCCTCGGCGAGGACACGCGCTTGATGGGTGCTTTAAGTTTGGTGTTGGCTGGCAAGTTCGCTTCAGTTGTACCGGCATAAGCATCCAGAAATTAGGAGACCCACCCAAATTCTCCAATAAAAGGTGTCTGACCCCATTAACCAACACTTTGGACGAAATCAGACAAATCCTAAATGTTACCGTTAACATGGGCCCTTCGAGCGTGGGTGATGCGCGCTCGGCATTCGCATTGCTTCATGAAAAATTGTCGAACTGCAACGACATCGAACTACTCGGTGACTCAGATAAATCTTAAGTCGTAAAGAAAAAAGTCTTGACAAAGAGTTTCGCTGATAGTACTAAGGCTTTTGTCCGGTCTTGCAACAAACCCTCTAAGTTCTATTTTTGACGGAATTCTATTTTAAACCGAATCGTTTTTGACGATTTTAGACGCTCTCGTTATCAGTCAATTGCAGGTTTTGTGAATCAGTTCGCACGATCTGTTCCTACTGAGTTAGCTGCTTGAGTTCTTTCCCCCGTCCAGGGAGAAGGCAAGGGAGGTCATGAAGCACATGTATCGTCGCAACCTTACACATCTGATTCTTCGCACTTTGGTGGCGGTTATTTGCGTGGCGATGTTTGCCACCGTCTTTTCTGCGATGGCTCAAACCAGTGGCAGTGGCACGCTGCGTGGAACCGTTAAGGATCCACAAGGCGCAATCGTTAGGGGAGCAACAGTCACGCTCACCAATGCGGGTACGAAGGACGAACGACAAACAACCACTAATGACGATGGTGGCTACGTGTTTGCCGCCATTACGCCTGGCGAATACGTGTTGAAGGTTGAGGCTCAAGGCTTCAAGACAACGGAAAAAACCAAACTCGCGATCGAGACGGCCACAACTCGCTCGACGGATGTTCAGCTCGAAATAGGCCAACCTTCAGAAACCGTAACAATCACGGCAGGACTGGATCAGGTTCAAACCGAAACGGGTGCGAAAGAAAACGTAATCAGCGCTTCCCAAATTGACAATCTCTCAATTATTAGCCGTAGTTCTCTTGAGCTTTTACGAATTCTCCCGGGTGTAGTTGCTCCCGATAACACATCACTCGAACAGGTTTCCTTTGGCGGCGGTGCTAATTCCAACGCCGCATACCACGTCAATGGTCTCCGAGGAGAACAAAACAACGTGCAGATTGACGGCGCGCGCATGATTGACTTTGGTTCAAATAACGGAACCGTCATCACCGCAAACCCAGATATGGTCCAGGAAGTGAAGGTCCAGACCAGCAATTATGCCGCCGAGCACGGTACCAGCGCCGTACAGATTAGCGCTACGACAAAAGGTGGAAGTCAAGACTTTCACGGATCGATCTACGACTATATGAGGAATTATCGTTTTCAAGCGAGTGACCGCTCGAATAACTACAAGTTCCCAATTGTCGAGCGCCCGAAGAGTCAGTACAACTATCCAGGTGGCAACATTGGGGGACCGGTGCTGCTTCCCTGGACCAAGTTCAACCGAAATCGAGACAAACTCTTTTTCTTCTTCGGCTATGAATACTATTACCAGCGAGTTGATGAAGGCTCGTTAAATCCGAGCATCGTTCCTACAGCAAAGCAGCGGGCGGGTGATTTCAGCGGTACATCTGGTATCCATCTTCCGGCGGGTTGCAGTGTGCCGGGGTTCTCTGGAAACCTCGTACCTTGCAAGGATCCTCTGGGTGCAGCGCTGCTTAATCTCTACCCGCAGCCCAACTACAGCGACGCGGCGGGAAATAACTACGTGTACAGCGTCCTTAGGCCGAATGATCGAAACCAAACTACTGCGCGTTTCGACTACAACATCAGCGACAAGACGAAACTCTACGTGAAGCTTGCTCGCGAGTACGAACAGCAGGGATTCCCGCGTGGACTATGGTGGGATTCTTCAACTTACGAGGTTCCAGGCAAGCTCACCAGCTACAACCTTGGTCGTTCGGTGGTGGTTAATCTGACCAACATCATTAACCCGACAATGACTAATGAAGTGCTCTTTAGCGGCAGCAAGTTGAAGCTCTATTACGATTATTCTGACCCCGACAAAGTATCCTTCTCTTCGTTAGGGTTACAGAAGACGGTTGGTTTCAGCGGCGCTAAAGTTGACTTCATCGGGAAGAATCCGTACGTTCCGGTTAGCATCATTGATAGTTGGTCCAGAGAGCTGTTTACGGCGTATGGCTATCCGATCCAATCACCTTACAGCAGCTTCTCAGTGACGGATAATTTGTCCAAAGTCTACAACACCCATACGCTAAAGTTCGGTGCCTTCGTCGAGCAAGGCAACAAGAATCAGCAGTCGAACCACGACACTGACATAGTGCTGGCCCAGTGGGGGCAAGCGAATGGTACAGGCAACAACTTTGGCGACTTGTACGTTGGACGACCAATTGAATTCACACAAGCCTCAGATCGACCCTTCGATAACTTCCGCTTCTACAATTACGAGTTTTACGGTCAGGACAGTTGGAAGATGCGGTCGAACGTTACTCTGGAATTTGGATTACGAGCCGCATATCTGCCAAACAACTACGAGAGGAATGGCCTTGGTGTGTTGTTCGATCCTTCAGCGTATAACAGGAGCCAGGGACTTTTCATCAATGGAGACATTACGAAGCCGAATGGATTCAAGCTGGCCTCTCGAGGGGAGATTCCCAAAGGGGTGCTTCCTAACAATGGTATGGTGCTGATGCCACGCCTAAATGCCGCATGGGATATTGGCGGCAAGGGCGACTGGGTAATTCGTGCAGGCGCTGGGATCTTCTACAATCGAGTGCAGGGCAATTATGATTACTACTCAAGTGGTCAGATGCCTAACACGTACAGCGCCACAATTGACACGCCGTGGAACTCTGTGAACGGCTCGGATGGTCTCAGCTTCAGCAACCTGAAATCTGTCGATCCTTTTTCGGCTATTGCCAACGTCAATGTGAGTTCACGGGACGTTGATTCGAACGACCTCCCGCGCGTTGCGAACTTTAGTTTGACGGTTGAGAAGAGACTCCCCGGAAGCAATGTTCTCTCCGTTGCATATGTGGGCACGCAGGGAAGGCACCTGCCGCAGCAAAGGTCAATCAACATCATACCCTTGGGGACCCTCACGAAGGGGATACTTGCTGCCGGAAGCGCTAATCCGGCTGACCTCTCCATACCGCTAGTGCGTGCCTCGGTTGCACAGGACACTGCGATACTCAAGAGCTTCCGACCTTTCCAGGCGTACAACACGGTCGGTGTGTATCAGTTCACCGGAACGTCAACTTATCATTCACTCCAGGCGACACTGAGCCATCAGTCTGGGAAGAACCTTCAGTACTTTGCTACCTATACCTTTAGCAAGGCGCTCGGTACAGTGGCTGTCAACGAGAGTGACGGCGCCGCATGGGCTGACCCGATTGATACGCGCGGGAGAAGCTGGGGTATCCTGCCTTTTGACCGCACGCATGTCTTCAATCTGTCATACAACTACACACTACCTAAATTGGCACGAGGGTCTTTGGACAATACGCTCACTCGCGGAGTATTCAATGGCTGGCAGATGTCAGGCATCACGACCTTCCAGAGTGGCATTCCGATTCGGTTGCGATTCAGTGGGGATATTTCAGGTGGCGGGGCTGCGGTCGCTTGGTATGGTTCGGATGCGTTCAATGCCCAGGGACAGAGCGTGGGTGCGATTACTCCCGTCTACTTAAAGAATCCTTCACTAAGCGGTTCGAAGCTTGGTGAGAAGACCCTGGATATCAGTGCGCTGAAGGTGCCATCCTTTGGCCAGTCGGGGCCGGCTCAACCACCATTCTATCTGCGCACTCCGTCGAGGAGCAATTTTGATGTTTCTTTCTTCAAGAACTTCAACTTCAACGAGACGAAGAAGCTTCAGTTCCGAGCCGGATTCTTCAACATCTTTAACCAGGCGTACCCCAACAGATACGATATTACCAATCCAGACAACAGCGACATCAATCTGACGCTAAACACGTACTCACTTGATCGACATGTTAATGGCAACGATCCAAATAGCCCGATAAGTGAGAGTGGAACTTGTGTAAGCAGTGCTCCAAATGGGAGCGGCGGTATACGAGCGAACATATGCGATCCCGCTAAAGGTTATGCGTTCACACAGGGCACGCTCAGTAACTTTGGCACAATCACTAACAAGCACGGTCACCGAATAGTTGAGTTCGCGCTTAAGTTCTACTTCTAAGTCGCCAGCTCAGAAGGGGGACCAAGTACCGGCGCGAGTGGCGACGATCGCTACTCGCGCCGTTTTATTTTTTACTCAGATGGGGATATAAAGTTACAGTTGCAACCTTGGGTGGAGTGTTGGGAAAGAGTGATGCTTGCTGGCAAACTTGAGAAGCTGGCATCACAAACGGAGGTTCTTGAGTGAAGGAAATTAGAATCACTGAATGGTGTCTTGCGGCGTTGCTGCTAATTGCCCTGTCTGCGCTCGCGTCTGCTCAAAGCATCGATATTGACACGCGTTATAAGACGGCAGACACGAACAATGCAGTGATTGAAGGTCGAGTTGCGTTGCCCTCCGGATTCTCCGCTGAGCAACACGTAAAGATAACCCTTAGGACGCTTCAGATGATCATTTCCACCCGATACACCGACACACACGGAGAGTTCCGTTTCGACAATCTGAGTGAGGGCGTGTACTACGTACAAGCCGAGATCCAAAGGGAAGAGCTCGAATCTTCATCAAAGAGGATCGAACTCGGACGCGGCATAGTTTCCGAGGTGACGCTCCAATTGCGTGAGAAGACATTGCTGCGGTCCTTCAATGCCTCGAGAGTAGTTTCGGTGGCTGAGCTGCGGCAGTCCGTTCCCGCTGCGGCCAGAAAGGAATACGAACTTGGATTGAAGTTTGTCGCCAAAGCCGATTTGGCAAGTGCTGCCAACCATTTTCAGCAAGCTGTTTCAATCTATCCTGAGTATCTTGCGGCGCGTAACGATCTCGGCGCTCAATTTCTCAAACTTAAGCGCATTGACGAGGCAGAAAAAAACTTTCAAATCGTGATCGAGAAAGATCCCAAGAACTTCAATGCGAAATTCAACCTCGGACTCGTTCGCGTTGAGCGGAAGGATTATGTGGATGCGATCGCTGAGTTGAATCAGGCTATCGTTATCGACAGTACGCGCCCGGTGGCGCGCTTGTGGCTTGGCGTCGCTCTGCTGGAAACAGGCGACCTGTCTTCAGCGGAGAAGGAGTTAACCAAAGCTTTGGTGATGGGTGGCGCCGAGTGTATTGCCGCACATTATCATCTGGCTCGCATCTATCTGGGCCGAGGAGACATGGCAGATGCCTCGCGTGCCGTCCGAGCCTATCTAGATGAGGCGCCCAAGGGCGAGTATGTGATCGAGGCCACGCAACTTGAGAAGAAGCTCAAGGAACACTCCAGGCGGTAATCTATCACTCGTCCCTAGTACGGTTGTAAGGTCCGCCTATGCTTCTATGAGACTCGCGCCCTTCCTCACGGTCGAGCTAAGACGCTTCCACCTGCACACTCGATAGCACTCAACAAAACGGTGAACTTCAAAAACGGGGATCGCGCGCTCTCTTGCCCTCGCTTGAATATGATTCTCAAAGTTGCGGTCGGCTATGGTGCTACGGTGAAGTTCGTTGAGCGGCTGACGCTACTCTTGTCATCACCAATGGTCACCTTCAGCTCATAGGCTCCAGGTTGGAATTTATCGAGCGGGAAGGAACTCGCATATTTAATCTGTCCCAATTCGTCTGCGGCTGGGAGTTGACCAGACGTCTTTCCCAGGGAACGATTGTTTTGCAGAATCTCCAGGGTTAGATGTGGGGCAGCTGTAGATCCATTGACGGGCCATGCCGTGAAAAAGAATGCCAGTTGCTTTGCGAGGGATTTGAGAATGGGTTCACCCAAGTTTGGATAAACCAGTAGTTCACCAAAATGAAACGGTTCGTTACGTTTCTGTTCCTCCGGTGTCAACCGTTCTGCACTCCTTAGAACAGCCACACTACTGAGCCGGGGCTTCGTTTCATCAATGCTTGGGATTTCCAGTGCAGTCTTTCGAAGACTCACCTTTCCCGTTGATCCGTCGTAAGCAATCAGTTCAACCGTGTATTTGCCAGGGGAAAGTTGCGTTTCGCGGTAAAAGAGCACCTGTCCCTTCTTTGCCTCGTCAATCTGATCAAGCGGACCACTTAGCGGATAGTGTTGGCTCAGCTTTTGGACAACCTGGTCTGCTTGATCCCTCACTAATGCGACAACCGAAAAGTCCGCACTGTAGCTCTTATTGTCACTGGTTGGCGCAAATGAGAACGCTGAAAGGGGGGCCTCGGCAAGTATCAGTGACAACCCCGACCGATTCGGCGCAGGAAAACTTAAAGCGGAACCCATAAATGAAAACGGATTCGAATTTGACTTCACATTCCGCGCGGCCGCAATAGCGGGGGCTTCGTAATCGAGCACGGGAAGCTGACCCACTGACTCAACAGCATAATATCCTTTGCGCGTTTGTACCTCGAGACTCGGCCGACTGAGCTTCACGCTGATTTGCCGGAAGCGGCCGTTATAATCTTCATTCTTTGGGACGTACCTGACCATGTAATATCCGTGCATGTCATCGTTGATGCGTCGCAGACCATTAGCGAGATCATTGGTGTCGTGAATCAGGAAGCCCCCGGTTTGGTCGGCGAGTTGGCCGAGGCCGCTACGAGGATCAAAACGCAGCAGTTCTTCGTTGCGTTCCAGAGACTTCATATAAGGACCATTTACACCACGGTCAGTACCTCGCCCCTGTTGCGCTAAGCGTTGCGATGCTATTGAGTTGAGCTCACGGGCTGACTCGGCGGTTCCGCTCTCCGTGCGCAGACCTGCTGAATCAATTGTATAAATGCTGACATTCGCGCGATTGGCAGCGCTGATCACGGCAGGAAACTTGGTCTGCACAGACGTCGGAAGCGCTATGCCTTCTGAGAAGAAGATGATTGTTTTCCGTCCTGGAAGATTTCGCATAGGATTGATCACAGCGAGCAGTCCGTTGATTGTGGCAAAGCCTTGCTGGTCTCGTTCCAGTGCTTCAAACTGTTGGAGGATGTTTGACTCCATCTGAATGAGTGCCTGCTCTGCAGCTGCCGCTCCGGCGTTCTGACCTGCCGCGGAGGCGCCGGCACTGTCACGACTTCCCCCCGCACTCGTTGCGGCTGCCTGTGACGAGTCTGTTTGCCGGTCCAGGGCAGCACTCCGATCGGCGATGTCACGTGTTCGTTGGGCGCTGGATGCATAAGTTGAACCGGTGGCGCTGGTCGCGCTATCGATCGCCGCCTTCACCAACTCCGTGTTGTCGGTGAACGGCTGCAGAGTATTCAAAGCCTGATCAATTCGAAACACTCCCGTGAAGTCACCGCCGGCCATGCCTTCCTGCGCATAGGCGATGCCCGCCTTTTTTGCCAACGACCGAGCCTCCGGCGAGAGGCGATCAAATACAAGCGCAGTGATTCCTGGAGTCGTGCGAATCGGGGTTAGTGCCGGCGTGGTCGCCGATGGCTGAGTCCTAATCTCTTTTCGGTCCGGACTGCTGGTAACGGCAGTCTCAGCTGGACCTTCGCGATTCACGAAGCGAAATGACTCGATTTTCTGAGTGACGCCATCTTCCAAAACTTCAAAATCGGCGGCAGTCAGATCTTTCACCGGGCGGCCCTTTTTGTCCTTGACGACTATGTCGAGCATGACTTCATTCGTACGAAACCGAATTACCTCATCCTGACTCAGCGGCGTTTGTCCGCCGATGCGATTGAGGGCTGAAAGACTCAACCCAATCGCTAGAAGCAGGCTCACAAATTGTTTCATTGCATCGTCTCCTTAATCTCGACAAGTGCCTCCACCTAGGTAGCTATCAGATGGACCAGTTATTGATTTCGGCGGTAAATCATGGCCAGCTGCAAAGCGGCTCGATGACGAAGTTGGGGTGAACGAAGTATAGTTGCGTTTATACACAAAACCAAGTCAGAACTCCGCTAACGTAGGCGGTTATGACTTGCTTTGAGACTGGCTACTTTGGAAAACAAAGACACGGGTGATGTATACTTCTCGCAACTGTTGTCGTCCCATCTGACGGAAGTGGTAAATGATAAAAAACAAATGCCTGCAGCTAGCGATGCTCCTTGCTTGCGCGATGTGCGCGCTTGCAGACCCAGTAGTTGCGCAAAGCGGGTCGGAGGAGGTTGAGCAAGCCTTTGCTCGGGCGACGCAGTTGCACCAATCTGGAGATATTGAAGCCGCAATTCGCGGCTATCTGTCGATTCTCACCAAACACCCCGAAAGAGTTGACGTGCGGTCTAATCTCGGCGCCGCATACTCCCGGCTCGGCCGTTTTGAAGAAGCGATTGCTCAATACAAACAAGCCCTAAGGCTCGATAGTCGCAATGAGATGATTCGTTTCAACCTCGCGCTTGCTTATTACAAAGGTGCATTATTTGTAGAGGCAACCGATGAGTTGACAACATTCCTCGCCGTTGCTGCTTCAGATCTACCACAACGTCCCAACGCTGTGTTGCTCCTCGCTGACTGCCAGGTTCGAATAGGCAATTATAAGAAGGTCATCGAGTCACTATCGCCGCTTGCGGAAGCTGATCCGAATAATCGGACCGTTGCCTTCTTGTTGGGCAGCGCGCTCATTGGTGACGGTCAATTGAACCGTGGCCAGCTATTAATCGATAGAGTATTTCACGACGACGATTCCGCTGAGGCTCATCTATTGCTCGGATCGATTCTACTTCTGGCCGATGATGGGCATGGCGCGCTCAGGGAGTTTGAGCGCGCGATCCAATTAGATCCCAAGCTGCCAACGCTGCATGCGTGGTACGGACGGGCGCTTATGCGGATGGGGGATTCAGCCAAGGCCAAGACCGCTTTCAGGGGCGAGTTGGCTGAAAACCAAAATGATTTCAATGCCAATCTCTTCCTGGGCGTATTGCTGCGACAGGACAAGCAGTTTGATGAAGCTTTTCAGTATTTGTCTCGCGCAGTTCGCCTGCGGCCGCGCGACCAGTATACCCGTTACCATCTGGCTGCGGTTTACGCTGCTCTGGCCAAACCAAAAGATGCATTGCCCTTGCTCGAAGACGTGGTAAGGGAATTCCCTGATTTCTCTGAGGCGCGTGTGCTGCTGGCGTCTGTTTACTACCGGCTCAATCGAAAAGAGGATGGCGATCGTGAGAAAGCCGCTGTTCAAAAGTTGAATGCGGAGCAGCAGGCCAAACAACCAGGCGCGCAGAAGAACAATGATGAGGGAGCCTCAGTCAAGCCACCTGACAATTTCGAGAATCATCACAATTAATTGAGAGGCGTAGATTACCTTGATTGCCTCAATGAAGAATGCACGAATTCTGACGTCGCTAATGTTGGCCCTATTAATGGGCTACACGATGACGGCACGCGGGCAATCAACCTCGAGAGCAAAGCGAGCCCCCGCAAAGGCGCAAGCAACCCCGCAACTGAATGCCGAGTTCGACAAAGCCGTAAAGTTTGCCGAAGAAGCTCGCACTACAGGTCGACTGGACGAGGCGGCTGAGTTGTACACCAATGTAGTACGCATTCGCCCCAAGTGGCCCGATGGCTGGTGGTATCTGGGGGCAATCTTTTATGAAAAGGATCACTACCCGCAGGCGCGCGATGCCTTCCGAAATTTGGTTGTACTTGATCCCAAGCGAGGATCGGCGTGGGGAATGTTGGGTTTGTGTGAGTTTCAAACCCGCGATTACGAACGGGCAGTAATCTCTTTGCAACGTGGTCGTTCACTTGGCTTCAATGGTAATCAGGAGCTGGAGTCGGTGGTTCGATATCACACCGCATTGCTCTACATTCGCTTTGAGCAATTTGAGATTGGATATGAGATTCTGAAAGAGTTTCTGCGTGTTGGTAATGATAATCCGAAAATAGCCCAGGCTTTTGGGTTAACGATACTTCGAATGCCGACTCTCCCTGCGGAAATCCCAACAGATAAGCGCGAAGAAGTATTGCTTGCCGGCCAAGCGGGCCTCAGCATGGGGGCTCGACGTTTGGACGAAGCACGCAAGGCGTTTGACTCGCTCCTTACTCAGTATCCTAATGATCCGAATGTTCATTATTCATTCGCAGTCTTTCAATTATCTCAGGACGCAGACGCAGCTCTCAAAGAATTCCAGCGGGCGCTTGAGCTCGAGCCTTTGCATCAGCCAGCAATGGTGCAAATGGCCTTCGAGTATTTGAAGCGTGACCAATACAACGACGCGCTTCCCCTGGCGGAGCGAGCAGTGCAACTTGCACCAAAGATGTATCCGGCTCGAAATGTTCTGGGCCGGGTGCTCCTTGAACTCGGTCAGATCGATCGTGCGGTTAAGGAGTTGGAAGAAGGTATTCGAATAGCTCCTTCGAGTCCGGAGATGCACTTCGCACTGGCACGAGCGTACACGCGTGCGGGTCGCAAGCAGGAAGCAGATCGCGAGCGCGAGATTTTTAAGCAACTGCAGGACAAATACGACCAGCAAAACAATCCTGCGCAAACGGGCAGTACTCCCAGCACGAACGCAGCAAAACCAAATCCTAGATAAAAACGAACTAACCTGAACCGGTAATGACTCCACGCTTTAAAAGCTTCACACTAATCCTGTGTGCAAGCACCCTGTGTGTGTTAGTGGTGTTGATACCTAGTTTTTGCCGCTTGATCGTTTGCGGCCAAACGATGTCACGCCAAATATGGAATCCTCGTCGCGCTCCGGCAGGTACGGAGTTTCTTGGTGATCAAGCTTGTGGCGAGTGTCACAGGAGAGCGTTTACTCCGTTCGCGAAGACTGGAATGGCGCTCGCTATGGAGCCAATTCCTGACTCGAAAGTTCTGTCAGAGAACCCAAAGCTATCAGTAAGAATCGGCCCTTACTCGTACGAGATTATCCGCGACGGCGAGCAGAGTCTTTACACCGTGACCGATGGCAAAGAAAAAATTTCTGTTCCGATTGAGTACGCAATGGGTCAAGGCCGAATGGGTCAGACCTATGTTCTCCTGCGTGATGGAAAGTTCTACGAAAGTCGCGTGAGCTTCTACAATGAGTTAAAGGGGCTTGACTTTACAATTGGCTCGACTCGTGGAATTCCAACGTCGTTGGACGAGGCGTTCGGTCGTTTGCTGCCGGCAAGTGAAGTAATTAGTTGTTTCGGTTGCCATTCAAATGGGGCAACCACCGGGCAAAAACTTCAACTCGAAAAGCTTACTCATGGGGTTCGTTGCGAGAGCTGTCATGGACCTGGCGCTCCACACCTTGCAGCAGTAAAGTCAGGCGAACCAGGATATAAATCAGTATTCAATCCTGGCCGGCTAAGTGGAGATGAGCAAACTCAACGGTTTTGTGCGTCCTGTCACAGAGGCAATGCGGAATTATCTTTGATGCAGAACGCCGAGGTTATCAGCGTACGCTTCCAGCCATATCGGATCTTTAACAGTAAATGTTATTCGGATGATAGGAACATTCGCTGCACAGCATGCCATAATCCACATGAGCCGTTACGAGAAGACCCGAAATACTACGATGCGCGATGTCTTGCTTGCCATGCGCTCAAGGGGCAGCCGGTGGTCAAAGACAAGTCGTCAAGTTGTCCGGTCGCAACGAACAATTGTGTGTCCTGTCATATGCCCAAAGTCGAAGTGAAAGAGGCGCACTTTAGCTTTACTGATCACTATATTCGGATAGTTAAATCTGATGAAAAGTCTCCTGATTAAGCCAGTATGATGCGACCTCTTTTACTAACCGGCCTCTTAATTCTTACCACCGTCGTTGCTGAGATTACGCGGTACACGCCCCATTCTGAAGCGAAACAGAATTCAGGTGCGCAGTCACCTTCGAAACCGGTGTTCGTCGAGGCGCCCTCCTCAGAATCGAAGATCACCTGGGTACACGACAACGGACACTCTGAGATGCGTCATCTTCCCGAGACCTGCGGCGGCGGTGGGCTGTTTTTTGATTACGATAACGACGGCTGGATGGATATCTATTTGGTCAACAGCGGACCGTCAGATTTCTTTACCCCCAAAACTCCGATCAGAAACGCGCTCTATCGAAATAATCATGATGGGACTTTCACGGATGTGACGGAGAAAGCCGGAGTAGCCTGCGGCAAGATGGGGCACTTCGGCATGGGCGC
>DASXQM010000088.1:0-10533 GCA_036507195.1 Pyrinomonadaceae bacterium | reverse complement strand
CCGAGGACATAACCTGAGGACATCAACAAAAAAAGAGTTAGCATCACTTAGATTCTTCGATCTGGCCTCATTTTCGCGGGAGCCGATCGAGCGCTAACAGGATTCCTCGCAGGATTTCGACCGGCTCCGGTGGGCAGCCGGCTACAAAAAGATTCACTGGAATCACCTTGTCGACCCCACCGACCACGGCATAGCTGTCTTTGAACACGCCGCAGTTATGGGCGCAGTCACCGATCGCGATCACAATCTTCGGATCGGGCGTGGCATCGTAAGTGCGCCTGAGTGGCTCGGCCATGTTTCGCGTCACGGGACCTGTTACCAGCAGGCAGTCGGCGTGTCGGGGCGAGGCCACGAAATGTAGTCCGAACCTTTCCATGTCGTAGTAGGGATTTCCAAGCGCGCTGATTTCCAATTCACAACCATTGCAGGAGCCCGCATCAACCTCGCGAATGTGCAGCGAGCGACCAAAGAGGCGGCGCGCCTGCTGGTCAATTTGGCGCGCCATCACTTCGACTTCGGCCTCCGCATCGCGGGGCGCTAGCCTCTCCGTAACCGTGGGTGTTCTCAAAATCTTCGCGAAAAGTGACATCTCGAAATTAACGTCCGTTCATCAATAGCTTCACCAACGCTGTTGACAGAACCCTCCACGGCTTCCGCTCAATACACAATGTCATTTTCCTCAATTCTCTTCAGCTGCCTCAGAGAGAACTCCGAATTTTCGATCGCCACCTGAAGCAGTAAAGACTCAACGACTAACAGACTCCCTACCTCCTCCGGCGCTGCAGTGGTCACCGATCTGTACCTGTCACTAACAATCGCTGCCAACAGTTGTCGCAGCGTCTGGTCCTCATCGACGATTAGCAGCGACAGTTCCTTAACCTTCACACACGCCTCCCCAGAATAAAGTTAGGTGTGGAGTTTGACGGTCGGGCGTCTCGCGCACCCGCTCCGCAGACTCGCCTGGAATCCCTGCGGGATTCTTTGTTTCCCGACACGAGCCCGTTCGGCACATGCAGCGCGCCCCGTCTAAACCCAATTCGTACAGGTAGTCCGTTGTGATCTCGCTGCGCGGGGCGATCTCTCTGAGCGCGTCGAGAAAGATCCGTCCCGCCAAAACGATCACGTAGGAGTTCGGCTGGCACGAATGATTGACATACTGGGTGCCGTTGCCGCCCCGGCTTCCATCAATCGCCCATTGAGAATCAACATCACAGATGCATTGTTCACCGAGCGCGCACCGTCTGCGCTCAGCTTCAGCCAAGGAGATTCTTTCTCCCACGTATTCAGCGATCTGCTGGTGCTGTTGGAAAGGAACGGCGGCGAAACAGCCCCTTCCGTGGATCTTGGATTTGGCTATTGTGAGTCCGAACGCGAGTCTCTGATTCATCTCAAGAAGGCGAATCCCCCTTACCACTTCGCTCGTCGGTATGCGCCCTAACGGAGATGTAATAGAGGAAAGTTATGCAGTTGGCACAGTTTATGAATTCGCCGGCCTTAGCCTTCTGGATCCGGGCGATGGCCACCGTCATGTTGCAAGCCGAACAGCGGCCGTCTTCAATAGGGGCGAAGGCGCGGTATCTGTCAACGCGGCGCGATCGTGCCAGCAGTCGCTTCAAGAGCGGCGCGGACTGTGGCTGCTCGCGGAGCAGTCGCTCGCATAGGGCCTGTAACTGATGCGCATCGTCGGTCACAACTGGACTCACTCTGGCGACCTGTTTTACAGGACTCATCTTGATTTCTGATGTAAACATTTCCTACGTTCTTATTGCCCTCCAGACTTGTTTTGCGGCTTACGGTCGGGACCCGGCCACTCTTTTTCGTCCAGCTACCCGTCCGCCCACACCGACAGTGGGAGCGTGAATCTCCTCCAGCATGCTTCTGACACCGACCAGGTGGTGGCTGAATATCTCCTTGGCTACATCGAGCAGCTTGAAAATGCTTTTGTCGCTTACCGAGTAGTAGACGTTGGCGCCATCTTTGCGCGTCATCACGATATTCCGGTTACGCAGCACCGCCAGCTGCTGCGATGCGTTAGCAGGCTCAACGGTGAAACGCTGGCTGATCTCGTTGACTGTCAGTTCGCCGTCACGCAGTGCGTCAAGGATCGAGATTCTTAAGGGGTGAGCCAGTGCCTTGAAGAACTCCGCTTTGAAATTGCTGAGTTGTTGTCTCATCACGCCTATCCCTTCATCTTCGTCGTTTCTATTCCTTTGTCAGGGTCGACCTTCGTACCTCAAACACGTGAGTGAACCAATCTACGAATGCGATCCGCAAAGAGTACGTCCATTTTCCGCGGTTCGATAAGCGCGACTACCTCACCGACACCATAGGTCGGATGATTGATTAGCTGCTTGACACGGTAGCTATGAGTCCAGTCGTACGGTTGAGCATCGAAACCGGCGCCGGTTGTAACGGAGGATCTACCGCCCTCTTTGAAGGTTCCCCGTGTTCCGCAAATCGGACAACTCACTCGCGTCGCCCGACCCTTGACGCTAACGGAGGCAACCACGTGACCTCGTTCCTCGTCGCAGACCGTGCACCACTTGTCTACCCGTTGCCCAATCTCATAAACCCTACCGTTCATACAAAGCCCAGAAGAGTGTATACTCGCACATGTGCACGATTGCAAATCCGCAATCTTCTGCATATGCTAGAGCGCAGATTACCTCCTGTCAACTGTCCGAGGTGGGAAAGTGGATAACTCGTCAGTACTTATTTACAGACCTTTGCCGGAAGGTCATGAGCGACCTTGGTCGGTTCGCTTGTTGCTGCTCTTCGGCCTCGCAGGTTGCGTCCTATGGGTACTTTTCTGCCTCATTGGCGTTTCGGTGGTCCTATGCGTAAGTGAGGCACAGCGTTGGCTGAAAATGTCAAAAACAGCAAGCCCAACCTTCGTGAAGTTGGATCAACTTTCGCTGTAAATGGATCCAACGTTCGCTGGCGCACCAACATTATGATAGTTTTCTGATCCAGTTAGCGTGGCTGGTACACTTTGGGCCATCCGGAAAACGCCTAACCTCTCGCCGCGCCAACCCGCTCGCAGCCTCTTGATAGGCGAGCATCTTTGCGCGCTGGGCACTCTTATTCCCTGCTCCCAGGCCTGTACAGTCTTCGGGCTGACATTCAACACGCGGGCAAAAACAGATTGAGAGTATTTCAGTTGTTGCCGTAGGCGAGCGATGTCAGCGGATGACATCGCTCGCGGGGAACGCGGCACCGCAATCCGCGTGACGCGATGCCTTGAATTCTCACCCCGCTCATACTCGAGCGCCTGTTTAGCCGACTTCATCAATTCGGCGAACTTCTCATCCGTCATGTGTCGCCTCTTAGTCTTCTTTCTGCTCATGTCAAGCCTCTCTCTTGACGCTGGCAATGATCTTTCCCAATCTCCTACACAGTAGGACTAATGTCAAATCTTGAGCAGTCGTACGGACCTGGGGTTCAGCTCCCCGCGCTCCTAAGATACGTTTGGCCATTCCGATATGTAGCTGACTACATAATGTTCTTCGGTACATACTATGAAAGTGAAGTGGACGGTATCGTTTCATGACGAATTCGACTCGGAGTTTGGCGCCTTATCAGAAGCTGTGCAGGACGAAATGCTTGCTCACGCCAGATTGCTCGAACAGTTTGGTCCGCTACTCGGAAGGCCCCGCGTCGATACTCTGAAAGGCTCCCGCCACGCGAACATGAAGGAACTGAGATTTGATGCCGATGATGGCGTTTAGCGCGTTGCTTTCGCTTTCGACCCGAAGCGCAAGGCTATCCTTCTCGTCGCGGGTGACAAGTCGGGCGGCAGTGAAAAGCGTTTTTATCGGCAGTTGATAGCAAAAGCCGATGAGCGGTTTGACGGCCATCTGTCACGCTTGAAAAAGGAAAGGAAGAACTAGCCATGAAGACCCTGAAACAGAAAATGAAAGGTATCGGTCCCGCGCGCCGCAAGAAGGTTGAGGCCCGCACTGCTGCGCTGATTGCCGAAGAAATGACCTTACAGGAACTACGGCAGGCCCGCAAACTCACTCAAGTGCGCATTGCGAAGGCTCTCGGCATCAGTCAGGATGGCGTTTCTCGTCTGGAAAAGCGCAGCGACTTCTTGCTTTCCACGTTACGGAAGACCGTCGAGGCAATGGGCGGCAACCTCTCATTGGTTGCTGAATTCCCAGACCGTGAGCCAGTCGTGCTGTCCAGCATTGCCGAAGCAGAACCGGAGCCTACGCCGACCAGACGGAAGCCCGCTCCTTCCCACGCGGACATCGGGTAAGGGGTTGAGGTGATCAGCTTTGGCTGAATCTATCCCGCCTCTTTGGGATCCACCGGTAATGGATAAGAGCGAACTCGAGCTGCCAACTGCCTAAGGTGTCACTTGGCTACCTCAATGAGTGCGACCACACCAGAAGCAAGAGAACCGGCCCGGCATTGAAGGTTTCAGTTGAGACATACCGTTGCAGTCACCGAAAGGACTCTCTTCCCCAAAATTTGGTGTCTCAACTAACCCTCAACTAGGGGTAAAAAGTGCGGGAAGTTTGAACAGTGTAAAACGGCGCGTGAGTGAAAAGACCAGTAAAAATGAAGAAACCGCATTTGCATGCGGTATCTTGATCGGAGGTATGGTGCCGAAGGGGGGCCGAGAGCGATTGATTCCCTTCTCTCGTATTACTCAGGAAAATTGAAAACGCTACGTACTTTTCAAGTTTCGCTTCCCGCACTGAGTCCGCAGACTAAACTTTCGGAGCGCAGTTGGTCATTAAATGGACACCAAATAAACTGTTAACTAAGAAAGTCCTTTTCACAACATCGTGAACTTTATTTGCGCGCGCCGCGGGACACTTTATCACGATCAGCCAACGGTTGATATGTCTTCTCCCAGCACGCGGCATTTGGTTCCTCCCTAATACACTACAAGGTTCCCCTTTGAAAGAATGCCTTCCATCGTTTCCATCCCTTCTTTTGGCTTTCAGTTCCTAGTAGCTTTTAGTCTCGGTGTTGCCAGCACTGCAATAGTTCATCAACCCGGCCTTTGACCTGCGCTCTGGCGTCGGCGCGGTCCCATTCCGCTGCCAGCAGTTGATCGTAGTTTGTTTCGCGGTGTCGAATATGCGCCGCTACCGCCAGCAGCACGGCGGTTTCGTCGAAACTTTTGGCCGCTGCTGAACGACCGACACGCCCACTGTATTTACGGCAGGCGTGTTCGGCGATCTTCAACTCTCGTTTAGCCGGACAAGCGGGAAAAAGTTCGCGGATTCGTTTGGCAAACCGTTCCACATAGCTATGGTCCAGCTCCGCTCGTCGTTCTCTTTCCCGTTGAGCGCGACGCTCTCTGGCTTCCGCGTCGGCCAGGGATTCAGCTTCCGCCTCGTCCAATGCGCTTTCTTCAACTAACAGTCCCTGCCGCTCGTATCGCCCGCGCGCTTTGCTGAATTTCAGAACTACCGCTGAAAGCACCGAATGCTTCCGCGCTCGTCTGGTTAAGGCCGCATCTCCGCTGGGAAGAAAAACCAACTCGTCCAAATCCGCGCACGCCAGACACAAGGCACCTTTGTTCTCCTGCAGAGTGATCCACGCTTTCTGTCCCAACTCTTCGCCGCATTCATCGCATTTGGAGTCGCGCAGCGAAATAAACACCTTAAGGTCTTCCGCCTTCCTTGTCCCTCCTGACTCAACCGTATGAGCCCGTGGCGTTCGCTTCCCCTGACGCGCTTCGGCTAGAGCCTCCATACCTTCGCTGAGTTCGGCAAACTGGTTCCGCTTAAGGTCTCGCGTTGTTTGGGTCTTGACGGATCTCTTCATCGTTTTAGACGGATTATACTGAATCCGCTACCATGCGCACTCTTCGAATAGCGAATCGGCATGAGAACCATCATGGACATCCATTCAGGTCACCGTGAACACTATGTTAAGTTGGTCATATGAATCGGAAGAGCGTCCGTTACGGAACCAAGCTGCCGGTATCGTTTAGCAGTCAGGAACTGGAAGACATCCGCGCATGCACTATGGTCGGCGCGGAGTTTGGCCGACATGCCGTCGTCGAGGGCCAGCGATTGCGCCTTGACCTGTCACTTGATGACATCGAGGAGATTCAGGGACACGTCGCTGCCGAAGCGAATCACACGCGCGACGCCAAGCAGCGACAACGGCTGGACAAACTGTTCGAGAAGTTTCAGAAATTCCTCGATCGGTACGATGATCAGGGATGAATCCCGTGACGAGCCATGCGTGCCGGGAACTTCGTTACCTAATCTGATACCTAATTAAATAGGTATTACCTATTTAGCCTTTTTTATCCGGTTTTTACGCCATTTGGCAGTAGGCCCTCTACCCACGCATTCAATCTCAGTGACTCTTAGACGCTTCAACACCTTGCGGATCAGGTCGACGCTGACACCCGGGCAAGCCCGCTGAATATCCGACACGCTGAACTCGCCGCTCTGGCGGAGAATGGCTGCTTCAACGAGGGCGGTTTTTTCCCCGCGCGGACTCTTAACCTGGCCGAGTCGGTTTTCGAATTCCTTGCATGCTTGCGTCAACGTGTAGAGGAGGAAATTGATCGTTGGCCAGGGATCGTGTTTGCCCTCGTGCCAACCTTGAGAACTTTGTTCGAGGACTTCGTAGTAACGCTCCTTGTTCTGCTCGACGAGGCGCTCAAGGCTGATATAGCGACCAACCTCCAGCCCACAATGGTAACAAGCAAGCAAAAACAGCAGACGAGAAACGCGCCCGTTACCGTCACGGAAAGGATGAATGCATAGAAAATCGAGGTTCAGTGCAGCGGCAAGAGCAAATGGATGTGCCCATCTTTCTCGCATGCCGCGCTGCCATAGTTCTATCAGTTCCGCCATTGCCTTTGGCGTTTGTTTGGCCGATACGCTCTTGAAGCGAACTCGGCTGCGACCATCAGGGTAAGTTTGAATGATATCGATATCCTTCTCTTTGTACTTGCTTGCGTCCCAGATCTTGCCACGAGAAAGTTTGTGCAGCTTCTTGATCGTGGCTTCAGAAATGGGAAGCGTTGCGCCACGTTCATGGATGAGCTTGAGCGCATCGCGATAGCCGCTCACTTCTTCCTCGTCGCGGTCCTGGAATGCGGGCTTGCCGAAGATCAACGTCCCAACGCGAGACTTGTCGACTTCTACCCCTTCGATTCGATTAGAGGACACCGCGCTTTCGATGAGGGCGTGTTCTCGCAACACCTTGAGTCGCTGCGGCGACTGTTTGGTGAAGAGTTCCTGCTTGCCACGCGCTTCACCGAGATCCGTCAAGTACCACGCTGTCGTAGTTGGAATACTTGGTTTCTCTGCAAGCAGTTTTAGTGTCGTCATCGTTGTATCGTCGGTAGGTTCGTAGACAAAGCTCAAGCAAGTTCTGCAAGTAGGCTGTCAAAGTACGGCTTTATTAACTGCTTATCCAACAAGCGATGCTCGAACGGATGCTCGTAAGTCCTGAGGCATCTGTAGCAGGACTTGTCACAACGGCAATTGTCGAGCAGGGCACGACCCGCGGCGGCATAGCATCCGTTTTTATGGCCCTAGCGCGAGTTCGCGACAGCATTTCAGTCTTTACACCCAAAGCCTTAACTATCGAAAGCTCATGATGGTTTCTGATCTCCTGCATTTCAGCGCGAGCTGCAGATGCTCAGGAGGCATAGCTAAGGTGCTCTGGCGCGAGGTCTGTTAAAAGTCTCCAATACTTAGCTTCGGCCGGTCGAGATTTCTCAAGCCATTGTCGTTCCGCGTTAGTTAGCGAATCGTGGCACAGCGTGTCTTCAAGCACCAAGCGAGATCGCTCCAGAGTTGATTCCATACTGCGAAGCCATTCGGCCTTCTCAGTTTCTCCTCGCTTCTCAGCGACTCTACGGGCGACCGAGGTTAGAAAGCCAAGCCTGTTTTGCAGGTCCCTAACTTTGACCTCGTTAACTAACGATTCCCAGTCCAAATCGGCGTATCTAAGCAGTACCCAGGGTAGGGCCTCGGTAAGTCGACTATTAAGGTCTCGGGCGCTCAACGCGGAAAGCAAGACTGCCGCTGGATTCTTCTTTCGGCCGGCTTTGAGGTGAGAAAACCCGGGGTATCCCAAAGCTGCGAGATCAGCTGCTAGAGCAGCCTCGTTTTTGAGTTGGACGGTATTCCAACCAGTCTCAACTGGCAATGTTACAGCGGACAAACCATACGCAGTCGCAGCCTTACGAGCCAATTTTTCAGGCACGCGTCGCAGTTCTTTCTCCAATAAAGAAAGGTAAGGCTGAGACACACCTAGGCGAGAGGCTGCCTCCTCCTGAGTCCAACCTTTCCGTTCTCTTCCCGTTCGTAGGTGCCTGCCCGTCATTAAAACTCCTGACCAAAGAGTATTACACAGTTTGTAATATTGTCAAAATCAAAACAGAATAAATAGGGCGGACAGCGTCCCAGCGATCAAAGGAGAAATTCAGAGGAGCAGAAGAAATGAGATTCTTGCTTGGAGTACTCGTTGGCTACAGCATGCGAGGCAAAAGGAAACTACTAATCACAATCCTCGCAACGGTAGCGTTCATTGTCTATATAATCTTGCCGGCAATCGCACTCTTGGCGCTACGTTTGGACGTACAACATGAGCGCCAGTCGAGACCAGCTCAAACCAAGGTCCCGGCGCTCAAAGGATTGAGTTATAAAAACGCCGAAACCAAACTTCACAACTCTAACTGAGAATATCAGAAGGGCAAATCGAAGATTATGTGATAAGAAACCAATACGGCCTTAAGAGCCCCCGTGAATAGGTGACTATATTCCATGTTGCAAAGCAGAGCCCTGCACCCCTATGTCATCCACTCTCTCACTGCGCGCTTCTCCCATTGTGCATATGTAGACGACTCTGATTCAAGCATTCTCCAAGCGAAATTCAAAATTGCCGGGGCTGTAACTGAGTTGTTAATCGCTCCATTGAAGCTGATCTCCGCAGCGCTCGCGTGTCTAGGATCGGACTCGGTAAGCATGTCATCAATCGTTTTTTGCAGATCAGGGAGAAAGGCGTCGTCGTAGCAGCCGAAATAATCTTCATCGACCCCCAACATTGCCGCGATATTCTGCCAATCATTCTCGATCTCATCAGCCAAATCCTTCCAACCCATCGTTCGAGCGCGATCAGCCAGCAATCGCACTCTCAGCCAGGTCACAGGATGGCTACTGTGCATCTGCTCAGCGAACGAACGCTGATAAGCGTCCTGTCCGATCGCACGAAAATAGAAGGAAAAAGAATGCGCGAACGCTGGCCCGCACATTGTTAGCCCAACAGCGTCGCAGAAGAACTCTTGCGTCCAATCATACCAACGCTCTGCTATTTGCTTTCGCTTCTGTTGTTCTCGCTGCGCTTGTTTGTCGTCGCGCCGGGAAACCGGTTCGAGCCTCCGCGCAATAACCTCTTGCAGATCTTTTACCAAGTCATCCATTTCGCTTCGATGGCACGCGTAAAGCAAATGTCCAAATTCGTGAAAGCAAAGCGGTAAATGGAGCAGCCTTTCCTGGTCGCCAGGAGGAATTACGTATAAAGTCGGCAATGATTCAACCGGCCACGAACCAAAGGAACCATCTGCAAAAGCGACTGGAAGATCGCACGTCTTCGCATGTTCGCTGTGCATCCAGGCTAGCAACTTGAGGGATAGGCTATCAGTGGTTTGGGCTCGCAGCAGAGGGCCGAGATAACGATCCGTAAGGAGAAAGACTTCTCTGGTGACGATGCTGGTTTGATCTAATACTTCCGGTAAGATATCTACGCCTAAGCGCGTAAGGTTTATCAGGTTCCTCTCGATCTGAAGGTCTAGACCCCTTACCAGATCTTGCAACCACCGGCGATAGGGCTCCAATTGCTGCGGCACGGACGCGGCTCCAATCGATTGCATGATTGCAGCGACTTTCCGCTGGAGGTCTTCATTTTGAGTGCGCAGTTGCTTCTGCACCCCTAGAAGCCTCCCACCAAGGCCCGCGTGTCTGTTTCCAAGTGTTCGTCCAACAGGCGGCGCAGATCTCTCAGACCTAGCAGGAGTGAAGCACGATCCTCCGGTTTCTCCGACTCGAGAAGTTCAATCATTTTTCCAAACGATTTTCGCAGTAGCGGCGAACCCCCTCTGGTGCTGACACGCCGGAACTCCGCCAACCGTTGTGCCAGTTGGCGCAAACGAGCATCCGCGCCTGTCACAGGCTCCCGATCATTCTGCTCGGCAGTCTCCAGCAGTGGTTGCAATCGTATAAGAAAATCCACCAACCTCTTCTTTCCTGCTTCAGCGCGCTCAGTCTGCTGTGCATCGGCGATCCCGGCCGCTTCCAGCTTCAAATGAATTGACAGTTCATTAATCGCCGTGAGCAGTTCCTGACTGCGATGGAAGCTTTGAATTGCCATCCAGTCTGAATTCATGATCCTCAGTCTCCTTTGTGCTGTCCCCAGCCTATCGAATCCTTCTCACTTCCTGCGCCATCCGATGGCTCAATTCATCATCGGTACGCTTAAGCTCAATTGGCAGACGTTGCGCGACCGAAGGGGAGGCCCAGTTGCACTGGCCCAGGTCAAACT
>DASXQM010000087.1:0-8786 GCA_036507195.1 Pyrinomonadaceae bacterium | reverse complement strand
TTGAGTGTGGCTTGTCAGCCTTGCTCAGTTGAGGACCGCTAACGGCGGTAAAACTAAAACTAACAGTCTCATGTCAAAGAGCAAACAAACAATTACTAATCGAGGCGCTGCGGCGTCGCAGTCGAGATCTATTCAAAAAGTTCTTGACATCGAACACCGCTTCATAGATGACCTCATGGGCCTGCACATTGTACTAAAGGCCAGCACTCAAACTGCATCAGTACCGATTGTAGACACTATTGCTTTTGGGAGAACAATCGTGTTAAGCCTTCCGAGCAGTTCTTGACCAGGATTTTAAGTTTTTCTCATGCGGCCTCTCAATACCTCCTCTCGCCGGGCAGAGTGTATATAGGCCATAGCTGACGCAAGCAAGCATCACCAGTGCGAGGCAGCCCAGGCGTGTTGCAACCGTTTCTCAATCACAAAGCGCGACAACTTCCGAGCTCGGCGCATATACCATGAGTTGGATTAAGCAACCAGGCGGCAAAGAGAGCAACCTGACGCGGGCAGGCTCTGCGTTTTTCCCACGAACGTCCCGGGATTCAAGTAATTCGATTTACTTCCTAAAACTAGTCGTTGTTACGGTTATCTACTTTGCAGCAGCGAGGCTCGGGCTGTCGCTGGCTTTCATCCACGCCAATGTGTCGGCGGTTTGGCCGCCCACCGGTGTAGCGATAGCCGCCGTTCTGCTATTGGGCTACCGCATCTGGCCCGCGATTCTCCTGGGAGCGTTCCTCGCGAATCTGTTGACTCCGGTGCCGGTTGCGACAACGGCCGGCATTGCCATCGGCAACACTCTGGAAGCCCTGTCGGCCGGCCTTCTACTTCGCTACCTGGATTTTCACAATTCTTTTGATCGGGCCCGGGATGTTTTTAAATTTACGCTGGTCGCATCTCTCTGCACGATGGTAAGCGCCAGCGTTGGCACTCTCAGTTTGTGCCTGGGTCATGCCGCCGCGTGGCAAGACTTCGGCTCTCTCTGGATGACGTGGTGGCTCGGCGACACGGTGGGAGCTTTGGTGGTGGCTCCTCTGCTGTTGACCTGGGGCACTGAATCTCGCCCCTGGTCAAATAAGCGTTACGTTGAAGCGGCGCTCCTGCTGACATTGCTGGGTGTGTCTTCAATGGCGACCTTCGGTGGGCCAGGTCCAATTCCGCTTAAGTATTATCCGCTGTCTCGCCTGATTGTGCCGTTTTTCATTTGGGCCGCGTTCCGGCTGGGCCAACGCGGGGTAACGCTGGCGACAATCGTAGTATCGTTGTTTGCGATATGGGGCACGGCCCAGGGTTTGGGTCCATTTGTCGGCCGAACGCCCAACGACTCCCTGCTGGTCTTGCAAGTGTTCCTGGGCTCCAACGTGGTCATGTTTATGTTTCTTGCGGCTACAGTCGAAGAGCGGCGAGTGGTGGCGGCGACACTACATGAAAGCGAACGCCGTCTGGCGGCCAACCTCGCTGTCACGCTTATCCTTGCCGAATCGCCCGCACTGACCGACGCTACGCTACGGATTCTGAAGACGATAGGTGAATCGCTCAACTGGGAAGTGGGCGACATGTGGACTCTCGACGCCAGGGCTGGGGTATTGCGTTGTCTGAACGTCTGGCAAGCTCCCTCGGCGAAAGTGGAAAAGTTTAAATCAGCAACTGAGGCAGTAACGTTTGCACCGGGAGTTGGCTTGCCGGGGCGTGTTTGGGCCGACCTGAAACCTGTCTGGAGTCCCGATGTCACGCGCGAAGCGAACTTTCCGCGCACGCCGTTTGCGATTGCAGATGGTCTCCACTCCGGCTTCGCATTTCCTATTCTGTTTGGCGAAAACTTTCTCGGAGTGATGGAATTTTTCAGTTCGGAGATTCGCAGACCGGATGACGCTCTATTGTCGATGTTTGGAAGCGTTGGGAATCAGATTGGACAGTTCATCGTACGCAAACGGGCCGAGGAAGAGCGCGAAGAATTGTTGCGCCGGGCGCACGCCGCGCGTGCCGAAGCGGAAGCAGCCAATCGGACCAAGGACGAATTTCTGGCGATCGTTTCGCACGAACTGCGCACGCCGCTAAATGCCATAGTAGGTTGGACCGGCCTGCTTAGCGGCGGTCAGCTCGATGAAATGATGTCAAATCGCGCTATTGAAATCATCGATCGCAACGCAAAGGCACAGGCCCAATTAATTGAAGACATCCTTGACGTCTCTCGCATAGTGTCGGGAAACTTCCGGCTCGACCTCCGCCCGGTCCAACTGGAGCAGGTAATCAGAGCTGCAATTGATTCAGTGCGCCCGGTCGCCGATGCAAGGAAGATTGAGATCTTCGTTGCTCTTGATCCAAATGCCAGGCCCGTGTCGGGCGATCCTGATCGCCTGCAGCAAATCGTTTGGAACATACTTTCAAACGCAGTGAAATTCTCTCCGGCCGATGGACAAATTAACGTTTGGTTGAAAGGCGGCCACTCGCACAATGAGATTGTTATAAACGATACCGGCGCCGGTATAAGCGCAGAATTCCTGCCGCACGTGTTCGATCCTTTTCGACAGGGGGACAGCTCAAAGACAAGAAGGCACGGCGGCCTGGGTCTGGGTCTGGCGATTGTGCGTCACCTGACAGAGCTGCATGGCGGCGTTGTTAAAGCGCACAGTGATGGCCAGGACAAAGGGACCACGTTCACCGTAACTCTTCCTTGCGTAGGCGTCGAGACAGAGTTTGGGCGGCAACAGGCCGGCCAGTCCCTGCCCGATGGCAAACCCGAGCTGGTCGGTTTGCGGGTGCTGACAGTCGAGGATGATCCTGACTCGCGAGAAATGCTGGAGCTCGTACTGCGATCGCAGGGAGCCGAGGTGATTTCGGTCAGCTCAGTGCCGGAAGCTCTGCAAGTTTTGAGTGATAACGGATGGAAACCGGACCTACTCATGTCAGACCTGGGAATGCCGGAAGAAGACGGCTACGACTTAATCAGGAAGCTGAGATCCCGGACGGCAGAGCAAGGCGGCAACCTGCCGGCAATCGCAATAACGGGCTACGCGGGACAAGAGGAAAGCGAACGTGCTCTGGCAGCCGGCTACCAAACGCAGCTAACAAAGCCGGTGAACTGGAACGAGCTGATAAAGACAATAGTCATGCTTACTCGGAATGTCGGCTGATTGCCGTCACCGAACCGACCAGGTGGTCGATAGTAGATCCTGGTTGGACTTCCACGGGCGCGAACCCGCGGCGGAAGATACGCGCGTCAGTCCTACCCTTCAACAGATGAGCGCCCCGCTCCACGCTAACCATGCATCCTTCGCGTAAACCCACCACGGGCGTTTCATTCTCTTCCAAAAATTGATTGATCCGTACCTCTCTTGTCTCGCCCATGTGAGTCGAGTTGGGATCGGGATCGAGATAGTGGGCGTTAATCTGGAAACTTATGAGCCCTAGTGAGTCGAAGGACGGAGGTTGCACGATTGGCATGTCGTTGGTCGTCTTGATCGTGGGCGCGGCCACAACAGCGCCGGCGCTTGAGCCGATGTAAAGCATTCCTTCCTTAACGCGCGCGCATATGGGGCGCAACAGATCGGCCTGGTAGAGACCAAGCAAAAGTCTGAAGGTGTTTCCGCCGCCAATGAAGATCGCTTCCGCCCGGTTGATGGCATTCTTCGCATCCGCCGCCTCATGCACCGAGTCGAGCTCATATCCCATCGCCTCGAAGCGCGTCCGCGCCTGCGCAGCATAAGCGTCGCGATCGTGGAGGGCGAAAGGCACGAAGAGCACGCGTTTGCCGGAGCCAAGCGCTTCTCGAATTTCTTCTTCGGCATGATCCAGATAACCACTGCCATGGAGCGTTGAGTTGCTGATCAAAAGGAGCCGTTGCGCGTGGCTCTCCGTGTCTGACATTATACGCTCCTTAATAAACGAGTTTCCGTCAGTTGGTCTGCGGGTTCAGTTACAAAGAACGCGAGTTTAGTAGCGATATCTTGACCTTGGATTAGGGCAACTTGGTTCCGCACCAGGGGCAGTATTGAATAACAGAATAGGACGAGCCCCCATGATGAATGATGATGCCGTACTCATCCGATTGCTCTGAGTGACAGACAAGAATATCAGCGCAGTCGAGCGTACCTGGGTGTTGGTCGCACCGCAGATTCAACTGGTATCTCATCGTTTCACAACAATACTTTTTATCGCTCATTCTGTTTTTATCCAGCAGATCGCAGCGGAAGCCAAAGAAAGCTCTTATGTCTTTGATGAACAGGTCGGGCTCTTCCATCGCCGCGAAGTGGCCGCCACTCGCGATTTCCGACCATCGCTGAACATTGTAGCCGGTGGGCGACTCGTTACAGAACCGTGAGCGGTAGCGACCGGATCCCGGCACTCAACCGCGTTCGAGATACCTTGTCTGCCGGGAAATCGTCGACGCAGGATGAGCGTAGGATCCGGTCGCTACCGCTCACGGTTCTGTAACGGTGCTTCTTTGGTAACGGTCGGACGCGATGGGGCGGATCACGAAATGAAGTTAGGATGGGATTTGGATTCTAACTGAGGATGACGGACCGGCGGCTCTCATAAGCCGCGATATCGGTTTCATAAAGCAGAGTCAGACCAATGTCGTCGAGGCCTTCCATCAGGCAGTGACGCTGGAAATCATCAATCGCAAACGACGCCGAGAAACCTCTGCCATCTGTTACTGTGCGTGACTCGAGATCGACGGTGAGTTCGTAGTGGTCAATCGTTCGCGCGTTCTCAATGACTGCGGTCACCTCTTCTTCCAGGAGTGTCACTGGCAGCAAACCGTTCTTCATACAGTTATTGGCGAAGATGTCAGCGAATGACGGCGCAATAATGGCCCGAAAACCATAGTCGGCAAGCGCCCAGGGCGCGTGCTCGCGCGAGGAGCCACAGCCGAAGTTCTTTCCGGCGATCAGAATCGAAGCCCCGCGATAACGCGGCTCGTTTAAGACAAAGGATGAATCAAGTTCACCGTTTGGCAGAAAGCGCCAGTCGTAAAACAAAAACTCGCCAAAGCCGGTGCGTTCAATTCGCTTGAGAAATTGCTTGGGAATGATCTGATCGGTATCGACATTCGCCCGATCGAGGGGAGCTATTGTACCGTTGTGAGTGCGAAAAGGAGTCATAGCTTTCTTACTTGAATTTCCAATCACGTACGTCGGTGAAGTGTCCGGTTATGGCAGCAGCCGCGGCCATCATCGGGCTGACAAGGTGGGTACGTCCACCACGACCCTGCCGTCCCTCAAAGTTGCGATTACTTGTTGAGGCGCAGCGTTCTCCCGGTTGCAGGATATCCGCGTTCATAGCCAGACACATTGAGCACCCGGCTTCGCGCCATTCGAAGCCGGAATCGCGAAAGATGCGATCGAGGCCCTCACTTTCGGCCGCGCGCTTCACTGCTTGCGAACCGGGAACCACCATAGCGCTTACCGATCGACTGGTCTGGTATCCCTTGACGATGCGAGCCGCCGCCCTCAGATCTTCAATTCGTGCATTGGTGCACGAGCCGATAAAAACTCGATCCACCTGAATGTCCTGAATCCTGGTGCGTGGAGTTAGCGCCATGTATTCCAGCGCCCGTTCCGAGGCCCGCCGATCAGCTTCACTCTTCGCGGCAGCCGGATCGGGAACACAACCAGTCACCGGCACAACCATTCCCGGACTCGTTCCCCAGGTCACGTGCGGCTCCAGTGCTGAGGCGTCGAGTTCAACTTTGCGGTCAAACCTGGCATCGTTGTCACTGCGGAGAGTTTTCCAATAATCCTGTGCCTCAATCCAGGCCGCGCCTTGCGGCGCGAATCTTCGGCCCTGCAAATATGCGGACGTAGTTTCATCTGGCGCGATCATCCCTGCTCGCGCTCCAGCCTCGATACTCATATTACATAGAGTCATGCGGCCTTCCATTGAAAGCTCACGCACGGCGTCGCCCGCATATTCGATTACATGTCCCGTGGCCCCATCGGTGCCGATTCGACCGATGATGCTCAATGCGAGATCTTTTGCGGTAACCCCTTCCGGTAACGAGCCGCGGACGTCGATCAGCATAGTGCGCGGCTTGTTTTGAGGCAGGCACTGCGTGGCGAGTACGTGCTCTACTTCACTGGTGCCGATGCCGAACGCGAGCGTGCCGAAGGCTCCGTGAGTGCTGGTGTGGCTGTCGCCGCAGACGATCGTCATTCCCGGTTGGGTCAGCCCTAACTCCGGTCCGATGACGTGCACTATGCCCTGCTCTGCCGAATGGATATCGAAGAGTTGAATGCCGAAATCCTGGCAGTTTTGCCGGAGGGTATCTATTTGTTTTGCGCCAATGGGATCGGCAATCGGCAAACTGCGATCCGTAGTAGGAACATTGTGGTCCACTGTCGCCACAGTAAGGTCAGGCCGCCGCACGCGACGATTGGCAACACGCAGACCTTCAAACGCCTGTGGCGAAGTTACTTCATGGACAAGATGCAGATCGATGTAAAGAAGTGTGGGTTGGTCTTCGGGTTCGCGCACGACGTGAGCGTCCCAGAGCTTTTCGAACAAGGTACTAGCCATAACGATCAGGGGTCAGAAGTCAGCAGTCAGAAGTCGGCAGTCGGCAGTCGGCAGTCAGTCGTTAGTCAAGAATGGGACAATCGGCATCTAGTCTAAGTAACTTCTGACCTCTGACCTCTGATCTCTAATCTCTGATCCCACCTGGAGCAGTGCGATTAGGTCCTGATCATAGATGCGCTTTTTGCGATCGGCAAGTGAGGTGAAACGCTCGTAGATGTCGTCCACTTCCGCCGGCTGCATTGAATAGCCGAGATCTTCATAACGCAGAGCCAGCGCGTGCCGTCCCGAATGCTTACCCAAAACGAGGTTGCTCGCCGGCACACCCACCGATTCCGGTGTCATGATTTCATAGCAGAGCGGATTACTGATCACCCCGTGCTGGTGTATGCCGGCTTCATGCGCAAAAGCGTTGCGCCCAACGATCGCCTTATTCGGCTGCACCGGGCAGCCAATGATCGACGAAAGCAGTTGGCTGGCCGGGTAGAGTTCCTGAGTCTGAATACCCGTTTCGAAAGGAAGCTGATCGGCCCGCACCTTTAAGGCCATCGCGATCTCTTCCAGCGACGCATTCCCGGCGCGTTCTCCAATGCCATTGATCGTACATTCGACCTGTCGTGCGCCCGCATCAATGGCAGCCAGACTATTGGCCACGGCCAGTCCCAGGTCATCATGGCAATGCACGCTGATCGTGACTTTGCGGTCGCCGACTACTTGATCACGAACCCTGCGTACCAGCCGGGAAAACTCGGCGGGCATGGTGTAGCCAACAGTGTCTGGGACATTGATGATTGTGGCGCCCGCCTCGATCGCGGTGGCAAACACTTCGCACAAGTAGTCAACGTCGCTTCTGGTCGCATCCTCCGCGGAGAATTCGACTTCCTCAGCACATTCGCGCGCGAGTGAGACGGCCTGGCGAGTCATCTCGATCACCTCAGAGCGACTCTTTTTCAGCTTGTATTCGAGATGCAGGTCGGAGGTGGCAACAAACGTATGAATGCGCGGATGGGCTGCGTGTTCCAACGCCGCAGCGGCTCTTAAGACGTCCTGTTCCGAAGTACGGCAAAGCGCCGCTATCGTCACCTTACGGCATTCGCGCGCCACCGCTTTCACTGCCGCAAAGTCGCCTTCTGAGGCAATCGGAAAGCCGGCCTCGATTACGTCAACTCCGAGACTTTCCAATTGTCGCGCCATGCGAACCTTTTCCGGCAGATCCATCGAGCAGCCAGGCGACTGTTCGCCGTCACGCAGCGTGGTATCAAACACTGTGATTCGTTCTTTAGCCATTCCACAACCTCCAGCAAAAGCCTGAATGTTAGGGGATTGGCCCGCGAATAGTCAAAGTTATAATTTTTATGACAACATAAGCGACCGTGATACCATAACCCCCACGTCTGGTTCGGATAAGCAAAGGAGGTACTGCAATGGACATAAACCAGCTTGAGGTGCTCATAGCAGTCGCACAGGAAAAGAGTTTTTCCCGGGCTGCGGAGCGCCTCCACCGCACTCAGCCGGCCGTCAGCCAGGCTATTCGGCGGCTGGAAACGGAAATCGGCGAGCCATTGTTCGATCGCTCCTCAAAGGACGGAACCATGACCGCCGCAGGCCGCGTGCTCCTGGGTCACGCCCAGCAGATGCTGAATCTGCGGCAAAGCGCTCACGCTGCCATTAAGGAGTTGAAAGGCCTTCAGCGCGGCAAGCTGAGCATGAGTGCAAACGAATATACGGTCATGTATTTGTTGCCTCTCCTGCCAGTGTTTCGCGCGCGTCATCCCCACATCAAGATTGAGGTGAAACGAAGCCTGGCAAGTCGGATTTCCTCAGAAATTCTCGCCCGCGAAACGGAAATCGGAATAGTCTCCTTCAAGCCGAGCGACCCGGCGATTGCCTCGGTGGCAGTATTGACGGATGAACTGGCGCTGATCGTTCCGCTCAATCATCCACTCGCAGCCAGGAAGGTCATTTCGGTACGCGAGCTGGGAGCAGAATCATTCATCGCCCACAACGTTCCCTCGCCTTATCGAGAAAGAGTTGTGCGAACTTTTGAAAAGTTTCGCACACCGCTGAACATTTCGCTGGAGATGCCAACCCTCGAAGCAATCAAGCGGTTCGTTGAGAGCGGCATGGGCGTCGCGTTGATTCCAAGATTAACGGCCCAGGCGGAAATTGCTCGTGGGCAGGTCGCAGCTCTTACCGTGCGCGAAATGAAATTGGAGCGACGCCTGTATCTGGTTTATCGAAAGAGCGCAACTCTGTCGCACGCGGCGCGAGCG